>JAAZEW010000161.1 GCA_012512055.1 Bacillota bacterium | reverse complement strand
GGCATTTATCGCTCCGCCGCACGAAACGGGCAAAGAGAAACATGCAGACAGTGTATGTGCCTTGGTTTCGGCGAGACAGAGCGAGAGGAGAACGAGAATTTATGTACGCTATAATTGAGACAGGCGGAAAACAGTACAGGGTAAAAGAAGGAGATGTCTTAAGAGTCGAGAAGCTTTCCGAAGAACCCGGAGAAACTCTTGAGCTCGACAGAGTTCTGCTGGTACGTGACGGAGATGATGTTAGGATCGGGAATCCGATCATATCCGGGGCTCGCGTGACAGCGAAAGTGCTTGCACAGGGCAAGAGTAGAAAAATCCTGGTATTCAAGTACAAGCCGAAGAAGAACTACAGAAAGCGTTACGGCCACAGACAGCCTTATACTGAAATTCAGATTGAGAAAATAGAAGTTTGATCTGTTTTAGGCGCTTTGTAAGCGCTTTGCGGTGCAGGGGGTGAAGGATAATGGCCAAGAAAAAAGGCGGAGGCAGCTCGAGAAACGGTAGGGATTCTCAGGCTCAACGCCTTGGGGTTAAGGAGTATGCAGGTGAACGTGTTACTGCCGGGAGTATTCTGGTAAGGCAGCGGGGCACCAAGATTTACCCTGGCCTGAATGTTGGAATGGGTACTGACCATACGCTATACGCCAAGGTAGAGGGGCTTGTTTCATATGAGAGACGTGGAAGGAAAAGAACTCAAGTAAGCGTTTACCCTGAAGCTATGGAAAGCGTTTAGCGAGTATTTGGTGGTATCGGATTTGTGGTTATGAATATTGATTTGCCTGGAGATTCAGATATGAAACCCTCGCAGGGGCCCTAGATTGTGTTTGCCTGCGGGGGTTGCTTGTCTTATTTTGCGGAAGATGCGCCGCTTTGGGGTGGGCTTTGATGTTCGTTGACAGCGTAAGGATCCATGTGGCGGCCGGAAGCGGCGGTGCCGGTTGTGTAAGCTTCAGAAGAGAGAAGTATGTCCCGACAGGCGGCCCTGACGGCGGGGACGGAGGAGACGGCGGTAGTGTAATCGTGTCTGTCTCTCCAAGGTTACACACACTGATGGACTTGCGTCGCAGGAAGCACTACAAGGCATCCGCCGGGCGCCCGGGCCGTGGAAAGAACCAACATGGCAGAAACGGAAATGATATTGTCATTGAGGTCCCTCCGGGAACGATAGTGTGCGACTCCTCTTCAGGAAGGGTTATTGCGGACCTCGTTTCGCCTGGACAGGCTGTTGTCGTGGCTGCCGGCGGTAAAGGCGGAAAAGGCAACGCAAGGTTTGCAACTGCAACAAGGCAAACCCCGCGCATTGCCCAGCCGGGGCTTGCCGGCGAGGAGCGCTGGATAGACCTGGAACTGAAGCTTCTGGCTGACGTGGGGTTCGTAGGGCTGCCGAATGCGGGCAAGTCAACACTTCTCTCGCGGATATCCGCTGCCAGGCCAAAAATCGCGGATTACCCATTTACTACTACCCGGCCTTATCTCGGGGTTGTTGACTTAGGTGACGGCAGGAGTTTCGTCGCTGCAGATATACCCGGTCTTATTGAAGGGGCACATCTGGGATCCGGTCTCGGGCATGAGTTTCTGAGACACATAGAGCGAACAAAAGTCTTGGTGCATGTTTTGGACATGGCAGGCATGGGCGAAGGGTGCGACCCGGTCAGAGATTTCCGGATTGTGAATGAAGAGATGAGACTCTACAACCCTGAGCTTGCCTTACGTCCTGCAATAATAGCATGCAACAAAATGGATTTGCCTATGGCTCAGGAGAACTATGAAAGAACCGGAGCTGCCCTGAGCAAGCTTGGATGCGAGACGTACCCGATTTCTGCGGTGACAGGCGAAGGAGTAAAAGAGCTCCTTGAAGCAATAGCTAAGATCCTTGAGCTCCAAGCAGATCACCATAATTAATCGCCGGCTCTGGCTTAGGTAAAGTCTCAGGCAATCTCTTACGGATCATGCCAACCCGCCCATGGTGGCCGGTCGCCACATGGTTCGTGGGATAGGAGGGTGAATCAGTTGCAGTTGCCGGATACTATCACGCCTTGTGGAAGCTCAGACACTAAAAGGGTAGGGTTAATGGGTGGGACTTTCGATCCTATACACTATGGCCATTTGGTCACTGCGGAAGTCGCAAGAACCGAGTTTTCGTTGGATTTGGTTATTTTTGTGCCTGCCGGGGTTCCTCCGCACAAGAGAGGGGTAAGGATATCTTCCGGAACAGACAGGTACATGATGACAGTTATGGCGACTGTGACAAACCCATATTTTGAAGTGTCCAGAACAGAGCTGGACAGGCCCGGGCCCTCTTACGCAATTGATACCGTGAGGCATTTCAAGGAACGGCTTGATGCGGAAACAGAAATATTCTTCATTACCGGGGCTGATGCTGCCATAGAGATACTTACATGGAAGGATGCTACGGATCTTCTGAAGGAGTGCGGTTTCATTGTGGCAACGCGTCCCGGTTGTTCCACCGGTGAACTGGAAACGCGCCTTACTGAAGCAAGGTTACATTCAACTCACTGCATCTACATGGTGGAAGTCCCTGCCCTGGCGATTTCATCTACGGACATTAGGCGTAGGGTGGAACGTGGTGAGCCAATCCGTTATCTCCTGCCTTCGAATGTAGAGACCTACATTCATAAGGCTGGGCTTTACCGGCCACACTAAATAAATTACCATAAGTAATCGCTGGTTCCAGAAGGTGTACAATAACGTGCGGGGTTGCCGGTGTTGTACTCGGGGACGGCTCCCCAAGCGGGTTGCCTTGATAAAGAAATCACCGACCTCAGAAAACGTGCGTACCGTGCGGGGCCGCCCAAGACAATCGGAACACCGGCGAAAACTAATGAACTCATACCTAGAAGGCACAGATGGAAGAGTGAGAATCGTGTGCGATATCTGACTTTAGAGTGGTTTACAAGGAAAGGGTTCGATGGTATAATAATAGAAACGGTAGAAATTGGAGGTAGAATTGGGTGCCATAGAGATAGGGCAGTGACTGCCTGGCTAATTGAAAAGGCCTCCTGGCCTCGATTTTACCTTACCAGCTTCCATGGTTACCAGGTATTCTTGAAACAGGAACTGATCGGGGATTCGGCGAGTGTTTGAATCAACGCGACCTATACCGGAGTGCAGCAGGTTGCGCCACGATCTGAAATCCATATGTGCGGACAGGGAGCCAAGGCATAGCATTGACCTTGGTTTTCCTTTGATAATCACGCGGAGGTGACTCATTGTGACAAAGACCCTTTACGTAGGGAATCTACCCTGGTCAGTGACGGATGAAGAACTTAGTCAGGTTTTCGGGGCTGTTGCGGAAGTGAGAGGATCAAGGGTAATCGTAGACAGAGTAACTCAGAAGTCGCGCGGCTTCGGATTTGTGGAAGTGGCAGAAGAGGACGCCGAGCGCGTCATCAACGCTATGAACGGCACTGAACTTGAGGGGCGGCCCCTTATTGTCAACGAAGCAAGGCCGAGGCATGATAGATACTAGTATAACCGGTAATTCAGGAGGCGGAATAATATAGACGGGATATCCATTGTTGAGGCTGCTTGTAAAGCGGCTTGGTCTCGTAAAGCAGAGGACATAATCGTCTTGGATGTCCGAGGCATGACCATCATCGCCGACTACCTGGTATTAGCCAGCGGAACATCGGACAGGCATGTAAGAGCCATAGCTGAAGGGGTGCTGTATGACATTAAGGAAATGGGTGCACTGCCTCTTCGGAGAGACGGGAATTCCGACGCAGGATGGATTGTGCTGGATTATGCGGATACCATTGTTCACGTGTTCCACGCCAGAGAACGAGAATACTATGACCTGGAGCGGTTATATAGGGGCGCGCCGGTAATCCGCCCGGCGGACCCTCAGTCGACTTGACTTTAGAGGAAGACGTCTGTTATAATCGCAATGTATTCCGAGGCCCACATGTTAATATGCAGGAAGGCAATGACAAGGAGTAGTAGGAAAGCCAGGAGGCTTTCAGAGAGCCTGCAACCGGTGAAAGCAGGCGCCGAACCTGGCCCGAACTCGCCTTTGAGCCTCGCAGGTGAAATGCCGTGTTGCGGCATCAAGATGCATAGGAAGTAGCCTGCGACGGGTAGCGCACGTTATGCGCGTGGCATGAGCGAGCAGATGATGAATGTGGGGACGTAGCTCAGTTGGGAGAGCGCGTGAATGGCATTCATGAGGTCGTGGGTTCGAATCCCATCGTCTCCACCAGTTTTTCATCTTTTTCTGCTAATAAGGGTGGTACCGCGGGAATTGGCCTCTCGTCCCTGGAGATGAGGGGTTTTTCTTTTTTAGAAGGTGATTGTACATGAAAGATAAGTACGATTTCAAAGAACTGGAGCCCAGATGGCAGAGAGCTTGGGAAGAAGAAGGAATATACCATGTAGATCCACATGACGCCAGGCAGAAGTATTACGCGTTGGAAATGTTTCCTTATCCTTCAGGCAAGCTCCATGTGGGGCATACAAGGAATTATGCCATAGGGGATGTAATCGCCAGGTTCAGGAGGATGAACGGATTCTGTGTCCTCCATCCCATGGGCTGGGACGCTTTCGGGCTTCCTGCTGAGAATGCAGCTATTGAGCGGGGGATCCAGCCGTCTCAGTGGACCGGTGATAACATCAAACATATGCGCAGCCAGTTCATGCGCCTTGGCTTAAGTTATGATTGGCGCAGAGAGGTGGCATCGTGTCATCCGGGATACTACAAGTGGACCCAATGGCTATTCCTGCAACTGCTCGAACACGGTCTTGCTTATAGGAAGAAGGCGCAAGTGAACTGGTGCCCCAGATGTCAGACTGTCCTTGCTAATGAGCAGGTTGTAGAGGGGCTTTGCGAGCGATGTGATACAGAGGTCACTAGAAAAGAGTTGGAGCAATGGTTCTTCAAAATCACCGATTATGCTGATAGGCTCTTAGAGCACCTTGAGACACTGGAAGGCTGGCCTGAGAAGGTCAAGATAATGCAAAAGAACTGGATTGGAAGGAGCGAAGGCGTCGAGGTCGTCTTCAAACTGAAGGATACAGGTGACGACATCCCGGTGTTTACCACAAGGCATGATACGATTTTCGGTGTCACGTACCTTGTGATCGCGCCTGAGCACCCTCTTGTCGAGAAGATAATATCAGGCTCAGAACGGGAGCAAGAGATGAGGAAGTTCATTGCGGACGTAAGTCGTGCAAGTGAGATAGACAGAACCAGCGAGTATACGGAGAAGATCGGGATAGCGACCGGGGCATATGCAATAAATCCCATGTCCGGCCGGGAGGTTCCTGTGTGGATCGCAAACTATGTGCTGCCATACTATGGCACAGGAGCAGTAATGGGAGTTCCTGCCCACGATCAACGCGACCTTGAGTTTGCAAGGAAGTACGGCCTTCCGGTCCGGACAGTCATTGTCCCTGCTGAGCAAAGCAAATGTGAGGGAGCGGTTGACGAGGCATACGAGGAGCCCGGGGTAATGGTGAATTCACCGGGATTCGACGGGATGCCAAGTGAAGCAGGTAAGGATGCGGTCGCAGAATTCATGGAGAGTAATGGAATAGGTAAACGAACTGTCAACTACAAACTCCGGGATTGGTTGATTTCAAGGCAAAGATACTGGGGCGCTCCCATCCCAATCGTATACTGCGATTCATGTGGAATCGTGGGAGTCCCTGAGGAGGATTTACCGGTCAGACTTCCGTTGAATGTGGAGTTCAGGCCTACCGGGCAGTCTCCTCTAAACGATATACCGGAGTTTGTTTTCGCGACATGCCCTAAGTGTGGAGGGCCGGCAAGGCGTGAGACTGATACGATGGACACTTTCGTGTGCTCATCGTGGTATTTCATTAGATTCACCTGTCCGAGGATGGACGATAAACCCTGGGATCCTGACACAGCCAACTATTGGTTGCCTGTGGATCAATACACCGGCGGAGTGGAGCATGCTATCCTGCATCTCATGTATTCCAGGTTCTTTACAATGTTTCTCTCTGATATCGGACTCATTAAGACCCAAGAGCCTTTTGCTCGCCTGCTTACGCAAGGCATGGTCTTGAAGGACGGCGCCAAGATGTCCAAATCAAAGGGAAACATAGTACCCCTTGAGGAAATGTTGGATACCTATGGCGCGGACACGACAAGGCTTTTCATACTGTTTGCGTCTCCGCCTGAGCGGGATCTGGAGTGGAGCGAGCAAGGGGTGGAAGGAGCGTCACGATTCTTAGGTAGAATCTGGCGGCTTGTGTATGAGTTCCAAAATGAGCTTCCCAAGTGTGGTAGTGGGCAACGGGAGATGTCCGGCCTGACTCCGGAAGAGAAGGAAATGCGCCGGAGGATCCATGCTGCGCTGAAAAAGGTCACGCAAGACCTGGAGCGGTATAGCTTCAACACGGCAGTTGCAGCAATAATGGAGCTTGTCAACGGTATGTACCAGTTCAGGGATGTGGCAAGGGCCCGACGTGAGGGCATGGAGATTATGGGAGAGGCTGTTCGCACCGTTCTCCTGATGCTTGCGCCTTTTGCCCCTCACATCACTGACGAACTATGGCATGGGATTGGCTATAATACTAGTATTCATGAAGAGATATGGCCGGCTGTGGATGTGAGCGCCTTAGTTGAAACGCAAATTGAAGTTGTAATTCAGGTTAACGGACGGGTCCGCGACCGGATGCATGTGCCTAAGGGAAGTGACTCTGAGTATCTGAGACAGGAGGCCCTTGCCCGCGACAGGGTCCGGGAGCTTATTCAAGATAAGGGTATTCGTGACGTATTTGTCGTGCCTGACAGGCTTGTGAACATCGTGACATCGTAACAACCGGAAGAAGCCGGCATAAGGGTGAAAGAGGCGGCTCGGGTCAACCGGCCTGCCAACCCTGCCCCCGCCCCTGGGCATAGTACCGGGTGGTGGGGGTTACTGTGTACTTGCGCCTAGAGTGAAATCCATCCTAAATCTCATCCAAAAACCATCCATTGGGATAACCCCCTTCATGAAGGCGATATGCGCCACTTGTGGAAGCCCCTAATAGCACACGAAAAGGATGGTCATTAATCTCTGAGGAGGTAGGTGGATCTTATGTGGGATTTCGCAAGAAGGCAGAAACTTGCTGCCTGCGTACTTCTTCTGGCTCTTGCAGCAGGCGGAGTCATGTTGCTCGCGAGGAGAGCAATAAGCCCCCCGCTGATTGTCTATCCACATTCTGTATCAGCCAGTGGCGCCACAATGGAAAGCAGAGGGCAAACCGTGGGAAGTGACGGGAACAGTGATGGGGAACGTGACGCGGCATGCAAGTCGGAAGAAGAACCGGACGACTTGGTGGTTCATGTGTGCGGTGCGGTCAAGAACCCGGGGGTCTACATCCTTCAGAAGGATGCGCGTGTTGCAGACGCAGTGGGCCTCGCCGGAGGGCTTGACGACTCCGCAGTGGAGGAAGCTGTAAACATGGCTATGAGGCTCCAAGATTCCATGCAGATCTATATCCCGTGCATATCATCTGTGTCTGTGCCGGATACAGGCGGGGCGCATGTTGTTGCCGGTACTCCCGGCTCAGGAAAGATCAACATTAACACTGCAACTCGAAGCCAGCTCCAGGGGCTCCCGGGGATTGGGCCTGCATTGTCTGAGAGGATACTGGAATTCAGGACTGCCGGCGGCAGGTTTGAGCAGCCTGACGATCTCATGAAAATCTCCGGAATAGGCGAGAAAAAGTATGCGGACCTTAAGGATTTAGTCACAGTCCATTGACAACTCCGGGGGTCGAATAGAGTGTCCGAAGAGGATCGTCTTTTCCTTATAGGCTGTTTCTTCATATTGGGCGTAGTTCTCAAAGAAGTGTGCAGCACCCGAGTAATCTTCATCGGGAGTTGCTTTGGAGTTTTGTGTTTCCTCATACCTGTTCGACTCCTCATTCAAGATCCGGAGACTTTGAGGGCGTGCGTCAAGTGGGCGGCATATGCCTTTGCCGCAATGCTTTCAGGCTTGTTGATCATGAATGCATGCACGTTCCACAGGCAGAGTGTGAGGGAGCTTGCTTCACCTATGTCCGGCCGGATTTCGGAGATTCAAGGGATTATCGCTGACATGCCTGAGGTGGACGATGAAGGAAAATGGAAGGCAACTCTCATATCAGATGCTGTTATGAGCGATAACGACCTGCGAGAGATACGCATACTTCTCACAGGAACTACCGAGCCCGAAGGCGGTCTCAAGTTTCGAAAAGGTCATATTGTCAAGGCCTCGGGGCGCTTCTATCTGCCTGGTGCCCCTCTGAATCCGGGTGAGCCTGATATGCGGAGGATCATGGCTCACCGCAGGCTTGACGGGACGCTGTATGTCGAAACTGTGGATGATATCCGTATCCTGGGTTACCGTAAGCCCAACCTACTCCAAAATGCGGCTGAGTCGTTCAGGGATGCTGTAGTTGCCACGTGTAATTCTACGCTTGCACCGCGTCATGCAAGGATTCTCACAGGGATGTTGTTGGGGAGCGCCCCGTCTCATTTGAGGCCTGCCTTGGAAGCTACGGGCACATCTCACCTTTTTGCAGCCTCAGGCCTTCATGTAGGTTATGTAGCTTTGGCAGTCATGACTTTCATTGCGCCCCTCAGGCTTCCAACTGCATGCAGGTTTACCATTGCCGGCTTCATAATCTGGGTATATGCGGTCGCGTGCGGTCTCCGTGCATCCATAGTAAGAGCAGCTCTTATGTTTTCATTTGCAGCTCTTCCCAGAAGTTTGGGACGGAAGATAGCCCCAAAGTCCGCATTGGTCATGGCATCACTTGTAATGTTTGCGCTTAACCCGTATTCCGTTTTTGATGTAAGTGCGCAACTTTCATTCCTTGCGGTCCTTTCCATCACTCACCTGTATCCTAAGGTTAGGACGCTGTTCCGGCCTCTTGGATATCGCTTGTCAAAGGCTCTTGCGGTGTCGGTTTCAGCCCAGGTAGGGGCAGCCCCTATGATTGCCTGGTATTTTGGGGTGTTTTCGCCTATCGGCATTATCGCCAATGTGCCTTGCGTAATTCTGGCAGGTGTGGCAGTCCTCATCGGTTTGTCCGCAACCTTCGCCAACCTGGTGTTCCCGCCGGTTGCTTATGCGTTGAATGCAGCCAATAGTCTGGTCTTGCTGGGCCTTGAGACAACCATAGGGCTTTTTGCAAAGGTTCCCTTCGGAGCTTTTCCAGTGACACGGCCCCCGCTTTGGCTTGTAATCGCGTGTTGCCTCGGCGTTATCATTGCAGGGGCTCCCAGACGTCTGAGAAGAGCCATTTATTGCCGACGGAACACAATTGCCCTCTTAATACCGGCCCTCTGTGTAGGGCTTGTGGTGTATCAGATCGCAAAACGTCCTGCGGTTGAAGTGGTATTTCTCGCAGTGGGCCAGGGTGACGCAATCTTCCTTCGGAGCGCAGGGGGGAAGTCGTTTCTGGTAGACGGTGGCGGAGTGCCGGGCGGCACGCGGGATCCCGGGAAAGATACTATCCTGCCATTTCTTAAGCGTAAAGGGGTAAACTATATAGATGCAGTGGTTTTAACTCATCCTCATTACGATCACATCAGAGGCCTTTTTGCAGTGATAGAGTCATGCCGTGTGGGATTGCTCATAAAGCCTGAAATCCCTGAACACATGGTGCCTGATGTTGATCATGACCTGGTAGAACTGGCAGATGAGAGAAATGTGCCCATAGTTGAACTTGGGCAAGGCGGCTTCATAGACGTAGGAGACGGTGTCCGGATATTCGTGCTTAATCCCGGTGCCGGTACTTCTTGCCAAACGCATGCAGGCTATGCTTCAACAGAACTCAACGCTATGTCACTCATCATGAGGATGGAGTTTCTCGAGTTCACCTTGCTCTTGACGGGAGACGCAGGCGAGGCGCAGCTTAGTGCACTCTTAAGTGCGGGAGAAGATCTTGGGGCGAGTGTGTTGAAGGTGCCTCATCACGGTGCAAGAGACGCGCTGAGCCCTGCAATCATAGATTCCGTCAGGCCGCAAGTGTCAGTAATATCCGTAGGCCCGAACGCATTCTCACATCCGGCGCCCGCGACCGTAACAGCCTTGGAGACGGCAGGCTCTATGGTCTTCCGGACCGATTTGGACGGAGCCGTGATTGTCCGGAGTGACGGATATCGCTTCAGCGCAAGGTCAGTTGCGAGTCAGCGCTTCTATAGAGTGAGTCAAAAGCGAGGATTGCGATGATCAGTGCGAAGGGTTAAGATAGGGATCAGAAAGGCCGGCAAACAACAACAACCAAGGAGCGACGACATTGGATGTAATAGCAAGTGATATCAGGAGAAGGGAATACAAACCCGTGTATTTGCTGTATGGAGAAGAGGGCTTTCTTCGCGACCGGAGGGCCCGGGAACTGGCTGATGCTGTGGTGGATAAGGATCTTGCGGATTTTAACTACACTGTGTTCCGTGGTTCTGAAGCGGATATCTCCAGCATAGGCTCGGCGATTATGGCTCCGCCGGTGCTTTCCGGGCGGCGCGTTGTCGTGATTTGGGACATTGACGATTTTTCAGAGGACAAGCGGAAGTCAATTGCCGGAGCTTTGACCAGAATGCCTGACACTACAGTTGTAGTCCTTGTTGCGTCCGGTATTGACGCGAGAACTACACTCTTTAAGACTGTCTCCAAGCGGGGTCGTGCTGTGCTGTTTCGGCGCCTTTATCCGAATCGGGCCTTAGGATGGCTTTCCGGATACACACGTTCTAAGGGGATTATTATGGATAGGGCTGCCGGAGAATATCTGGTGACAGTCCTTGGGACAGACCTGTCACAACTGGTGGCAGGTGTTGAGAAGGCATATGATTATGCTGGGATCGCGCTGGGTAAGGGGAAAAGAATCACATTGGAACACGTGAAAGCTGTAGCCCTGGGAACACCTGAATTCGGCATTTTCGATCTTGTCGATGCAATCGGGGAGCGGAATGCCCCAAAAGCCATGAGTTCACTGCGCCAACTCATGATTTTCCAAGAGGCACCTCTTAGGATATTGAGCCTCATAGCCAGGCAGGTGCGGCTTATTCTTAGAGCCAAAGCCCTAAAAGGTAGGAAGATGTCAAGCCGGCAGATAGCGAGAGCCCTGGGTGTACAGGAGTTTGTCGCGGGCAAATGCATTGCCCAGGCAGACAAATTCCGCCTGGAGGAACTGGAGTATGCTTTCTCCGCAATGGTTCAGGCTGATATAGGCCTTAAGACTTCCGGGAGCCCGGATCATGTCATTCTGGAAAGACTCACCCTTCGCTTGTGTGAGGGGCCTCGCTGTTAGGCGAGCCCTTCTTCGTTGGATTCGGCTTTCTCCGACATTACATTGAGTCTCTCGGCAAGACGGGACTTCCGTCTATTTGCCTGACTTTTGTGGATTACGCCTTTTTTCGCAGCCTTATCAAGAGCGCTTTCTGCATCCCTGAGCAACCGGGCGCAGCGAGCAAGATCCTCTTCTCCGAGACTTGCCTCGTACTTCTTTACCGCAGTCTTTACCTGCGATTTCACTGCTGCATTTCGCATCTGGCGTTCTTTCGATGTCCTAGCTTTCTTTATCGCGGATCTGTTGACTGGCAAAAAACTCTACCTCCTCATCATATGGAGAATCACGAAAATAATTCTACCATGACATCACAGGAAGCGCAACACTCACTCGGGACACACCAGGAATTCCGCAAGCGCCATGTTTTCTGGATATGTGTTCCAACGGGCACTCTGGTGCCAGCCGTCGGATTAGATGGGAGTCTTGCCCATCTATGAGAGAGCATATAGTGCCCCCTTTCACGTGTTAGTCCGAACATGGCTCGTCTAGAGAGCAGGAGCCACCCAAGGGGATCTTGAGGCCTTTCGAATCGGGTAGGAGGCTGGCCGTTATTCGGCCAGCCGACCTCCCACAGCACCGTACGTACCGTTCGGTATACGGCGCTTCCAAACTTTACACATGTACAGCAAGATAGGATTCTTCAAGGCTGAGATAG
>JAAZEW010000385.1 GCA_012512055.1 Bacillota bacterium | reverse complement strand
GATATACAGCTGGCATGATCCCTAGAAACATCAGTCTATTTGCACCAAGCATGAGACTTGCTCCATCAACAATCATACCCTCACTCAGTACCACAACAGGCGAGCCGCTCGATCCAGGGTATATTGCTGCATCCACAAGGAATACAGGTAATCCGTTGTAATCTACACCGGGACGAGTAGCCGCAAGGACTCTTCTCACTATTGGCAGATTATTGACTTCATCCCACAATCCTATAGGATAACCTATCACAAGGAGAGTCCCGTTTACAGTCATGCCGACCAATACATCGTTTGACAGTATATGACACTGGTCAAAGGCTTTAACACGCAAGCTTTCGTTCCTAACGATGTGATTATTAAGCGCAACTAACAAGACTCTAAGAGAGTTTAGTTGGTTTGTATCTATATACCACCTAATCCGTAATAGACGAGGCTTGTAAGATTATCAGCTATGCTTCACACAATGTCCCGAATTAGTTGAAAGCATTCTGCGGCCTGTAATCCTACACCTAGTCCTCTTTCACGTGCAAGCAGTTCCAAGCCCTTCAGAGATCTAGGGTGTGGGAATTCTCTTAATTCTGTCTTGTAGCACGCCATGGCTTCAAGCTTCTTATCGAGAAATGCAGAAATATCAACATATACATTGGGAGCGAATGGTTCCAGTCCAAACCTTGTTGTAGGAGCTATTTCATAGGAAAGTAATCTTTTCACTGTACTGCCAGGTAACGGGCGCGTGGCCACAATGGTAGCTTCACAGACAATTCTGTGATCAAGATTCACATCGCAATACGGAGTGGTATATACCAGATCTGCTTTTACATCATCAACGACGGTTTGTAGAGCTGAGGTTAACTCAATGTTAGGAACAGTGTTCAACTTGACCGTTGGGAATCCGCACAACGACACTTGTTTGATTCCCAAAAATCTCTGTACAGCATATATTTGTTGCCTTGCTTCCGCAAGCGTGTCATCCGGCCAAGGTGGATTATATCCTTCAGTTACTACACACCAATAGACCTCGTCGCCTTGTGCAACATGACGAGCTAGTGTGCCTCCTGCGCCAATTACTTCATCATCTGGATGTGCTGAAACCACAAGAATCCGCATGCATACCGCCCTTCCCAAAGACTCCAAAGATTAGAGTCAGATTGTTGGTTTTCGACTGCCCTTAAACTTCTCTTTCCTCTACAACCGTCTCGGAAACATCTTCCCTACCCAGAACTACCAGCAATCCCTTCCACAGTATCTTTGCGTCTAATCCTAGAGACCAATTCTCCACATACTGAACATGCAATTCAATTCTTTCCTCCATAGGTATCGACCGCCGACCTTTAATCGCCGCAAGTGAAAACACTCCTGGCCTCATCTTGAAGATGCCCTTCTGATGGTCACTGTAGTTTTCAACTTGGTTAGGCAAAGGAGGACGAGGTCCCACGATACTCATATCCCCCCTCAATATGTTCACAGCTTGCGGTAGCTCGTCAAGGCCGTAGTCACGAAGAAATCTTCCGACTTTGGTGATTCTGTCTTCATCTGATTGACTCCAAACAATGATTGATTCATCCGGCGCTCCCATCATGGTTCGAAACTTATACATCTGAAATATCCGACCATTCAACCCAACGCGATCTTGCACAAAGAATATTGGACCGGGTGATGATAGTCTCACTAGTATAGCAATTATCAAATATATGGGAAAACCGATTACTAAGATCATGAAACATATGACAACATCAAGTAGACGCTTAATCGCAAGTTGAATACCCATACCGTGTAATCCTTTCATGATACATATAGAAATGCTGCCCGGTGACCGCGGCACAGCTAGTAAACGTCCGAGTCTCCCATAGTAATGTACCAGTTTCGATAATCGTAAACGCAATCATCCAGAGCCTCCGGTTGAAGGATCAAACCGCCTAAATAAGTGATTGGCTCGCTATTCCTAAACCCTAGTCTTTCCAACGCTCTATGTAGAGGGTGAGTGACATTAAGCCACATACTTACTGCTTCTGCTCGTTCCTGTTGAGCAATCCGTCCAATCTGGGATACTAACTGTCTGCCCACGTCAGTGTCGTCAACAGCAAGTAAATCTACAACCTGAAGCTCATTCTTGTATCGTTTAAATACTGCGTAGCCAGCCAAGCCACTCTCGTCTTCATAGGCAAGTATCCTGTACTGT
>JAAZEW010000160.1 GCA_012512055.1 Bacillota bacterium | reverse complement strand
CCGTCTGTTTCTCTGATAAGAGGGATAATCTCATCTTGTGTAAGCGGCCTCTCGAATGGATTGAAGACCGGCTCATAACCGGCTTTTCTTAAAAGAGCAACCGGTATGGGATCTGTCTTTCCAAACGTCCGCGGGGTAATCAGGACTCTACGATTCACCTTGTGGACCCCCTTGCTGCAATCAATGTTAATGGAAATTAGCTAGAACCGCTTAGGAGTTATTGCCTCCCTTGTCAGTTTGATATTCTCAATTGCTTTTTGCGGATCGCGCAAAGAAACTCCAATGAACAGAGCGTCGATTATGGATAACTGAGCTATACGTGATGATGTGCTTTCAGTGCGATAGAAAGTTTCATTAGATGCGGTGCACAGTTTTATGTCAAGTACCTTGTCAATGGGTGACTTAGCATAGTGGGTAAGGCCGATAGTAGTTGCCCCTTTCTCCCGAGCCAGCTCCAAAGCTTCAATGATATCACGGCTACTCCCGGAATGAGAGATCCCGACTACGACATCGCCTTTTTCAAGGAGAGAAGCAGCCATGACCTGCATATGCGTGTCGCTGTATGCCGCAACCGGTTTGCCGGTTTTCATGAATTTGTGAGCTGCGTCTTGAGCAATGGAGCCTGAGCCTCCAACACCGTAGAAGTGAATCTGTCTTGCTTTAGAAAGGGCATCCACAGCCCGATTCAAATCCCGCATAGGTAAGACATTGAGCGTAGAATTCATCGCCTGAATATTGGCGGTAAAGACTTTCTTTGTGATGGATTCAATGTCGTCACCTTCTTGAATCTGTTCATGGACTGTTTGCAGGGGTTGGACATTCTCCGATGCCAGGCTAATCTTCAAATCATGAAAACCACGAAGCCCGATTTTCTTGCACATCCGGACAATCGTTGCCTCGCTTACCCCTATTGCCTCCGCCAGCTCGGTTATGGGCAGATTGATTACTTCCCTGGGATGGGTGAGTATATACTCCCCCACCCGCTGTTCGGACTGTCTGAAAGCATGTCGTCCTTCTCGGATCTTCTCCAGAACTGAAATTCCCTTATGCATAGCATCACCTCACGTGAAATAGTGAGCCTACTACGGTATGAGGACTATTTTAAGCGCTTCTTTCTTCTCCACCAGAGAACAGGCACGGTTGATATCTTCCAGGGGAAGAATATGGCTGATCATAGGTTTCACTTTAATAGACCCGGCTTTGTATAGATCCAGAGCCAGCAGGTAATCAGGCCATGTGAAGCCCTGCAAGCCTTTCATTCGTTTCTCATCGCGCACTACATTCCAGGGCTTGAATCGCACCTCTTGACCGCCAAACCCACTTCCACCCATTAGGAAAAGGCCTCCGGGGCTGGTAATCTCCAAGGCCTGCGTAACTGCTTCCACCTTACCTGTGGCTTCGACTACCAGGTCAGCTCCCCAACCTGCAGTCATCTCCAGGATTTTCTGAACCGGATCTTCCAGGTCGCCCATGATTACCTCGTCCGCTCCCAGGTTCTTGGCGAGCTTCAACCTATCCTTGTCTGTGCTCAACCCAATCATAATCAGTCTCTTGGGGCCGGTCAATTTGGCGGCTTGCAGGATGTATAATCCGAAGGGGCCCGGCCCTAAGATTACTGTGAAACTGCCGGGAGGCACGTGGTTGGTCCTGAAAGCTCTCACTGCAGTGGTGACAGGTTCTAATACTGACACTTCTTCGTCTGAAACGAAGTCAGGTACTGAAAAGAGGATCTCTTCCGGGACAGCAACGTATTCTGCAAAACAGCCGGGAATGTCAATTCCTAGATGAATCCAGTACCTGCACCTGTTAAAGATTCCTATCTTGCAGGCATAACACTCTCCACATCCCCTAATGGTGCTGCTGGTCACCCGGTCGCCTACCTTGAATTTGCTGACCTTGGTTCCGACTTCCACAATTTCACCGCAGAATTCATGCCCGGCGATGATCGGGGTCTTCACTCTGCCATGCCGCCCCATGAATGTGTTATTCCTTATGGCTACATCGGTTCCGCAAAGGCCTGCTGTTTTCACCTTTATCAAGGCTTCATCGGGTTTGATCTTTGGAATCTCAATTTCCTGCATTGTGTATTCTGCTCGTTCATCAACCTTGACGGCGGCTTTCATTTTCATCTTCTCTGCCTCCTTTTTGAGTTGTATCCCTATCTTCCTATCCTCTTGTCCAACTCGTCCAGGTCAATCCTGCGACCTTCCTCAGCAGAGAGATAGGCTGCATAGGTAACCTCTACCACTTGCCTTCCCAGTTCCCCGTCAGAGACCGGATCGCGATCATAGTAGACAGCTTCCACGAAATCCTGCATCTCTTGTGGATATCCGCGCATCCAGTCTTCATCAGGTGAGGGGAAAGTCCATCCCGCCTTGGTTTCGATCTTCTCTGATATGTATTCGTCTCCGAATATCTCCGGAGAAGGGGCATAGGCCTTGATAGCATCGTTGGCTGCCATGTCGACCTTAATTACGGTATTGGATGAGTAGACTTCGAGGGTGTTGACTATTCCTCCCAGGGTAATGTCATTTGAGAATACCACTCCTTTGGTTCCATCCTCAAAGGTGAGGAAGACCGCTGCCCAGTCCTCAACGTCCTTCCACCGGTCAACCATCCATTTCTTCTTTTCCTCTTGGAAAGAGGGGAGATGAGTCAGATTTCCCACTTCTGCGGTAACCGACTTCACCCTAATGGGTTTCCCGTCTCTAATCATACCTTCAAAGTTCTTCATATGGATTACCAGCCCAAGCGGATGGGAACCCAGTCTCAGCAGAGAACCTCCGCCTGACAGTCTCCATTCACGAGAGTAAGCCGCATGTGAGCCACTGTGGCTTTCTTCCGAGCGTAGTTCCAGGATCGTTCCCCCGGCGACTTTAAGGAGCCTCTTTGCCTTAACTACAGGCGGGGCATAGACAAAATCCTCAGCATAACAGAGTTTAACATTGTTTCTTGTTACTGCCTCCATGATCTCATCTGCATTTCTGACAGCATTCCTATACATCTCAAGCCTGGAGACTTTGCCGACGCGCTCTGTTCTATCGTCGAGATTCTCTCCAAAATACCCTGTCAACGGCTTTTCGCAAATGATGTGTTTACCTGCTTCAGCGCTCTCTACACACACCTGCTTGTGAAGGACATTGGGAACACAGACATCAATTATATCGATTTCTTCATCATCCAACACTCTGTGGTAGTCCTCATAGTATTTAGGAATATTGTGCTCTTTGGCATACTTTTCGACATCATCCAGAGACGCAACTGCAACTATCTCCACAGGTATCCCTATCACCTGTCGAAACGCGTTCAAGTGCAAATGAGTAACAAAACCACTTCCAACTAACCCGATTTTGATCGTTCTCATTGACTCCGCATCCTCCTTCATGGTCATAGTTGTTGCTCAGCACCCGTGTGGGTATGTACTAACCACTGTTATCCGATGTTCATCTTTTGGACGTCGGAAAGCCGAAATCGTCTCTTATGTACATGATTCAGAGAAAAGGCTCTATCTTACCCTGACTGTCGAATCTCATGCCTATCAAAGGGCTGATTATTTGGCAGTTGCTTGCTACCGCCTCACCTATCAGAGACTCTGAAATCATGATCTCTTCCAGTTGCAGAGTGTTTTTTATTCTCACAACCCGTGCCTTCTCCGGATCGGTTCTGTTGGTGAGCCTGATTCCCAGGGCTACTGCTTCCCTGTCAGTATCAAGGAACAAAGGGATCTTCGCCGCATCTATGTCTTCTTCAGGAGAGGCAGCGGTCACTGCATTGGTATAAGTTGCCGCCCGGTTGATTTTCTCCACTACGCTTCTGACAGTTATGTCAGCATACCCAAGTCCGCAAGCGTTTCCATGTGTTTTTTCGGTCAGGCTTAAGACGAGTACCTTATGTATCGTCGGAGTAACAAGATCGTTTCCGCCCTTGCCCGGGAAACGGTCAACGATATTCGGATCAAACCCGGCACCGCTGATGTCTTTTCCAATCTCGTCCACAATAAGCAGATCAATCGGCGAAATCCGGAGTCTGGCCATGATTTCCTTGGCCCTTCGCAACATCCTCTTTTCTTGAGTTAGGAATTGCCCCGGTTCGATGACTGCCACTTCCGCTGTCTGGTCAAAGGCGTCTTCTATGGATGCCACTCCAAACAGCACTGGCACCTTTTCCAGGATAATGGCGCCTATCTCAGGTATTAGGCGATGGAAATTATGGAAACCACAAGCATGAACAGCAGTAGCGCCTTTATGTTTGCCAAAGCCGATGACTAACATCTTGAGGAGGCCGCTTTCCACTTCCCCACGGAAGTGGGTATGGAATTTCACCCTGTTCACAGGGACTACCCCATCAGCGCAAAAGGCAAGTTTGTCAAAGTACACCGGTACTCCGTCGGGTGTCCGGGCCAGCTCCACCACATCGAGGGAGGATAAGACAGGAACACCCAGGCTTTCCTCAGTGATACCGTATGCCTCTAGAATCTGTCGCTGCCCCTCAGGGTCGGCCTCTCCGTGACTGCCCATGGCAGGCACAATAAAGGGGTTGGCGCCGTACTCCTTTAGTTTTTCCACTGTTGTTTTCACTAGGATAAGTAAGTTAGTAATCCCTCGGCTTCCAACGCCAACCGCCACCGACATTCCAGGTCGAATTCTTCTTCTGATCTGAGTCTCTGACAATTGCTTACGAAGGACGTCAGCGACTGCAGGCAATTTGCAACTTGTAAGATTCTGTTTAACTTTGACCATGTGAGGGAACTGTATTTCCAGTCCACCTTCGATAATTGCCATTCTACCACCTAGTTTCTACGGCAAAAGCTGATTAATGAGGTAGATATCATGTCACTGCCCACTGCCCTAGGCGTAACCGAGCAATCGTGGCACAAATAAGACCAGCTCCGGTATATAGGTAATAATCAGTAGCGCCACTACACTGACGATAATGAAAGGTACGCACTCTTTGATTACCTCTTCCAATTTCACGCCGGAGACTGCAGAGGCGGTAAAGAGAGCGACCCCCACCGGAGGAGTAATCAAGCCTACACAGATGGCTACAACCATCACGAGTGCCGCATGAATAGGATGAAAACCGAAACTGATGAGCACCGGGGCAAAGATCGGACAGAAAAGGATGATTGAGGTCCCGGCATCCATAAAAGTCCCGATTATCAAGAGCAAGACGTTAACAAGGGTAATTGCCACCCATTTGTTAGTCGTGAACGAAACCAGGAAATTCGTGATCATGGTCGGTACCCTCATAACGGCAAAAATATAACCCAGCACCTGGGCACCGGCAATGATAAACAAGACAATAGTGGAAGTCTTGGCGCACTTGAGAAAAAGTGCCGGTAAATCTGAGAACTTCAGTGTTTTGTAGATGAAAAGTGTCAGAATAAGGGCGTATAGCACTGCGATTCCTGACGCCTCAGTGGTGGTGAATACACCGCCGAAGATTCCGCCGAGAATGATGATGGGGACCAACATCGCCGGTATGGAATTGAGCGTAATCCCAACTGCATCCTTAAACGGGATCTTTGTTTCCCGACATGGATGGTTTTCCCTCTTGGCCTTCATGGCCACAATAACCATATTTGCAAGGGCGATGGTAAACCCCGGGATGAAACCTCCTGCGAATAATCCGCCTGTAGAGACGCCACTGACAGCAGCCGCATACATCACCGTTAAGATGCTGGGCGGAATGATTGGGCTTTGGATGGAAGAAGAGGCTGTCAGCGCAGCAGCATAACTTCTCTTATAACCTGCCTTGCTCATCATGTCAATTTCCAGCGAGCCCAGGCCTGATATGTCTGCTACCGCTGATCCTGCCATCCCCGCAAAGAATGTGCTGCCAAGGACGTTCACGTGAGCGAGTCCGCCCCGAAACCGTCCTACCAGTAGATCTGCGAACTCGACCACTGCATCCATTAGTCCGGAATGGGACATAATCTCCCCGGTCATAACAAACAAGGGGATGGTCAATAACGTAACACTATTGACTCCGTCAACCATCTGCAAAGGGATGAGTTGCAGAGGCAACCCTAAGGCGAGTAATTGCGCCAGTGAAGAAAGGCCTACGACAAAGGCAATAGGGACACTGAGCAACAACAATCCTGCAAACACTAGTACCAATAGACTCATGCCTCTCCCTCCTTCTTCGTGAGCGCTTCAATCTCTGCAAAAAGGATCTGCAGAGATTGGATCAGCATCAACGCACCGCCTACCGGAGCGGCGAGATAGACCCAAGCCATTGAAAAAGCAGGAATCGAGGCCCATCTCTGGTTCATCGCAGTCTGCGTCTGCTTGATACCGTAAATCAGCAGAAAAAGGGCAAAGACGGAGATCAAGAAATAAACCGCGGTGTCAATGAGGCGCCTGACTCTTTTGCTCTTAATCTTCTCGACAAAGTAAATGATATTAACGTGGCCGAACTCTCTAATCAGAATTGAGGCTGATAAAAAGGCCACCCAGACCAAAGAATACTTTGCCACCTCTTCCGGCCAGGGTATGGACAACTTGAAAACATACCTTGTAAAGACCTGCATGATCGTGATTACAGTGAACGTAATCGTAAAAACGGTGGAGAGTCTCTCCGCTGTTTTGTTGCAGAAGCTGCTTAAGTTAATAAATCCCTCTTTCAAAAAATGAGGCATATTCTTCCCACCTTATGCTGTTGTCAAGAGACGAGAGTGGGCCCCCTGCACCTAAGAGACAGTGCAGGGGGGCTCCAGTAGGATTCTTACTACTTTCCGAAATACGTCTCTGCTTCAGCCACTGCTTTGAAGAGTTTGTCCGACCAGGTTCCTGCGGGATCCACTTCTTTTCTATACCATTCGAGGTAAGCCGGTTGCGTAACCTTGGCAAAGGCCTCTTTCTCTTCAGCCGACGGGAGATAGATCTCTTTGAATTTCTTAGAATTCTCAAAGTATGCCATCTTCTCCCAATCAACAGTGCGGCTGATCCCCCGGCCGGTCAGTGCCGCTTGGTAGCTGGCAAGCTTGACAATTTGCTGATACTCTTTTGGCAGGCTTCGATACCATTTCTCGTTCACCAATATGAAGTCGATGCTGTAAACATGGCCGTCCAGAACCAGGTAATCCTGAACTTCGTAGAACTTTCCCTGATTAATCAGGGGAACCGAGTTCTCTTGTCCGGCAACGACTTTTGTCTTCAAAGACGTATAGAGATCAGCCCATGGAATCGGGGTTGCAATTGCACCCAGAGAGGTGACGATAGCCATATGCCCGGCATGTTCCATGGTCCGCATCTTCAGGCCTTTCATATCCTCGGGAGAATGAATCGGCCTGACACTGTTTGTGAAATGGCGGAAACCTCCGTTTTCGCTATAACCCAGGATGCGTACACCACTTTTTTGTACCATATCTTCGCTGAGCTCTGCACCAAACCAACCGTCCAGAACATGATAGGCGATAGCCTCATTCTTGAAAACATAAGGTATGGATAGGACCTGGATTGACTTATAGAAGGTAGGAATAATACCCTCTGAGAAGAGGCCTGCCTGCATTGCCTTACCTTCTATGAGCATTGAGGTCATGGTGGCTTCTTTCCCCAACTGACCGCTGGGGAAGAGGTCCACCCTGATCTTGCCCTTGGTTCCGCGCTCAATGAGGTTCTTCATGACTACAGCCATGGCGTGCTCATCAGAGTCCCAGGGATTGGGGTGATCCAGATACCCTATCTTCATTACGTAGTCTGCTTTGACGTTTGGATAAATCGGTTGATCCCATCGAAACTCCACTGGAAATTCCGCTGCAAAAACCGCGCTTACTACAGAGAACAGCAGCAATAGAGTCAACACAACTGACGAAATTCTTTTCTTCATCAATAACCTTCCTCCTTATTTTTGTGCAGTTTTCGTGCAGTCGAAGAGCACTACATGTTTTGCTTACCGGAACCAAACCACCTCCAAAACCTAGACGTATGTAGAGATTTTTCAGCGCTATGTCTCATGTCCAATGAGTAATTCTACGGAGAGTCTTTCAATCCTGCTCATTGGAGAAACTTTTTTTCATACCATTGTTGTGATGTGATTGGGAAGATTTCCTGAAGTAACCAATACAGGTTCGATACGGAGATTCTCACTGAAGTATATGGAGGGCAAAGGCGGGGCTTCTATTCCGCCTCTTTACTTGGTATTCTTGAAATCGGTAAGATAGTGCTGTATACTAATAATGTATACATTACATACTTGATATACTCGGGGGTGCGTGAAAATGAAGCGTACACAGATTTACCTTACCGAAGAGCAGAAAGCCGCCCTTGATGACATTGCAAAGATGAGATCCATGTCTATGGCAGAGGTTGTGCGTGAGGCTGTATCCGAATACCTCGAGCGCAGGACCTCTGAGGCTCGTTTTGCGGTGCTGGATGAGACTTTCGGAGCCGTGCCGGAATGGCAAGACGTTGACAGTGTAGAGCATGTGAGGAGTCTGCGTTCAGATTGGGATGACAGGAGAAAGCGGGTTATGGAAGGGGAAGCGCAGAATGAGCAGGTCTGAGGATGTCGCGGGGAAATTTGACGGAGGATCGGCGGGGCCGCGATATCTAATCGATACTTGCGTGTTCGTTGATCATCTTCGTGGGTACGTCGATGCCTATGAGTGGTTCAAGAGAATCGCGAATCAAACTGAGACGCCACAGCTTGCTTGTTCTGTGATTACCGTCGCCGAACTATTCTCAGGTTTGTCTACGGAAGCGCCTAAGAGTGAGGAAGCTGTCGCTAAGTTGCTCTCTCAAATGGACATGATCCCAGTCTGCCGGAACATAGCCTGCTCTGCAGGAATGTATGTGCGGAAATGGCGCGTAAGTCACGGAGTCGGGCCGGCGGACGCCTTGATTGCCGCAACTGCATGTTACCTGGGTGTACCGTTGGTTACCAGGGACTCGCGGCATTATCCTATGCCTGAAATCAAGACTTATGTCCCATATTGAGCAAGTATCATTTGACGCGCCATAGCGCTCATTACTGAGCACAACCATCTTGGGGATATTCCAGCAAGACGTCGAACGCAATAAGCTTTAGCTCATTGTCAATCCATTTCCAAGACGGTTGTGCAATGCCAATGGAATTGGCGTGGAACACAACCCATATGCTGTGATACCCAACAAGCTCTGACATTCCGTCTCCGTCAATGTCCCTGAGCTCAACCATTCCTGAAGGATCTACGAAGCCCTCTTGAGGTTCAAGGAGCTTGCCGGATGGGGAATAGATGTCTTCATAGACTTCTGCAAGCTCGTCCTTGGAAGATGGGAGTTTCTTGAGATCAAGAAGGTATGTCTCATCCAGCTCGTCATTCTTAACTCTGACTATGAAATCATCCATCAGTGAAACTTGAAAGTGCAACCCTTCAGTCAGCACATCACGCCCTGCCAGGATTGTGGGTTTCCCTTTAGCGCAGGATATGAGGTAGTAATTGGTGATTCCTCCGGATCCGCCTGTCGGAAGGCCTACTAAAATGTCCAGTGCTTTCGCTGTACTTACCTTCCCAAGGATCAGCTCGCCTTCATATCCGCCGCTGTCAGCTCCAAGCGACAGAGTGGCTTCTACCAATGAAGCTCCGTCAATAAGGACAATCCAGTGTTCCTTTAAGTAATAAGAGTCAGGGGCATACTTCTCTCCTATCAGGAATACTACATCGCAGATACCGTCACCGGTCACGTCCCCAACTGCGACATCCTCTATTTGATGGTCGGGAGGGAGCTCCAGTTTTCGATACTCGTCCTTGTTACCGGGCGCGGCTGCTTGACTGCTAATCGTCAAAGCAATACCTGCCAGAACCATCAGGACAGCCGTAGTAAAGAGTTTCTTCTTCATTAGTGGACCACCTCTTATCAAGTCGAATCCTTGCTGCGGAGGTCTATGTCCGAGTGGGTATCGAAGTTGCGACTCCATGCAAGAGACCCGTAAAGGTACACCTTTGATGTGCCGTAACGCTCCTTGATGAAGGCTGCCGCTTGTTTAGCTTTCTCCATTGCGTCCTTCTGGAGCAGCTCTTTGTCATGCTGTTCTTTCTCTGCCCGCTTCTGCCATGCCTCTCTAAGCATATCAAGATCCATGTCACCCACTTGGATCACCTCCTCCATCCTATGTGGGGTCTGGGTTGCATTTCCATTCTAATGGAGCGGGATTCGGCGTGTCAATGGCGCGGGATGAGTCCCCTAGTCATCGGGTCGCCGCTATTTTACAAAGACCCCCAAAAGAGGAAGCATCCGGTCGCGCGCAGGGAAAGGGGTATTTCCGGAGGCTGCGCGGGTGGAGGTAGGGGTGTCTTTCATCTGCTGTTAAAGAGATGTATCGCGATGAGGCAGGTATGCCGTAATGAAGGTGAAGCACACGAAGGAGGAGCCACCGGGTCACTACTGGAACTGGCCTTAGGGCGGCACGCAACGACCACTGCGGCCTGGCCGCAGCGGTCGTTGGTAGGCAGATGCCATGCAATTCGATTGCAGGTGACGCAGCCGGTTTGTCTTGCAGCCCATGGTCAAACGTGCATAGGCGACCGCTCCCGCGGCTAAATTGCCGTGCGCCACTATCTGGCAAAGCAGTACAGTAAAGTGTCAGAAACTAACCTTTGCGCCGATTGTGAGGCCACTGTAACTCAGCGACCTGTCCTGGGCTGGGCGCCAGAGCCACTCGTCTTCATCCCATGCCATCGGGCCAGGCACGCCGAGCCAGGTCGAATTGTAGTAGCCCGCTGTTACCTCGATGTTATGGCGAATAGAGTATGATAGCCCAATTTCGACGTCAAGCGTAGGTACCGTTACCTTGATCGACCTATCGAAGAGCTCGAGGTCATCCATGTCTTCCAATTCCTCTTCGCCTGACTTCGAATCCACCCAGACATATTCGTTCCCTACATAGAGACCGGTCTCGTTCAGCGTCCCATAGAGCAGGGCAAGATCAACTCCGCCGAACAGGGACACGGGCCCCCAGAGGTTCTTTCGGGTATGGATGCCCACCTGCGGACCTAGGAACGAGAAATCTTGGGTGGATTCGGTACGCTCTCGACGGAGATAAAGGGGATCCTCGCCATCTTGCATCGGCGCCACCGACAGCCCATTGAACTCCCCGTCGTATTCTTCATCCCAGCCGATCCCGAGTTCTGCGTTGCGATTGAGGTTTGCCTTCCTTATGCCTATCGAGAGATCCGCTGTCCCGTCCTCACAGATATTGAGGCTTTTAATATACTTGGCGTCAAGAGCCCAGGCGGCTGTCTTCTTGGAACCGACCATGCGATCAAGCCAATCGTCCCCGTTCCAGTAGTCCTCTTTCCAATAGTCCTCGTTCCAGATGAACAGAGCGCCCAGGTATTCATCCTCGAACATCCCGGGCGCGTACGCTTCGAAGTCGAACGGCTCTTGCCATGACCCGAACGAGTCGGAAGCCCGAACTGACCAATAATTGATACCCAGCATCGCCCCATCGCCCAGCTTGATCTTTCCAGATGCTATGAAACTCCCCGACGCCGTAGGATCGAGCGGGACCCACTGCCAGATGTCGTGACAAGCATCGTGCTCCTCGTCGTGCCCGTGGAATATGATCGCAACCGGGGTCTCTGCTTCACCTGACAGCTTGGGCATCCAGTACTTGAGCTCAAGTGAGGCAAATGAAGGGTCGCCCGCCGCCACGGCAGGAACCGAGACAGCAACCAGGGTAACCGCAGCAAGAAACATGATAACCAGACTCTTCTTCACTTTGGGATCACTCCTTCCTCAGATATGAGACATCTCACCGGCGCCTCGGCGCGAACGCCTTGTCCCGGCGTCCGGAACCAAGCCTGCCCCTAGGCTCGCTTATCACCTCCCGCGACTGAGCCGCAATTCAGCCCTGGCTAGGTAGGGGAAATGACTTTCAAGTCT
>JAAZEW010000159.1 GCA_012512055.1 Bacillota bacterium | reverse complement strand
TGGCCTACGGGCCGGATTTTGTCAAGGCGACCTGCTTGGGGAGCCGTCCCCGAGTGCAACACCGGCCACCCTGCACGGCACGTACACTTTCTGGAACCGGCGATTATTTGTGGTGATCTACTTAGTCCAGAAGATGTAATCCTCAACTCCACGTCCCAACGGTAAGCGTCAACCCTGAACCTTAACTACCTTGAGTCCCTTGACTTCGAACCTCAAATGTACGAGACAAGATTGTGCGGGAGTCAGTAGAGCTATGAAAGACGACACCGTCTACCTTCACCACATACTAGATTGTATTCAGGCGATTGAACAACACTCAAGAGATGGCAGGGATACGAGATGTGTTAATCCATGATTACCTGGGCGTAGATCTGACTATAGTATGGAATGTCGTTCACCGCGAGCTGCCTTCTGTGAAAAACATGATCAGACAGACTGTAGGACACGCCGATTAGTCAGTCTGAGGCTTGGCAAACCATTTTCGGGGCTGCTGCAAGAGTACTGAACGGGCCGCGCGCCAGAGCTTCCCAATAATCTTCCCTTGCCTTGATGGAATCATATGAAAACAGGACTACTCCAGATGTTCCAAGCTCCCTTGCAGCATCAATCTTCTCTATGCAGTCCTGGGGATCGTCCAGCATAAGATAAGCCCCGACACCGGCCAAAACCTTCCCGCCGGGTGGTGTTTCCACCGCCTTTTTGATATGGCCTGTGAACTTTTGGGTATCCGGCGTATATGCCATGGGCACTACGAAGTCTACAATGCCTTCTTGAATCCAGCTCCGCCAGTCCTGCATCCTGAGGTTGCGAGAGTCGTCAGCATCGGGAAATACGGCGCATGACACTGCGACATCAGGCTTTCTCCTCTTAACATCCAGGTAGACTCTGCGAATAACCTCAGTCACTTGTTCTTGGCGAAACTCATCCCACTTATCTCTGAGGCCCTGAATAAGGTCCTCTCCATCTATGATTGTGCCGCGAACGGCCTCCGCCTTGTTTACAAGATCCAGCGGATCATAGCCTGTGAGTTCCCGAAATCCATCCCTTGCCTCCTGGCTGTAGCCATACTTCCTACCGGGATACCTAATGTAGTCAAAATGGACACCGTCCACGTCGTAGTTAGCGACTATCTCCATGAACACCTCACGGACGTACTCTTTTACACCCTCTATTGCAGGATCCAGCATCACCGAAACAAGTTCACCTTTGGCCATCCCCGGGGTGTAATCAAAGGTTGAGACCTGGTTGAGATCTACCAGGGACCACTCAGGATGCTGACTGAGCACATGCTTCTCATGATACTCACTACGCCCCAACTCACCTACGGTGAAAGCATTGATCCATGCGTGCACCTCTAAGCCGGCAGCATGGGCCTTCCGGATGCAAAACGCCAGAGGATCGAATCCTTCAGGCACATCCGGCATCTTAGGCACGATGTCGGTTTCATAATACGCTTCCCCGCGCCCGTTTACTTGTACTAAGATGGCGTTGAAATTGCTTTCTACGGCCCTGCGAATCACCCGCTCAATTGATTCTTGAGATTGCATACTTGTGCGCACAACCCACAACCCGCGGAACTCCTCGTCCATTGCAGCCTCCGGATGCACATCGGTTCCGGCCACGATACACAAAGCCCCTCCCGCTATTAGGAGAACAGCCATTAAAAAGGCTATGTGGTATCTTGAGCTTACCTGCTGAAAGCCGTTAAGCATCCTGATGACGGACTTTCTCACTGCCGTAATATGCACCCCCTTGTAGTCGCAGAGAATAGTCTCCAAGAGCAGTCGAACTCAATAATCGTACAGAGCCCAGTACTTGTCAGTAGAGCAAATTCAATTCAGTAGAATAAATTCAATGCTGAAATGCAAATACCTGCTAAACCCCACATATGTTGGGAAATTACCACTGAATATGACAATATTGAGCATAGTTCTCCACATACATTTACTTCAGAGGAATGCCACCTAACGTACGGATGTTCCGCCCAGTCCTCTACGTATGAGTTCATCCGTTATCGCTCGTTGTTCGAGGTCTTGGGTGACCCCGCACTGTACGTACGTTTTCTGAGGCCGGTGATTGCAACGAGGGATGTCAAATCCGGCCACCGGCCTACGGGCCGGATTTTGTCAAGGCAACCCGCTTGCGGCGCCGAACAGGCCGGTGTTCATCACAGTCCCCTATCCCTACACCGCTTTCACAAAAGAATAGCCCTGATGGAATTCTCCGACGTACATGAAGTTTTTGGAAGGATAAATCTGGCGAAAGGTGAATAGTGTCGTTAGTATGACGGTAAAAAAGGGGGGGGTCTCTTGGCGAAGGAAAAGGCTGATCTGGGTAAACGGCTTATTGCAGCACTAATTGATACAGTCATAGCGGCCGTGGTGTCAAGTATCATTCCGTTTCGCGGAATAGGGTCTCTGATTGGGGGTGCGTATATCCTAACTAAAGACGCCATAGTGTTTGAGCTATTAAAGGATCCGGCGTGGAAAAACCAGAGCATTGGTAAGAAGGTTATGCGCCTTGAGGTTGTGGGACCGGGCGGCAGTAATGTGGATATTGCATTATCCGCCAAACGCAATTGGCCCCTGGCAATAGGACAGCTCTTGTCATTCTTGATGGCGCTCACGCCTTACCGATCAGTGGCATGGTCCAGTTGGTCCATGTTGGCAAGCATAACTTCCATCATCGGCATTATCGAAATTGCGTTGGTATTTACAGATCCTCAAGGGAAGAGACTCGGTGACCGGCTGGCGGACACTCTCGTAAGAGAACTGGCTGAGAAGGCGTCTTCAGTAGGGTAGGAGCGTCGGCTCATAAGACATGGAAAGACGGCAAGACGTTTTTGGATTTGACTTGGCATAAAAAAGGGACATCCTCACTATACTGGTAGTATAAGCCATGTTAGGAGAGGATGGGCAACATGACCACATTGTTGAAACTCAGGCAAGAGGCGGGCATAAGCGCAAAAGAGGTTTCCATACGCACGGGAATCCCTTTTGAGCTTGTCGTTAAAGCTGAATTGGGTGTTGTGAGGCTCCGTCCGCAGCAAGCCCGGCTCATTATTAACGCGCTTAACCGTGCAATTCCACGCAAGTAAAAGGAATTACGATGTATGTATTGCATGGAAGAAGACTCTTACTAGGCTTGATTGCCGTCATTAGCATTATGATAACACTAAGAGGTATCCCTCACCGGCCGGTCGCAGGGATACCTTTGTCTCTGGAGAGGACAATCAGCATGCGCCTTGACATGCTACTCTCTCGCCGGGCTGATGCTATTGTCACGGGAGACGCGGTCGCGCTGATGTCCCACTATGATCTTGATTCCCGCTACGGACAGTGGGCTTTTGAGCATGAGAAGAGAAGGTGTGCATACCTTCAAGCATGGAGCGCTGCCCGTGGCATCAGATTCCTTGATACCCAGGTTGAGTTCAGAATCACCTCAGTAGAACTCAAAGGGACCACCGCCTGGATCGAGCTGGATGAAAGCGTTAAGATCTGCTACAAACATGATTCTCAGCCTGAGTCCGGATCCGACAGCTTTGGTATTGGCACTGAACACTTGCTGGAGCTTGAATTCAAAGACGGGGAATGGGTCATCAGACGGGATTGGTATCTGGATCCCTTGGACGTAGACGCAAGCTCCGTAAGCTCAACGACTGCACTGGGTTCGTCCTTTGAGACGTATTATTCGCTATCAAGTGACTTGGTGCACCCACAGCTTGTAGCCATTCCTGCTTCAGCATATCCATGGCTATACTCATCAGGAAACCTGTCCGAAACCGGCCACGAAGCCGACGCCAAAGAACGTGCCTACCTCTATAATAGGGAGAATGCAGTTGCTTATGCAAACAAGTATTGCGGACTAGCCTGGGGCTGCGGCAATAACCGCAGATACAACTCTGCGTATAAGAACTATACAGGCCTCGGCGGTGATTGTACCAATTTCGCCTCCCAAATCTTAGGTGATGAAGAAGCCGGCAATCTTCCTATGACTTATGCTTGGAGATATGTTCCGTACGGACGCGCTGCAGGAGCGACAGCCGCTTGGGCCCAGGCGTCGAGCTTGCTCAGTTTCTTGCTGAGCAGCGGACGAGCTCAAAGGCTCGCCCGCGGAACCTATGCTGACTTGATAGCAGTCAGCGAAGCATACCCCAGAGGAGCCATAGGGGCGCTTAACAGAGGAGACCTCATTGCCTACGAGGAAGGTGGCAAGATTGCACATTTTGCGGTAGTCGTCGGCGCAGATTCCGGCTTATACCTGCTAGTGAACTCTCATACCGCTGACCGTTACCACGTCCCATGGGATCTGGGATGGGATTCCAACACCATATTCTGGCTACTGAAAATCGTTATGTGAGCCCCGCAAGCATACCGGTAACCCAAGTATAAATTCATTAGTCTTCGCTCGTTTTCCGATTGTCTTGGGTTGCCCCGCACGGTACGCACACTTTCTGGAACCGGCGATCACCTATGCTAATCTTAATCTACTTAGTAATCTTCGTTTGAAACCTCAGATTTCAGAGTGTCCCAGGAGCTCACTGATGATCCGCAAACCGGACAAGACACCATCCCTTCTGATGAAATATCGCTGAGGTTCACCATGTTTCCGCATTGCTTGCATTTCACGCTGGTTTCTGCATTGTCAGCCATGTCAGGGTATTTTCCGCATTTCTTGTTCTTCATGATAGTCCCCCTTCAGATTTCCTTTGCACTGCTATGCCTTAATCGTATTGTTTCCCTTCTTCGGGTTTCTTAAGACTCCATGCCCGGCAATTTCGATAAGGACTTGCAGACACAGGTTCATGATGCTCTTGGATACGAAGACTAGACTAGAGTGAAGGATTTAGGGGCAACATGACGAAGAATATTTCCAAACTGAAAACAATGTATGTTATTTTATGACATTCTGGGCAAAAGGAGGATACGTTATGAATTCCATTGGCATTGTTACGGACACCACAGCCGCTTTGCCCGATGACTGGCTTGAGGCTCATCATGTGGCAGTTGTGCCTTTGCTTGTTAACATAGAATCAGAGGTCTATAAAGAGACTATTGAAATCAGCAATCGCGATTTCTATGCCAGATTGAGAAAGGTAGAAGAACTGCCCACGACTTCACAGCCATCATCAGGTGACTTTCTTGCGACTTACAGGCGTCTCTTGGAAGAAGGCGTCAAGACCATCATTTCTATCCACATTTCCAGCGGTATCAGCGGGACTGTAAACTCCGCCCTCACCGCAACCGGAATGATAGAGGACAAGGATGCTGACATAGTTGTTATTGACTCAAAGCAAACCGGACCTGCTTTAGGTTTTGTAGTCAAAGAAGCCGTGGCGTGTGCCGAAGCAGGCAAGAGCAAAGAAGAAATCGTAAAACGCGTACACGAAGTCATGGATTCTATGAGGACTCTTTTTGTCGTGAACGATCTTATGTTTCTCCATAAAGGAGGACGCCTCTCAGGCGCCAAAGCAGTAATAGGATCTCTTTTGCAGGTCAAACCCATTCTTCATTTTGTTCGTGATGAAGGGCGAATCGAAGTCCTTGAGCAAGTCAGAACTGAAAAGCGCGCGTTGAAGAGGATTACGGACCTGATGATAGCCGAAGGAGGCGGAGATAGGCTTCCAACGAACATTGCCATAGCGTATGCGGATAACCCGGACAAAGCCGAAGAAGTCGCCAGGTCACTGGAAGAACAATTCCCCGGTATTGGGGCGCAACCAATAGAGATCGGACCGATAATCGGCACCCATGTCGGTCCCGGACTTATCGGATTCCAGTTTTATTACTGCTAGTACCGAATTAAGAACGTATTATACTAAGAACGTATTATGCGATTAGGGCCTCCTTGTAAGGCGCTTCCGGACTATGTGCATGTGCAGAAAAACTACAGGCCGTCCTTTTGAGACGGCCTGCTTCATATACCTTACTGCCTCGTATATCTATGGTTTATACAGGCTGGATAGGTTGATTATAACCTGTCTGCCCCGCTCCGTAGCCGGTCTGAGTGAATGACTGGGTGACGCCTTGCTGAGTGAGGCCGGCCTGGAATCCTGCTTTGACTCCGGCCATAGTGCCTTCTATCAGCGACCGCTGGGCAGCCTCTATCATCCTGCGAACCATCTGTCCGCCGACTGCGCCACATTGAGCTGAAGGCAGGT
>JAAZEW010000158.1 GCA_012512055.1 Bacillota bacterium | reverse complement strand
TGCCTCCTGAGGCGCCTGCCATGAAATGGCTTTCAACAAGGCCGGTAAGGATCTTCACGTCAGACTCAACATATAGCTTGTTTATGAATACCTTCGTTCCCCGTGAGGTGACGCCTAGAAACCGGAGATTAGATTCATCCCTGCAATCATGGCACACAGCCCTTATTCGCTTGTCAAATATAGAAGGGTCGAGCATGGCCGCGAGCTCATCTTCTGAAAGCTCTCTATGCGTGCCTGTAGCGACAATAATTGTGATGAACTCAGGTCTTACTCCAAGTTCGATAAGCTCATCGATTACTGGAGCGAGGATTCCGGAATCCCCGGTATAAGGTACAGGCCTCGTGTTATCAGATATCACTATTGCAACTGTCAATTCTCGGACGGATTTCCCTTTGCCATCGATGATCTGGGCAAGTCCGGGTGATCCGATAGGGTTATGTATGCCTTCAAGAACTGCGTCCTTAGGTTTAGCAATCGGTGTAGGTTTCGACATCTCAAGGCAGTGAGTCCCGTTAGGTAACTGAATTTCAATGGCATTGTCTCCGAATCCTATGGTGAATCTCGGCATATCCAAACACCTCATGTTGCTTTGATGATTACAGGAAAATACAACACCATTATACTACATCATGTCATCTCAGGCATATCCTACAGTTTCGTAGCGTACAAGTTTCTAAGTATGAGTTCATTTGCAGTATTCATGCTAATTCACCGCATGTTACGCTCCATAGCTTGCGGAATTCCTGGCTTGGGGAGCGGTCCCCGAGTGCAACACCTGCCTCGGAAAACGTACATACCTTGCAGGGCCACCCCGCACGGTACGAACACTCTCTGGAACCGGCGATCACTTATGGCGATCTACTTAGTTTACAAGTTTGCAGCTTACGGTTGCGGAAACACAAACACGAAGGGCAGAAACCGTAGGCGAGACTGAATAATCCCGCCTAAACTGAATAATCCCGCCTAACATGAAGCGGGATTACTCTTAGTTTGCATCCTTGAGTTATAGACTTGAAATTACGGGATTGTCACCTTTTTGGTTCTTCTATCGCCTTCAATGCCGTGGACAATTATGTCCATGAGTTCCTCGACACTGGTCTCTTCCTTGCGGAAGTCTCCCACTTTTCTTCCGTGTTCCAGCACTATGATCTTATCAGCTACGGGATACACGTGGTATAGGTTATGAGTTATGAAGATAACAGAGAGACCCCTGTTTCTTGCTTCATTAATGTAGCTTAGGACTTTGTTTGTTTCATGCACTGATAAGGCGGACGTGGGTTCATCAAGGATGAGGATCTTCCCCCCGAAGTGCATCGTCCTGCCGATTGCGATTGCTTGACGTTCTCCGCCTGAGAGGGTGGAAACCTCCTGGTGAGCTGATCTCACAGTGATCCCGATATCTCGAAGCATTTCTTCTGTTGCTTGGAGCATTTTACCTGTATCAAGCAGGTTGAAGAGGCCTATCCTCCTTTGCGGTTCCGCGCCAAGAAAGAAGTTCCTGGCGATGCTCATAGTCTCGACAAGGGCCAAATCTTGGTATACAGTTTCTATCCCTAATCTTCGGGCATCTCTCGGCGAACCCATCTCGACCCTTTGCCCTTCAAAGCGCAGCTCACCGGAGTCAGGCCGATAAACCCCTGACAGGATCTTGATAAGTGTGGATTTCCCTGCGCCGTTATCACCTACCAGGCCGACGACTTCGCCACGTTCAAGGGTGATATCGACATCTTCTAAGGCAGCTACACGGCCGAACCATTTACACAGTTTAATCCCCTGCATGATCGGCATATCGCTTGGAGCGGAAGTAGTCACTTTTTCCATGAGATCACCTCCCCAAGCTTAACGTTAAGGGCAACTGCGGCTACAACGATGAATCCGACAAAAGACATATACCAGTATGCAGGCGCGCCTATCATAACCAGCCCTATTCTGATAGAGGCCATAGTGATCGCTCCGAGCATGGTTCCGAGTATGCTTCCTACTCCTCCGGTCAATGCGTTCCCGCCGATAACTGAGGCTGCAATCGCTTCAAGCGCAAGTTCCTGTCCCCATACAGGCGACATGGAACCCATTCTCCCTAATTGAAAACATCCGCCCATGCCTGCTAAAAGACCGATGAGAGTGAAGTTTATTAGCTTAACCTTGACGTCAGGCACTCCCAAGGCTCGGGCAGCTCCGCGCTTGCCTCCTGTTGCGAATACCCAGTTGCCGTAAGGAGTCTTCTGAAGGACTATCCAGAAGATGACCCCGATAATAAGCC
>JAAZEW010000016.1 GCA_012512055.1 Bacillota bacterium | reverse complement strand
TTGCCACATCCTTAATCGTGGGAATGACGCTCATCCTCCCCTACTCCTAGCTTTGCCGTAAACGTTTACGAATTCATTATACCAAGCAGTCTTCTGGAAATCAACAGTAAAATGGGAAAGATCACTCTGACTGCCGGATATGGTCAAGATCCCGTCAAAACTTGAACTATCCTCAAGTGAACGGAGAACGCTTCTGCTCGCGTATGATACAATGATAAGTAAGATCCAAAGCACCAATGAAACGAAAGAAGGTGATTATCCTGCTAACGATGAAGGTCTTCGGTATTGCAGCCGGTCCTGACAATGAGTTTTCAGTCCTCCTGGCTGATCCTGAGGATAAGTACATCCTTCCGATAGCGATTGGCCCATTTGAAGCTCAAGCCATAGCTATCCCGCTTTCCGGAGATGAACCTCCCCGTCCCTTGACTCATGATTTGCTAAAATCAGTCTGTGATGCTATGGGCGGAATGGTAAAGCATATCGTCATTACCGGAATCAAAGAAGGCGTCTATTATGCGGAAGTCCATATTCAACATAACGGTAAGGTGACAGTAGTTGATTCGAGGCCCAGCGATGCCATAGCTCTTGCAGTCAGATACTTATGTCCTATTTACATGGTGCCGAGACTCGTAGAGTTCACCATCGAGTATAAGGACATAATAGCACAGGAGTAGCTTATCGCCGTGACACTTGGGAGGGACAAACCGCGCTTCACTGATTCTTGCAAAGCAAGGCGTGAATTACTGCGGCAGTCCGAATCTGCCTGAGTCTTGAGCGTCTGGAAGGATTTGACTCGCGTCTCGCGCTCCTTCAATGCACAAGCCATTCCTGTTCAAACGGGGAAATGGCGGCTGCTATCACATAAACCTCAGCCGCACCGGCGCGGAGCAAGGCGCGCGCGCATTCGTTTGCAGTATTGCCTGTGGTAATCACATCATCTGCCAGTAGCACATGCTTTCCTACAATCCTTGACGGATACGGCACGCTGAACGCTCCCCGGATATGATCCTTACGAAGTTGCCTCCCCAGCTTATTCTGCTCACCAGGTCCGATCAGTCGTTCAACACTGTCCTGGACACGCATTCCGAAACAGAATCCGACCTCCTTCGCAAGGAGCTCCGCCTGATTGTAACCTCGCTCGGCTAATCGAATAGGGTGTAAAGGAACCGGGACAATGATGTCACAGCGCCTCATATTAGTATCCCGTGATACCTCCCTGGCCATGAGGACGCCCAGCCCCTCAGCGAGGTCGCGTCTCCCGTAGAACTTGAATTCACGGATAAGCTCTTTCAGCGCTCCGTCATACGTGCCCACCGCCCGCGCTCTTTGGAAGAACCTGCCTTGCCTTTCGCAATCACTGCAAACCACCTTACTCGTTCCAGGGGTATCCCCCGGTTGCCCTCTAAGAGGTCTGCACGCCGTGATATCCGCAGGTCGCCCCCTCAGCGGACGGCCGCATACCTCGCAGATAGGTGCTTGCACAAAAGGGATCCGGCTCAGACAGTCGCCGCAAATCAAGGCAAAGAAGACTTCCTCTGAATGTCTCGAATCTCCCGCTTTCCCACAGAGTACGCATCCTTCCTCTTCCGGAAAAACAAAATCAAACACCTTCTTAGCGAGCATGGATAAGGCGTGTGCCACGCTGTGCAGGGGGACCTCAAGATCCTGTGGCAGTCCGGGCTGCGTCATCTCATCAGTGATGTGCCTGTCCATATGCCGATGCCCCTTTCGTCCACTCCTCATCGAGCTCCGGACCTGGCGCCACGCCAGGCTGTACACAGGCTTCATAGCCTGCCGAATGTCTGCAATGTCCGCGAGGATTACCTCGACTTCTCGCCCACATGCCTGCACGGATCCCTACCGGGCGCCGAGAACCTTTCACGCTCTCCGGACCCGTTGCCACTAATGCCTGATCGTATCCTAACCCGGTTTTGAAATCGCGCCAATCACCAACAGGAACGATTTTTCAGGTGATTTCACCGTGCCGCCGGTCTCTTCCGAAGGTCAATCGCGCCATGGCGTTGAATGGAAATATATGGAGGTGGCAACGAAATGATAGAGAGGCCCTATTTCGTTTATGACGCAGTCGATGCACAGGACATGACGGGTCACCGCCGCGTTATCGAAGTCACCCACTATCCCCTGCTCGACCTCAGAGTGCTCTCGGCGCTGGGTTACAGCCACCTGTCGGTAATTGCGGGGCCTATGCCTTTAGCCCGGGCTGCGCATAAAGCTGACATACTCAAGAGGCGACTTCATCCGCATGTCCCGGGACAAAGCCTGTTCACACGCTTTCTCGGATCCTTCTTTCAGGCTCTCTCGCGCAAGCGGGGTGCCCGGCGATTCGACATTGCTACCATCCACGATTGCCGCAACGTGATTCTCCCGGCTGATGAGGACCTAAACACACTCGCGGAAACGCTTCGAGGCCGCATCCTTTTTCAGCATGAAGTCAGAAAAGCCCTCTCAGAACGCGGACACCACATGACCGGCAATCTCCAAGACATGCTTCAGACCCTGATACTCAAAGGTGTTATCGGACGGGTCCCATCTGTTGCAGTTGGGAGGTTCGGGATCCCGTCCTGCAGGCGATGCGGCAATCCAAACGTAGTCCAAGCCTCGTGCGCCTCATGCTCCAGTGACAAGTGCTTCTACTGTCCTGAGTGCGCATCAATGGGACAGGCAAGGGCTTGCCGTCCTCTATACTATTCACCCGGAGAGAGAGGCTGTATTCCAAATGAAGCGCTCACGCAAAGCGCCGCTGGTTTTTCAGATGACTTTTCTCATCCGGATAAGCCTGGCTTCCCAAATGAATTCCACAATCAAGGCGCGCCCGGCTCCTCAAATGCATCCGACGCTTACACCGGAGTATCCCCAGGCACATCCCTGGATGAAACTTCAGGCAATCCAGCGATGGGCCAGAATACGCTGCCCGGCATAAAGCCGGGGGATAGGCGCAACTTTGCAGTTAGCCTGCCTTTTGAGCTGACCCCCGCACAGAAGCATGCATCGCAACTGGTCACAGACTTCCTGCACGACCCCGGATACAATGAATGCCTTGTCTTTGCGGTGTGCGGAGCAGGGAAAACAGAAGTCGTTTTCGAGGCCATAGCCAATGTGCTCCGAAGCGGGGGCAAAGCCCTGTTCGCAATCCCAAGAAGCGATGTCGTAGCTGAAGTCGTTCCCCGCATCGGCTCTGCCATACCTGATGCCGGTATTCTAGAGCTCCGCAGCAGTGCGAAATCACGTTATCGGGACGCGGATATCGTCATAGCCACCACCCACCAAGCGCTCAGATTCTTCCGGGCTTTCGACCTTGTCATCCTGGATGAAGTCGATGCCTTCCCTTATCGCGGCAGCGCGATCCTGCATTACGCAGTCAGGCGAGCCACTGCTCAGCACGGCAAGACCGTATTTATGACCGCAACCCCTGACCGGGAGTTGCTGCGAAAAGCAGATCAAGACAAGATAGCCCTTGTGAGAATTTCCGCGCGCCACCACGGCAGACCTCTGCCTGAACCGGAAATCATTCACGCTCGCCTACCACTTCCGGAAGCCCGCATGTCGTTACCGCATGAAACAGGCGCACGAAATGCCCCACGAGGGGCCCTCGACAGACTTGCCTCGGGACATGCTTCAGGACATCTTTCGGGATATCCTTCGGGACATGCTTCGGAACATGCCTTGGTAGGTGGGGTTCCTCAAGGCCTTAACAAAGGCAGGTGGGACCATGGGAAAACCGCGCAGGGCAATGGCGAAACTAAGCGGGGTTACGGCGACACCAGGCGGGACGCAACAAGGCACGGTTATGACGAAACTAAGCGGAGTTGCGGCGACACCAGGCGGGGCTATGGCGAAACCAGGCACGGTCATGACGAAACTAAGCGGGGTTACGGCGCAACCCATAAGATCGCAGGTAATGGACTTCATCTGCCTGACAAGGTCCTGGCGATTATAGAACGTTCACTGAGAGCAGGCAGAAAGATGTTCGTATTCGTGCCGACAGTAGCACTGTCCGACCTTGTATGCAAAGGAATAGCTAATTCATTACGAGTCTCAGGACAGCCGGGACAGTCGCCCGGCAATTGGAACACAACCTTACCCGATAGCCTCCCGCAGTTCGTCGGAAGCCTTTCACCGGTCACAAGCTCCTCACAGCCGAAAGCCCCAAGGATAGCTTCAATTCACGCAGCCCACCCTAACCGGGACCTGCACCGCGAAGCCTTCAGGACAGGCGCAATTGACATTATTGTCTCAACCACCGTACTGGAACGAGGGATTACAGTTCCCAACGCTGACGTCCTGGTTCTTTACGCTGACTATGAACGAATTTTCGATACCGCAACCCTTACTCAGATGGCAGGACGTGCAGGACGCGCAAAAGACGACACACAAGCTGAAGTCTACTTCGTTGCCCGGCATGTCACTGCCTCAATGCACACCGCTGTCCGACTCATTCAGGATATGAACCGCCACGCAGCCAGATCCGGGTATCTAGAGCCTCTGGATACCTAAGCATGAGTTCATGAGACCGTTGATGTCTCCCATATTATGTCACCGCAGTTCGCTTGAATCGCAGAAATCAGTTGCTGTCTTCGACGAAATTGGCAGTTACAGGACAAGTTCAACGGTCTCATGGCTATCCACTTAGAACGCTACATTGTCATGATCCTCTGTGGCTGTCATCATCATAACCCTCTATGGCTGACATCTAAGGAACTTGTGTCACTTGGCACCGGTGATCAGAATAGGCCGCCGGAGAAAGACAGTCCCACAGTAGGAATGGCGATGGTCTTGCTTCGCCGGCGCCACGCTATCAACTGCACTGATGTGCGGAACAACCTATTGGCTCTTCAATCGCCATTCTTTTGAAGATCTACAACTGTGACTAAGGAGGACAGTATGCGTTAGCACCTCCTTCTTGACTGTTCGATATTCTATCACCTCTGGCGAAATAATCACTCGAAGACCGATGTGGTCCAGCAAAAACCTTCTCCTTGCTCTAATTTCGATCACAGTCTCGCCTTGAGGTGTTCGAATATCGAACAGCTTACCGTATAAACAAACCTCACAAAGGGGCTGCTGATAGAAAATCGCATACTCATTTCAAAACCGTGTTCGGAAACCGAACACGGTTTCCAAAAGCGTGTTCGAAAATCGAACCCTCAGGCCTCAAAAGACAGTCGCCACGTTCAAAAGGTCTCAAGAACCTCAAAGCGTGTTCGAAAACCGGACACCTATGCCGCCGGACGTGCTCGAAACTCGAACACTGACACGGTAATTGCCAGAAAAACCTCGGAAGGTGATCGAAATTAGGACACACGTAGGTCACCACACCCGAGAAACCTAGTCAATCAGCAGACATGATTCTCAAGAATGCCATTTCTACATCGCACATAACACCGGGCAATGGCAGATAAGTGGAATTCCCTTAATTGAAACAGGTTATTTTACATAATATGCATTAGATGTTATAATATGTAAAACAACAGACAGTTTTGGAGGGTTCTTTTTATGCCGAGCGACCGACTTAAAGTCTCAATTCCAGTAGAACTTATACTTGACAAGGATCTTGACCCACTGGCCAAATACCTGTATTTGATAATACGACTGGCAAAGCCAAAATCAGTGAAGGAACTTGCCGAGCTCGCGGACACGTATAGAGCCGGAGCTGCTAAACAATGTAAGGCCCTGGAGACAGCCGGCTGGATAATAATGCCTGAGAGGATCGGCATGGAACCGTTAATTGCAACGGCCCCAAGAAGGATACAGAATGCATTGGTATCGCGGCTGAGAGACTCCCGGTGGGCATCAAAGCATGCCGGAGAGTTCCTTATGAAAGCCTGGCTCGATCATCTCGTTGATTCCGACAACTTTATCGATAACTGCCGTCCTTCATTCCTAGTAAATCCTGCAACCGGACAACCACTGGAATATGACCGCCTTTATGACGAAGGAGTCGCTTTTGAGTACAATGGACCTCAGCATTACACGCCAACTGAGAGGTTCTCTGATATAGACAAAGTACGGCAAATTCAACTAAGGGATCACATCAAAGCCAGCCTAAGTCGGGAACAGGGGATCGTGTTTATAGAGATTATTGAAAGCGACCTGAATCTTGACAGCATGTTGGAGAACATACCTGACATACTGCCACTCAGACCGATTGACAAGAACAGCACGTATATACGTGGGCTGACCCGCCTCAGTGAAGAGTACATCACAAACTGCATGAAGATGCGTTTGAAGGAGCAACGATCAGAATCAGTGTGAACCAAATCAACGTGAACCAAGCCAGTGTGAACCAAACCGTTGTGAATCAAACCAGCACAAGCCTGGGATGTCCTCCACTATCGCCTTTCAGCGGAGGCTACTGTCCGAGGGGAAGCTCTACATCAAGAGACTTCTACCAAGTTAAGCTCCGATAGCGCCCGCTTTCCTTGAAGATACCGTCATAGCACGCATTACCTGTCCCTACTTCATCGGACGCGGTGCGGGCGAACGCAAATTTCTTATGCGGTGCGCGCGAACGCAGACTTCATGTGATAACGACGAGAACCTCTAAACAGGAAACATATGAGCACGCTTATCCTACCCAGACTGCATATGAGCACGCTTACCCTACCCAGGCTGCATATGAGCACGCTGACCCTGCCCAGGCTG
>JAAZEW010000157.1 GCA_012512055.1 Bacillota bacterium | reverse complement strand
AAGATTTTTGAGAGTCACATCGATACGCCGTATATCCCCTTGTGATGTAAACTCAATTCCGGCATAAGCTTCATCCGCTCCCGACGCCAATCTGGCAATGGACTCCACCTGGGAAGCAATCCTCCTCTCCGCCTCGCCTTCTACGATGTCAAGGCCTGCGTATGTAATTCGTTCCCCTTTGGCAGTCCAACTCAGGCGATCCAACCTACTGTCATAACCGGGCGCAAACCCTGCCTGAGACTCTAAAGCATCATCCATTGCGCTTGAGATGTGGAAGACAGAGTTTATGATAACGGCAATCAGGATAACACCCATGACAACTCTGGCAAATCTCCGAAGGTTATTGGCAGGTAAAAGCATTTCAACAAAAGCAAATGTCAGGCTTACAACAACCAGATCCCTTACCCACTCTGTTACCATCCTGACCAACGATTTCACCTACCTCAGAGTCACGGCAAAATTCACAAGTCCGGATATGATGGTTATAACAGCAAGGAAGACAACTGCCACAACACCCAGAGTAACAAGGACCAGAATCAGTGTATTCCCCAGGACGCCAAGACACTTGGAAAGCCCGGGATCGCCCAAGGGTTGCACGATTGCGCCGGCTAATCTGTACATGATGGCAACGGAGAGGATTTTGGCTGCAGGTACCAGACAAATCATGAAAATCGAAACAACCCCTGCGATTGACAAGCCTCCGTGTATAAGCGCAGCACAGCTTGCCACCATGCCCACAGCATCAGAAAACATCTTCCCCACCACAGGAATGAAGGTTCCTGACACGAATTTAGCGGTTCGGATTGATACAGAGTCAGCTACGCGGGCTCCTACACCTCGGATAGTCATCACCCCGAGAAAAAGCGTCATCGCCCCGCCAAGACACGCAATAGCTGCATCCCTGGCAAGCGCTGAAAACTGTGTCAATTGCACACGGTCCGTAATCATGCTTACAACCTCAAGCACTGCAGAAAGGAAAAGAAGCGGGAACACGACGTTGCGTATGAGCCCGCTTGCAAGTCCTGCAACCACTACCACAGCCGGACTCATAACCGCGGCCGACGTAATTCCACCCACAGCAGACAGTAGCGCGAACAGAAGGGGTGTGGACGCATGTATGAAGGTAGTCATCGTGTCCACTGCTTCGTTGGCTGCCCTAATCGTAACAAGGAAGCTATTTGTCGCCATTAAGGCAAGAACCATGAAACATGCAGAGCGGGCGATGGTTGTTACCTGTTCAGTTCCAAACCCCGCTGCAAATTCTGAAAGGATCCCGCACATGACGGCAAGTATGATCAACTGCCCGAGCAATGCCAGACTGGCCCTGACTTCGCCGGCAATCACCTTTAACACGCCTGTCACCACACTTGCCGGATCGAATCCGCCTAAGGCTTTTCCCGGAGATCTGATGAATCCGGCAATGTCAAGGCCGGGGAAAAACTCTTTCATACTACTGTCCATATCCTCCAAGAAACTCTGAAGAGCAGAGGTGTCCAATGCGTCCAACTGTGCTTTGATAATGTCTTCCTGTAAATCGGATGAGCCTTCAGAGTCTCCCGGCAAAGCCGGGTTGGCTGAACACAGAGTCCCACAACCTAAGATGACGGCTGCAAACACCAAAGTCGCAAGGATAATACCGGGTATGGTGTTGTGTCTCACAATACGGATCACCAGGTTCGACCTTCTTCCTTTTCAATGAGCCTATTTCAGGAATCTGGTGATCGTCTCCAGCACAGCTATGAGAACAGGAAGAGCGGTAATCAGTATGATTACCTTGCCCGCCAATTCCAGCTTACCTGCAGTTGCTCTCTCTCCTGCATCCCTGCACACCTCAGCCCCGAATCCTGCTAAGTATGCGATTCCCACAACCTTCAACACAGTAGAGAAATACACAGGGCCCGCGTTGGTCCTTGCAGTAATATCAGTGAGCGTCCTTACGAGAAAGCTAATAAGAGGGAGTATTCTTCCGATAATTATCAACCCGGTAATAACACTGAGCCATATTGCTATTTCAGGACGGTGGGGCCTAATCAGCACAGTAAGGACGGTCACTATGATGGCAATCGCAAGCAGGCTCCCGATCTCCACAGGACTATCCTCCTTTGCCGGATCACAGACGGAATCCATCGATCACCAAAGCCTGAAAACAGTCAAGATCTCATCCAAAAGCTCCTTGAAACGAAGCAGCGCCACACCGAATACTAACACGGCTCCGATAACCGTAGCCGCCCAGGCGAAGTCCTTCCTGCCGACCTGCTCGAAAATTAGGGAAATAACGATTGAGATGATGCCGATACCTGCGACCTTAAATACAATGTCGATTCCTCCCACTTCGTCATCCCCCTTTTGTGTAAGGCACACCCCAATGTAATCCCAGGGTCTAAGCAGATCACCATAAGTAATCGTCGGTTCCAGAAAGTGTACGTACCGTACGGGGCCACCCAAGACCTCGCATAACGAGCGAGACTAATGAACTCATACTTAGGCCGGGCCATGCAATCAGTAAAGCATGAGAGCGATCATCGCTCCCACACTGAGCCCTAAATAGCGCCACATCCTGGCTGTTTCGCTCGCCTTGTCTCTGGCTTTCATCTCATTTGCCCGTAACCTCTCCCGGACAAGCGCGATGTGTCTTAGCTGGTCCGTGCTACTGCAAGAACCTAACTTCGCACCGAATGCAAGCAGCGCATCGCGATCCTCCGTTGTCAGGGCTGAGACCGGATATATGACTGTCACAGCCGTCTCCCAAGCCTGTCCAGGTGATTGGTTTCCTGAAGCAATTATGTGAGAAGCAGTCTCAAATATCCTCCGTGCAACACTGCCTTTCCGTCCCCCGGCTCTCATCAGCGCCTCAGAAAGAGGAGTCTTGGCGTAGGATATTTCAGTCTCCAGCAGTGTAAACCCGGAGATAAGCTCTGAAAGCTGCCTGGGCCGTTCTGAGTAGCCCCGCGCAACAACGTTACCTATCACGCCGGAAGATCCCACGACTAATACTGCACCCAGAAGCTTGACCACAGGGCCTCCTCCTTTGCTCCCTTTTTACCTAAGAGGCCCGGCAAACATGTTTTTTTCTGTGCCTACGTCAAGGATTGCCTCCACGGTGCCAGGCCCGTGTGCCTGGCTCAGTATTACCGCCCTTTCAAACATGTCGCCTTCAAAAAGGCACTTCAATGCCGGCCTCCTCGCCACTTCTTCCAGGGATCCGCCGTGAGCGGTGGCAACCAGGCTGACACCTGCGCACATCACTTCCCGTATGGCAAGAGCATCCTCTTCCCTACCGATTTCATCAGTAATGACTACATCAGGGGACATGGAACGGATAAGCATTATCATCCCTTCAGCTTTCGGGCATGCGTCCAATACATCGGTACGAATACCACAAGTGGCTTGAGGGATTCCTTTGTAACAAGCGGCTATCTCCGAGCGCTCATCTGCTATACCTACTCGAACCCCTCGGAAATTGAGAGAAGGAACACCATCGCTTGCCTGTCTTGCGACGTCCCTCAGCAATGTGGTTTTGCCGCATCTGGGCGGTGATATAATCAGCGTATGATAGAGTCTGCGGGGTGGTTTGATAAGGTATTTCATGACGCTATCGGCTGCACCCAGGACTTCGTGGGCTATTCTGATGCAAAACCCTGATATGTCCTTTAGCGTCGAGATCCGGCCGTTATAGAGGACAACGCGTCCTGCCAATCCGACTCGGTGGCCGCCGCATATCGTGATGTAGCCTTGACGCAAGTCATCTTCGAAAGCATAGAGGGATCCGCAAGCGATGAGCTGTAAAGTGATGAGAGCGTCATCTTCCGTGAAGACATAAGGCGGGCTGGTATCGATCTCGTCATCCCCTGCCATCAGCATCACCGGCCTCCACGTACGAAGCCTAATCTCGCAGACTCTGTCTAATTGCTCCTTGGGCAGGGCGGCGATTGCTCCGCGAAGACCAGGCGGAAGGCAGGGCAAAACCTCATCCATGATAGCGTATGAAACAGACTTTCCACCCAGATGCTCATTTGACAAGGCAAGTCCCCCCTTATACAAATAAGTATTCCGGGGGGACTGGTTTTATGACCCACTGTAATGACATTCAGACTCTAATGCCGCTGAGCGACTTCCGCGACGATCTTT
>JAAZEW010000156.1 GCA_012512055.1 Bacillota bacterium | reverse complement strand
TCTTTTACCGCCGTAGCCAGGCAGTTCTTCATCGCCTTAGTCTGCCGTACTCCCTGCTTGAGTCAGGCAGGGGATGACACAGACGACACGAACACGAACTCAGACTGAGACTGAGACTGATCGCCCGTTGACAAACACAGTGCCCTTTGCTAAAATGACGATGAAGTTCTATTATAATAGAACTTGTCGGTTAACAAGTCCAATATGACTGCATTATTCGCAGGGGAGTAGCTCAATTGGTAGAGCAACGGTCTCCAAAACCGTAGGCTGCGGGTTCAAGTCCTGTCTCCCCTGCCATTTTTATTTGTGTAATTCGTGTGACGCTACTGTTCTCTGGAGACTCATCAGTATCGCTGATATCTATGATATCCGGGCATATCGCCATCTTCATGATTTATGTAAAACAACCGATTGAGTACTTACATGGAGGTAGTTTTTATGCAGCCTGTAGAGATTAAGCCGAATGTATACTGGGTCGGCGGGATCGACTGGGATCTCCGTAATTTTCACGGCTATGTTACACCCCGCGGATCAACCTACAACTCCTACCTGATCATCGATGACAAGATCACGCTTATAGACACAGTCAAGCATTACCTGGCAGATGAGATGCTAGACAGAATCAGGGCTGTTGTTGACCCGGAGGAGATCGATTATGTGCTGGTCAACCACGTAGAAATGGATCACTCCGGGAGTATGCCGATGGTTATGGAAGTTGCTCCGAACGCGAGCATCGTCACCACATCAAAAGGGAAAAAAGCCTTAGAGATGCACTATGGAAAGGACTGGGAATACATGATCGTCAAAACCGGTGATGAGCTGAAAACCGGTTCTCGCACTCTAAAATTCGTAGAGACTCCTATGGTGCACTGGCCTGACAACATGGTAACCTACGTCCCGGAGGATGGACTGCTCTTGTCCAATGATGCTTTTGGCCAGCATATTGCCAGTACGGAAAGGTTTGTCGATGAGATGGGCTGGGATATCGTGAGAGAGGAGGCAGCCTCTTATTATGCCAATATCGTTTTCCCCTATGGCGATCAAGTCAACAAAGCTCTGGACGTTGTGGAAACCCTTCCTCTGGAAATGATCGCACCAAGTCACGGGCTCATTTGGCGGTCCCACCTTACCGAACTCCTCAGGGAATACCGTAAGTGGGCAGGTAATGAAACCGACCGTAAGGCCCTCATCGTTTACGATACCATGTGGGGCTCCACTAAAGAAATGGCTCTGGCTCTCCAGGAAGGACTTGAGGCGTGCGGTGTCCCCGTTACAATGAAATCCTTGCAGACAAACCATATTTCATAGATTGTCCCCCACGTCTTGACAGCAAGATTGGTGCTGGTGGGGTCTCCTACCATCAACAATGGGATGCTCCCGACAGTGGCTGCCTTTCTTACCTATACTAAAGGGCTGCGGCCTAAAAAGCGAACAGGTTTTGCTTTTGGCTCCTATGGATGGGGAGGCCAGGGAGCTCGGGAAGTCGCTTCTGTTCTTAAAGACATGGGTTGGAAAATGCCTGAAGAGACAGTGAACTTACAGTATGTACCCGGCAAAGACGACCTGGCTAATCTAAAGGAGATTGGAAGCAGGCTGGCCAGGGCTATTGAATAGGAGGGATGGGAATATGGACTTGAAGGCACTGTACAGCATCAGCTATGGGTTGTATGTGATTGCATCCGAAGATGGCCACCGGATCAATGGACAGATTGCCAACACGGTGTTCCAGATATCCAATGATCCGCCTACAATTGCCATAAGTATTAACAAGAAGAATCTTACGCACGAGTTTATCAAGAAGAGCGCGTTATTCACCGTTTCTGTCCTGAGTCAAGAGGCTCCCCTTTCCCTCATTGGGCAATTTGGTTTCAAGTCAGGGCGAGATGTGGACAAGTTCACCGGTGTGAATTACCGGACAACTCCGGAAGGGTTGCCTTACCTGGTGGATGACATATTAGCCTTTATTGAAGCAAGAGTGATTCAAAATGTAGATGCAGGAACCCATAGCATTTTCGTGGGAGAGATAACTCAAGCAGATGTGTTAAAACAGGGCAACCCAATGACCTACGCCTATTATCACCAGGTCAAGAAAGGGAGCACTCCTCCGTCTGCTCCCACTTATATCAAAGTAGATGAAAGGAGGAGCGGTATGGATATTTATGAATGCACAATTTGCGGCTATGAATACGACCCCAGAGGGGGAGATCCGGAAAACGGCATCGAACCGGGAACACCTTTCGAAGAACTGCCTGACGACTGGGTTTGTCCGGTGTGTAGTGCAGGCAAGGACGCATTTGAGAAAATCAGCTAAGTGTGTTTAACGAAGGCGCCCTCATGAAGGGCGCCTCTTCTTATTTTATTCAGTCGTCTTGTTCCTGCCCATCCCACATGATTACGGATTGAATGAACTCGAACGATATTTTATGATACATTTCATCCTTCTGAATACATAGAATCAGCTCACGAGCTCGTGGGTTCGGTGCCATCATAGCCAGCTCTGCATATTCGCCTATGGCATGGACTTCGCCTTCAATTGCCATGGCAACCCCTTCGGCAAAGTTTTCAGACGGAGGGAACGGCGGCTGCGGGCAAGGCGGCTGCGGTTCACCGGGACATCCGGGCGGCATAGGAGGTTTTGGTATCCATGCGCTCTCCAGTAAGTCATCCTCCTCCATAGTCTTGCTTGGCCAGTCCCAACCGTCATGTTCCATTTCGTTGCAGGGTTCCATGTCCGGGCACAGGCAACTCAACTGTCTCGCATGGCTTCGCTCCTCAGCGGCAAAGCACATGATTCTGGCACGAATAGCTACGTGGGGCGCACTGTGTGCAAGATTCATATACATGCGAGCAGCTTCGAGTTCGTCTCTGATGGCAGCTCCGACTGACTCGCAGAATTCATTCTTTGACATGGTAAGATGCCTCCTTTCGAAGGCATCATATGCGGATAAGACATGCGTTGCTACGCCATCGCGCACCCCATTATCCAGGATACTATCTAGGCTACCATTTCTCCTACGTCATCAGGGACTATCAGGCGGGCGCTTGTCTTGTCTAAGATTTCATCCACAGTCACGCCTGGCGCCACTTCCCTTAAGACAAGGCCTTCATTGGTTGGCCGGACAACTGCCATATCAGTGACGATAAGGTCTACCATGCGTTTGGCTGTGATAGGCAATGAGCATCTTGGCACAATTTTGGGAGCTCCGTCTTTTCGCACATGTTCCATAGCAACAATGACCCGCTTTGTGCCTACTACCAGATCCATTCCTCCTCCTATGCCCGGCCCTCCCCGCCCCGGTATCCAGTAATTTGCCAGATAGCCTCTTTCATCTACTTCAAGGGCGCCCAGGACAGTGACGTCTATGTGGCCTCCTCGAATTATGATAAATGACATGGCAGTATCAAAGAAAGCTGCGCCCGGCATCAAAGTGACCCATTGGCCGCCGGCATTTGTCAGGTCCGGGATTTCCTCGCCGGGTTGGGCCAATGCCCCCATTCCTACAAAGCCGTTTTCTGACTGGAACGTAATATTCATTTCAGGGCTAATGTAGTTGCTTACGAGGGTAGGAGTTCCTATTCCCAGATTGACTATTTCACCGTAGTTCAACTCCTTGGCTACCCGCCACGCTATGAGGTCTTTCGGTGAGCTTGGGAAAGTCATCAATTACACCCCCTGACAACAATATCCACGAAGATTCCAGGGGTCACGACGTGCTCGGGTTCAATATCCCCGATATCAACCAGATTCTCGACTTCTGCAATGACAAGGTCAGCCGCTGTAGCCATGATAGGGTTGAAGTTGCGAGCGGTTCTTCTGTATACAAGATTACCTCCGGCATCTCCTTTGAACGCATACAGGAGGGCTATGTCTGCACGTAGCGGAAGTTCCAAGAGATATGCAGTGCCGTTCAGTTCCATGACAGTCTTACCTTCTTCGACGCTTGTCCCGACTCCTGTGGGTGTTAGAATTCCTCCCAGCCCGGCGCCGGCTGCTCTGATTCTCTCAATGAGAGTGCCCTGGGGAAGCAACTCCATTTCAATTCTCCCATCAGCTAGCGCCTTAACCAACTCCGGGTTTGTCCCTGTGTGCGTAGATATCATTTTACGAACCAGGCCATGCCGAACAAGCTTTCCTATGCCCACCCCTGGAAATGCTCCGTCATTGTAGATGATTGTGAGGTTTCCTATTCTCCTCTCGCAAATGGCATCAATGAGGGCTTTGGGAGTTCCAACACCGAGAAATCCAGGAAGCATCACAGTCATTCCCTCTTCAACAGACTCCATTGCTTCCTGGATGGTCTTCACCTTGCTCAATCTACACACCTCCTCGGCGATTAGTGGCGTTCTGTCTAAGTATGAGTTCATTAGTCTTCGCTCGTTTTCCGATTGTCTTGGGTGGCCGGTGATTGCAACGAGGGGTGTCAAAATTCGGCCACTGGCCTACGGGCCGGATTTTGTCAAGGCGACCTGCTGGGGGAGCCGTCCCCGAGTGCAACACCGGCCACCCTGCACGGCACGTACACTTTCTGGAACCGGCGATTACTTGTGGTGATCTACTTAGTCCCAAGTCTCTGAATAGATGATAGCATGGCGTATGGTCTTAGGGGTTCATGGGCTCACCGTTTCTTGATCCCTAAGATTTCTCTGGCCTCGTCCGGAGTCGCCACTTCCCTCCCCACTTCTCTGGCAATGCGTGCGATCCTCGCTACAAGCTGCGCGTTGCTTTCCGCCGGCACACCCCTGGAATAATAAATGTTGTCTTCGAAGCCGACCCTTACATGTCCCCCGGCTGCGATTGCGATTGTACCCAGCGGAAGTTCATAGCGGCCAATCCCTGCCACCTGCCAGATGGCATCAGGAGGTATCTCGCGCATGATGTGCATGAGATTATGGGCTGACCCGGGCATTCCTCCTGGGACCCCCATGACGAAGTCGAAATACAAAGGAGGCGATACCAGTCCCTTTCTCACAAGGCGCATCGCATTTGCTACATTCCCAAGATCGAATATTTCAAGCTCAGGCTTGGTGCTCAGCTCCATCATTCTTGTGGCCAGTTTCTCTATGAGAGGTTGAGGGTTTTCAAAAACGTCGTCCCCGAAGTTGACTGTCCCACATGTGAGAGTCGCCATTTCAGGCTTGAGATCAAGAGGAAGAAGTCGTTCTTCAGGTGCTGTCCCTACTGCTCCTCCAGTGGAAATCTGCACTATCACATCGGTCATCTCACGGATCAAGTCGCAAGTCTTTCTAAAGATGTCCATGTCCTGAGTGGGATTTCCTTCTCTGTCCCTGACATGAATATGGACTATCGATGCGCCTGCGTTTCTTGCTTCACGAGCTGCCCGGGCTATCTCTTCCGGAGTTATGGGAAGGTTCGGATTATGTTCTCTCGTAGTCTCTGCCCCGGTCAGAGCCGCCGTAATTATGAGTCTATCCACACTTATTCCCCTTTCTTATTAGCCTGCCTATCTTTGGGCACCACACAAGTGCCGCTGGCTCGCAGCACAAGTTCAGGCTCAGTCAGCACTTCTGCGCTGGAAGATCCGGGTGATGTGGAAGTTATCACTTTATAGACCGTAAACTCCATTTTCCTTGAGGTAGTCCCCACTTTTGTTATTACTCCTTTAGCCTCCAGGAAATCACCGGAGTAAACCGGGGCCAGGAATTCCACGTTATCATAGGCTCTGAATAGGCCTTCGTCACCGTCATGCCTTATCAGGAGTTCAGTGGCTACATCGCCCAGAAGCTCGAGGACTTTGGCTCCGTCCACAATTCCTCCTCCGTAATGTGCGTCTTTCGCGCTCATTCTGACTCTAATTAAGGATTCGTTCACGCATACACCTCCTTTGCTTGCTCTTTCGAATTCCTCATTGTTCGCGCCAAGGCCTGTGCAATGAAAGAGCCTACATGAGAAGGCAGAGTGCCGGGGCCGAATCCGGCATCATAGCCAAGCTCAATCGCTAGTTCATGAGATATTCTCGGACCGCCCATAATTAACAATACCTCGTCGCGAATACCTTCTGCCTCCGCCAGCTCAGCCAGATGAGTCAAATTGTCTATGTGGATGTTTCTCTGGGTCACTACTTGAGATACTAAAATTGCATCTGCATTGACCTGGATAGCCTTGGCTAAAAGGTCTTCATTGGGTACTTGGCTTCCCAGGTTGTATGTAGTGAACCATGGATAACGTTCAAGGCCATACTCACCACGATATCCCTTCATATTGATTATGGCATCAATTCCGACTGTATGTGCATCAGTGCCGGTGCAAGCAGCGACCACCACTATTTTTCTTCCTATCCGTTTTTCGATGAATTGGTTGATTTCCCGGTAGGACATGAAGTCT
>JAAZEW010000155.1 GCA_012512055.1 Bacillota bacterium | reverse complement strand
TTATGCCTGAGTCAAGAAGAATCAGGGTTCCGTGTGTGCTCCATCGCAAACATGTTACAAGACGAATAACTCCGCAGCAGGTTGCAAAGCTGCAGTTTGTACCAAGAACTCCTGCATTGGCTGCGCTATCTGTCATGAAAGAGAAAGTCCCGGACAACACCAGGTTGGGAGTATGGGGATCCGGCGCTTTAGAGATATATACAGGGCTGCCGTATACTGACGGTAGATCTGATCTTGATGTTGTTGTAGCAGGAGTTTCCATGGACGAGGTGGCACGCATCGTTGCACTGGCTGATACGCTTGAGAAGGGCTTTCCCGTAAGAATAGACGTAGAAGTGCAACTGGAGGAAGGGTGGGGAGTAAATGGCCGTGAGCTCTTGTCAGGCAGAGACACTATCCTTGTCAAGGGAATTCGCGAAGTCAAGCTGGCAAGGCGTGAGGACCTCTTGTGATTCGGTGTCTCCTGCGGCTCAAATGATAGGTGATGTGTTACTCATCGCACTGATTCTGGAGGCATCTTGCGCGCCTGCGCCAGGCCTTGTTGATATGGACAGCCCCGGCGCGCATGATGACATGGATTATGCGAAGCTGGTGAGGAGCGCACGTGCAATCGAGCCGAGTTTTATGGCCATGGCAGAAGCAGGAATGCGTCATGTCGGACCGCCGTGCGAATTATTGGAGAAGGTAAGATCCATCGGGCTTGAAGCTGAAGCCCGAATGTATCAGGCGACCGGCGGCATAAACACCCATAAGGGGGCCATATTCAGTTTAGGATTGATGGCCGCATCTGCCGGGTATGTCCTTGCCAGGTGCCAAGGGCTTGACAGGTTCGAAGTAACCGAGGGAGTCAAAGCCATAACCCGTGGCATAGTGAAGAGGGATCTTCTCGGCCTGAGCGGGGCAAAAGCGGGTTCAAACCGTCTGTCTCACGGGGAATGTATCTACATGACGCACGGGTTGACAGGGGCGAGAGGTGAGGCTGAACTGGGATTCCCTACAGTGCTTGACCACGGGTTACCTGCATTGGAGAAAGCCCTCAAATGCGGCCTTTCTCTGAATGACGCTATGGTGCACTCTTTGGTTTCGATAATGGCTTATCTGGATGATACATGCGTGGTTCACCGATCATCCTTAGAGACCCTGGAGCAAGTGGTAAAACCGTGGGCAAGAATGGCTTTGGCAAAAGGCGGGATGCTCACCGGGGATGGGAGAAAGAGCATTCTTCTCATGGATAAAGAGTTTGTGTCTCTTGGAATCAGTCCCGGCGGTTCCGGAGATCTCCTTGCAGTCACGCTTGCTTTATATTTCCTTCCTTATTTGGTACTTCCTTTCCCAACGCGAGAAGCCGGGATGTCGGTCGGCTAGGGGGCACCAGGTGGGTCTCCATCCAAGAGCTATCTGAAGGAAAACACAGCTTGGACGTAGAATACCAATTTGATATGGAAGAAGCGTTTGCACCTTATGAAGCAACTTCACGCAGCCGATCTATTGTGCGCAGATATCTCAGAGGGGTCAAGGAATTCCATCCCAACGCCAAGTACTATCTATGGTGTGCTTTCATAGCAGCCATTGCACGTTCCATTTTCCAGGTGGCATTTAATCTGTTTGTCTACGAATTAGGGTATCGCCAGGACTTCATCGGGTACCTAAATGGATTACCGTCTTTGGCGATGCTGTTCTTTGCGCTGCCTGCTTCTGTTGTCGTAAATCGAGTGGGATATAAGAAACCCGCTGTTACCGGTATAATCCTAAGCATCATCGGCCTGCTGGGCATCGCGTTGGCTGATTCTAAGATGCTACTTGTGGTTTTCCGATTTCTTGACGGGATCGGCGCGACTTTCATATGGGCTGTGGGAGTCCCTCTCTTGATGAGGTACAGCACGGAGGATAATCGGGTTTTTCTCTTTTCAGTGAACTCCGCCCTGCAGATGGGTTCGGCTTTCTTGGGGAGCGTTATCGGAGGTGTAGTTCCTGAGATTGCCGGAAGGATTGCGGCTGTACCGCCTAAGGGTGTATTGCCTCTTAGGGTCACGCTTCTTGCCTCAGTATTGTTCATTGTACTCTCAATCATCCCCACGATTCTGATGACAGAGGAACGCAGATATAAGAGGGGACAGGCTTCGTATTCCGCGTTTGTCGTGGCATTACCCAGGGACAAGAAAGACCTGGCGGTTTTTGCAAAGATCCTTTTCCCGACCGCATTAACCTCTTTTGGCGCAGGCACCATGGTGCCCTTCTTCCAGCTTTTCTTCAGCTTGAGATTCAATATGTCTACTGCATCTATTGGACTCATTTTTGCGTTTTCAGGGATTGTCAGTGCTGTTGTGACGTTAGCTGCTCCTGTCCTGGCTAAGAAGATGGGAAAAGTCAAATTGATAGCAGCGACACAACTGGCGTCTATACCGTTTCTTCTCACTCTTGCCCATTCGTTGAATCCTCGAGCAGTTGTCGTCTCGTATTACTTGCGCCATTCCTTCATGAATATGTGTGGGCCTGTGGAGACAACATTCTTTCTTGAACAGGTGAGGGAGGAGCAACGTGCCACTCTGCATAGCCTAAG
>JAAZEW010000154.1 GCA_012512055.1 Bacillota bacterium | reverse complement strand
GATATAAAGCGCCGTCTGGCAAGACTTCGTGACGAGAGTGAAAAGAGAACCAAAGCAGGCCGGCGCGACCCGTTTCTTGTAGAGAAGCATGGCGCCGGGCAAGTGGCGCTTGTAGGCTTTCCGAATGTGGGAAAGTCTGCCTTAGTTGATGTTTTCACCAGAGCCAAAGTTGAGGTGGCGCCATATCCATTCGCGACTGCCCTTCCTGTAGCAGGCATGATGGAGTATGAAGACGTCTGGATTCAGCTCGTGGACTTGCCTCCGATTACTGAAGGAGAGTTTGTGCCTGGACTTGCAGGCGCAATAAGAAATGCAGATGTCCTCTTAATCATAATTGATGCGTCAAGTGACGATTGCCTTGATCAACTGGACGGGACTTGCCGGCAACTGAGGGAAAAGAAGATCCTCAGGGATGATATTGTAGAAGGCCTGCACCACCATACTCAAGACACCTGCCTTATTGTTGCTACGAAAATGGATATTGAAGGTGCAGCGGATAACTTCGAGCTTATCGCTGAATACATCCCTCCGGGATTTCGCCTTGTCAGCGTGTCGGTGGAGAGGGGAGAGGCCCTCGAACACTTGAGGCGGTCTGTCTTTGATCTTCTTGGCATTATCCGAATCTACAGCAAAAAACCGGGACACGATCCTGACATGGGTCAGCCGTTTATTCTTAAGAAGGGAAGCACAGTTGTTGATATGGCAGAGGCTGTCCACCGCGACTTCCCGTCCAAGTTGAAGAGCGCTCGAGTATGGGGGGCAGCGAGATTTCCCGGTCAGGCTGTGCCCAGAGACTATGTCCTTGAGGATAAGGATATTGTAGAACTCCGCGTGTGAGCACACCCCGCACGGACGGTACGCACACTTACTGGAACTGACGATCACTTAAGGTGATCTACTTGGGGTGGGAGGGGGTACTCCTTGCCATGAGTATCCATGACAGAATCCTGGAACTTGCGTCATCTGCCGGTGGAGTATTCGGTATTGCTGCAAAGGATCTCGCAACAGGCAGGGAAATCCTGATAAATGCGGATCATCAGTTCGCAGCAGCCAGCATTATCAAGATTCCCATAATGGTGGAAGGGTTCAGACAGGCGGGAGAAGGCCTTATTAGACTTCAAACTAAGGTGAAACTGGTTGATACTGACAAGGTGGGCGGTGCAGGTATACTTAAGGTGATGTCCCAGGGAATCAAGATACCCGTCATTGACCTAATCCGTCTCATGATTGTGATAAGTGATAACACTGCCTCAAACATTCTCGTCGATCTTCTGGGGATGGACTGCGTAAATCGCACCATGCAGGAACTTGGCTTCACCGGAATCATCCTTCGGCGCAAGTTCATGACCTTGCCTCAGGCAGTGCAAACCGCAAATTCCGTGACACCGCAAGACACTACAGGGCTTCTTGAGAAAATCGCCAGGGGACAGGTGGTCTCGCGACGGGCGTGTGAAGAGATGGTCAGAATAATGAAGGAGCAGCAATGGAACGACCTTATCCCTGCCCTTATCCCTGTGTGGGACAGCGAAGAGGAGAGCCTGGTAGGGCAGGTAAAAAACGTGGAGATCGCCCACAAAACAGGCTCTGTATCAGGAGTTCGGCATGATGCTGCCATTGTCTATGCCGGCCCGGTAAACTACGTTGTCACGATCCTTTCATCAGATCTGCCGGACACCCGCCGCGGAGAAGACGCCATTCGCAGAATTTCGCTGGAGATTTACCGTTATTTCAACTGTTCAGGCTGTTGAGGCTGAGGCATTTCACCTTGCTTCATAGCTTGCTCATAGACTTTGTACCGTGGTTCTTGAGATTCCACATAATTGACCCGGGATTTCAGCGGGTTTACTACCTGATTCTGCAATGTGTCCGAAAGCTGCGCGTATAGCTTCTTGGCGGTCTGGTCTTGAGTATCCAAGCAAAACGTCTTAAGACTCGATACTGCGCCTTCGAGTTGCGCAAGGCACTGGTGGAGTTTCTCGCCTACTGTCATTGCTTCTCACCCCATATCGTCTGTTAATCATCATCTGTCGGGTCTTCTTTCTGTCGTTCCATGCTTGCCCTCTACGGCCTGGTGCCCTCTGGCGACAGGACAGCGCCTCCTCTTGGATTGCCTGTGTTATAGCATGGCACAGGTAGCCGGTTTTCATCCCTTTGTTTCCTAAGGAATCCAAGAATACGCCGAGGAGTTCCCGATTTTACGTGGAATATTCTTGCTGGAGGTGGTTTTTCGTGAAAGATGCAATAAGGATGGTAGCGGATCTAATGTGTGTCGCTGCACGGACTGCTCCTAAGACTGTCGGGAAAGATTTCATAGTAACCGCAGTTGTTGAAGGAGACGCCTTGCGCAAGCTTGCCGAAGGCATGGTTGAATATGGGAAGGATTCCGGTAAGGTGAATTATGATCGCGACGGCGGGAACGTTGCTGCAAGTTCTGCTTGCGTGCTCATCGGCTTGAAGAATGCTGAGGTTTGTGGTCTTAACTGTGGCGCATGCGGGTATGATAAGTGCGTGGACTTGCCGGGCGTGCATGACGGGGCTGAATTCGCGGGGCCTGTATGCGTTTGGAGAAGTACTGACATGGGCATTGCCTTGGGCTCTGCGGTAAAGGTTGCTTCTATCCATAATATCGACAACAGGATTATGTATCGCGTGGGAGTAGTGGCTAAGAAGATGGGCTTGATTGATGCTGATATCGTAATCGGCATTCCTTTGTCGGCTACTGGAAAGAGCATCTACTTTGACAGGAAATAGACCAGAGAGAATGAGCTGAAAAGAGGGGTTTCATGATATCTGAGTTGAGAAGAGATCCTACATCAGGAGCATGGGTAGCAATTGCGTCTGCCAGAAGCAGGCGCCCTTCTGACTTTCGAATTATTCACGGTGAGCAAAAAACGGGCACATGCCCCTTTTGCTACGGAAGCGAACATATGACTCCCCCTGAGGTGTTTGCACTGGGCCGCGCGATTGAAGCGCCTAATGCGGAGGGCTGGCAAGTAAGAGTTGTGCCGAACAAGTTCCCTGCCTTTTCCTTGGAATACGAGGGTTCTCCGGACATGGACAGCGATTCTGAAGCGGAGGACGGACTATACGTTAACATACCTGCAGTTGGGATCCACGAGGTTGTTGTCGAATCCCCGGAACACGATTCCACATTCGGGACGCATTCTCAAGATCGGATGGAGGACATACTTACTGCCATAATCGCTCGTTTCCGTGCGCTCAGAGAAAACAAAAGGCTTAAGTATCTGCAGGCTTTCAAGAATTGGGGGCGTCAGGGAGGTGCCTCTCTTTCACATACGCATTGTCAGCTAATCGCTGTTCCGATAGTGCCCAAGGTTATTGAGGTGGAGCTGGATTATGCCAGGCAGCACAAGGACAGGACAGGAAAGTGCCTGTACTGCCAGACTGTAGAGAAGGAGATTGACGGAAAAGAACGGGTGCTTGCGGAATCCGAACACTTCCTGGCATTTTGCCCATACGCATCCAAGTTCCCTTATGAAACTTGGATTACTCCAAAGCGTCACAACGAAGCTTTTGAAGAGATATCCCAGGATGAACTTGCTGATCTTGCCACAATGCTGCGTCAGGTAGTCCGCACGTTCGAACTGGCATTTGATGACGTTCCATATAATATTGTATGGCACACCGCCCCATGGAAAGGGGATTTTGGCGCATACTATCATTGGCATCTCGAGCTGATTCCGCGCCTTGCGACTATTGCAGGATTCGAACTGGGCACGGGATACTACATAAATCCAACAGCCCCAGAGGTAGCTGCGGCTGCTTTGCGTGAGAGCATGCCGGGACGCGCAGAGGGCTGAGAAATGTCACGGTAGTTGCGCTTTGGGCCTGGAGGAATAGGAAGGGGTATCTACGCAATGAATGTCCAACAACTCGATGAAACCTACAGAATACTGATTGCCTCTCCCGAAGTCGCGCCGTTCGCGAAGACGGGAGGACTTGCAGATGTAGCAGGCTCGCTCCCGAAAGCCCTGGCGACAATGGGAAATGATGTGCGGGTGGTTATGCCCAAGTACCGGGGAATCACTGACTACAGGACATTAGGAGATTTTCCGGTGCAGGTAGGCCAGAGAAAAGCCACTGCGATTCTGCGTGAAGGCGTGATAAGAGCGAGACTCGATGGGATAGAGAGGCTTGTGCCTGTCTATTTCATTGACAACTACCATTATTTCGACAGGGACAACATGTATATGTATTTTGACGAGGCAGAACGATTTGCGTTTTTTTCCAGGGCCATCCTGGAGATGATTAGGCACTTAGGGTGGGCACCCCACGTGATACACTGCAATGACTGGCAGACAGGCCTCGTGCCTCTCCTTCTCCGTGAGAAATACTCTCAAGATCCGATATACCAGGGAATTGCCACCTTATTCACGATCCATAACCTGAAGTATCAGGGGAATTACCCTCGGGAAGTGCTTTCGTTGATCGGTTTGGGAGACGAGTACTTCACGCCTGAGAGTATTGAATTCTACGGGAATGTGAGTTTCATGAAAGCAGGAATTGCGTATGCAGACGTGATAAGCACAGTAAGTAAGACCTATGCCAAGGAAATCCAAACACCTGTCTACGGCCAACTTATGGACGGAATCTTAAGGTCCAGGGCACAGGATGTATATGGCATTCTCAATGGTTTGAATTACCACGAATTTAACCCGGAAACAGATGCGCGTATCTATCGTAATTACGGTGTAGGCAACTTGGAGGATAAGAAGGAAAATAAGTATGCTCTCCAACGCGAGATGGATCTTCCCCCGGGAGACATGCCTCTTATCGGAGTAGTGTCCAGACTTGTAGACCAGAAAGGCTTGGATCTCATTGCTGAGATCATTCCTGATATTGTCGGGCAAGATATCCAATTTGTGCTTCTTGGAACAGGAGACCCTTATTATGAGGAGCTATTCCGCTCTTTTCATGAGGATTACCCGGACAAGATAGCAGTCGAAGTCGGCTTCAACGTTGCTTTGGCTCAGCGAATTTATGCAGGGTGTGACATGTTTCTCATGCCAAGCCGCTTTGAACCCTGTGGATTGGGGCAGCTCATCAGTATGCGCTACGGCACGATTCCCGTTGTGAGGAGCACGGGAGGGCTTGCAGACACTGTCACTAATTATGAACCTGACAGACATGCGGGAAATGGGTTCACGTTCGCTGAGTATTCAGCCGGCGCGCTCAAGGATGCAGTGAGACGTGCAATTGCAGTCTACCAAGACAGGAGGAGATGGGTGTCTTTGGTAGAAAATGCTATGCGGCATGACTTCTCATGGAACCGTTCAGCGGCTGAATACATGAGTATCTACGGAGTGGCGAGAAACAAGTTGGAATCCGTGCCGTATCCGGCATAACCCAGGCAGATCACCATAAGTGATCGCCGGTTCCAGAAAGTGTACGTACCGTGTGGGGCCACCCAAGACAATCCGAAAACCGGCGAAAGCTAATGAACTCATACCTAGCTGTAATTGCCTTGACTTGAGGGCTTGCCTAAACATGGCCTGTTCAAGTAGTATAGGTATGTTATGATATTCTATAGGCCATAATGAGCAGGCCTTACGAGACCCCGTGTCAAGATATGATTTCCCTTTGGGATTTTGAGAAGAAAACGTTCAACAAGGAGTGGCAGTGTGAAGTACCGCCGCAATTTACTTGCTTTATGTATAGGTTGTGCCCTTGTCCAGGCGGGAGATATGATTGTTGTGTCTTTTCTGCCCATTCTCCTGTCAGAGCTTGGAACACCGGCGAATGCTTCATTTTGGTCAGGCGCGGTCTTCTCCGTCAGCGCACTGACTTCGGCTATAATGGCGCCTGTGTGGGGAGCTTTAGCAGACAGGTACGGTAAGCGGCCGATGTTGATTCGGGCAGGTACAGTCCTGACGATATCGTATGCCCTCGTAGGTTTTGCCACGAGCCACGTACAGATTCTGTATATTAAGGCTATCGCCGGAGGGCTTTCAGGGTTCATCCCGGCTGCAACCATGCTGATTGCCACTACCACACCTAACGAGGACCTTGGCTTTGCCATGGGTTTGCTACAAGCGACTATGGCAATTGGCACAATAGCAGGCCCGATACTGGGCGCAGCTTATGTGTCTCTCTTCGGGCTTAACGGCGCTTATGTGGCGTGTGCGGCTATGCCGGCAATAGCTACGTTCATAGCTTTGTTCATTGTGAAAGAGAAGACAATCCGGAAGACAGAACAGACGGGTATTATCAGAGGTATGCGAGAGGCAATTTCGTTGCCCGTGCTACAGATCCTATTTGGCGTCCTTGTTATTATGCAGGCAGGCACGGCCTGTATCAGGCCTACTTTACCTTTGCTGATCAAAGAGCTCATCCCTGCCAATGCAGCACTTGCCACAAGCGCGATTGCGACGCTCTTCGGGGTAGCCACTGCGATTTCCGCCCCGCTTGTGGGACGATACTGGAGAGGCAATTACGTAGCCATGCTAAGGGACGGCTTGCTTCTTCTTGCAGTCTTTGTAATGCTGCAAGGCTTTTCCCAATCTGTATACAGCCTCGGCGTTTCCAGGTTCATCTCAGGCGCTCCAAGCGTAGCCATGTCTGTGGCAATCAACGTCCTTGTGGCTCAGGCAGTGGCGCCTGAAATCCGTGGCACTGTCTTTGGGGTTATGAATTCCATGTCCTCAGCAGGGTCCGTTGTTGGGCCGCTGCTCGGAGGGTATTTGGGCGGCGTCTTCGGAGTGGCAAGTTCCTTTTGGGGCGCTGCCATCCTGTACGGGTGTTCCGGTATGATTGTGATCGTTTCGTACAAGTTCTTAACGGACACTCTCAAAGATACTATGGATATCCAGCCTCCTTCAACCACCCGGCGGAGATTCCTCGGACGAAGGACTCCCCGCTCCATGTGACCCCTTTGCTTACGCCTTCAAAAAAAGACTTTCTCATCAAGAAGGATAATTGCAATATTCGTCGAATATGAAAAGCTATATTGCGGTATACGTGCATGTATGGGCAAGAGATTACGAAATTCGTAAATAATATCGGGAATTGGAGCGAAATCCGTGAACGATTCTCCTATGCTGAAGCAGCTTGATACGGCTATTCTCTCGTACTTGAAAAATGACGGCAGAACTCCTTTCACCTTCATTGCGCAGGAATTGGGAGTCGCGGAAGGTACCGTAAGAAAGCGAGTCGCGCGTCTTGTTGAAGAAGGCGTCATCGAAATCAAGGCAGTTGTCGATCCGTTTAGATTGGGCATGAACTTTGTCGCCATAATCGGCCTTGATGTTGAAGGAGATTCACCTGACAGCGTCGTGGCTCAACTCACCGGAGCGCCACAAGTCAGGTATGTGGCTGTCTGCGCCGGTGCCCATGATGTCATGGTTGAAGCGGTTTTTGGCTCCAATGATGAGCTGTATAAGTTTCTGACTCAGACATTGAGGCAGATACCTGGAATACGAAGCTCTGAGACATCACTCGTCCTGAAAGTGTGCAAAGAAAGCTCCTCCTGGAACGGGTGGTTGAGTCAGGATGGGGGGGATGGATGCCGTGACTGAACCGGACTATGTCGGGGATTATTGCAGCATACCATTAATTTACATTTATTGGAGGGATTTAAATGGCATCCAGAAAATCAGGGATGACTCAGGTATTTATTGTAGTAGGGGTTTTGGCGGTAATTGCGATTCTGGCGTTTGTCTTACCTCGGTTCAACAAGAAATCTGATGTCACTAGAATAGGCATTATGCAGATTGTGGAGCATCCTGCCTTGGACGCGTCCAGGAACGGATTCATTCAGCGCCTGGCTGAGTTAGGCTTCGAAGAAGGAAAAAACACGGAGTTTTCGATACAGAACGCCCAGGGAGACATGGCTATTGCCCAGTCTATCGCCGGAAAATTCGTCTCTGATGACGTAGATATGATTCTCGCCATTGCTACGCCTACAGCTCAAGCGGCAGCTAAGGCCACTCAAGATATCCCCGTTGTGATAACGGCTGTAACAGACCCGGTTGCCGCAGGGCTGGCTGATTCAACGGAGAGGCCGGGGACTAACGTTACAGGCACATCTGATCTTACTCCCGTAAGGAAACAACTGGAACTCTTGAAGCAGATATCTCCTGAGGCAGAGCGTGTGGGAGTAATGTATAACGCAGGTGAGACCAACTCCCTTGTGCAGGTGGACATCGCTCGTGAAACCGCAAGGGATCTTGGATTACAGCTTATTGAAGTCACTGTGAGTTCTTCCAGCGGGGTGTATGAAGCTGCTCAGTCACTGGTAGGCAGGGTGGACGCAATCTACGTGCCTACGGACAATACGGTTGTATCTGCGCTGGAGTCAGTCATCAAGGTGGGAGAGGATTTCAAGATCCCGGTAATCGTCGGTGAAGTTGACAGTGTAAGGCGAGGCGCTCTCGCGACCATAGGGATAGACTATCATGTTCTCGGGAGGCAGACTGCTGACATAGCAGCTAAGATTCTCAAAGGGGAGAGCGAGCCTAAAAATAGTCCCATAGAGTATCTTGAAGATACGCAAATAGCTCTGAACCTGGCAGCAGCAGACAGAATGGGTATTCACATCCCGCAAGACCTGATTGACGATGCTCATGAGGTGATAAGGTGAGTCTGGGTCTGGGTGCGGTATTAAGGGTCTTAGAGCAAGGCCTGGTATATGCAGTCATGGCAGTGGGGGTATATCTGAGCTCCCGGGTGTTGGATTTCCCTGACTTGACAGTCGACGGAAGTTTCCCTATGGGAGCTGCCATTGCTGCAAGGTTACTGATTGGAGGGGTGCACCCTCTGGCAGGAACCCTCCTCGCGCCGGTTGCAGGATTCTTCGCCGGTGCAGCGACAGGCATACT
>JAAZEW010000153.1 GCA_012512055.1 Bacillota bacterium | reverse complement strand
CTCAAGAGACCATGATGAACGCTCACACAGCTCGTAGTTGGTTTCTTGACCGAGCCCGTGATGAGACCGCCGTGGCCAAGCATTTTGCTGCCATCTCCACTAACCAACAGGCCGTCGAAGCGTTTGGGATCGACCGTGATAACATGTTTGTCTTTTGGGATTGGGTCGGTGGACGTTATTCCCTCTGGTCATCTATTGGGCTTTCAATCGCACTCTATGCCGGCATGGACAACTTTGAAACGCTTTCGACAGGTGCACACAAGGTAGATGAGCATTTTCGAACCGCACCGCTGGATAGAAACATCCCTATAATCATGGGATTGCTTGGCATCTGGTATAACAACTTCCAGGGAGCCGAAAGCCACGCTGTTTTGCCCTATGACGAGCATCTTGCCTACTTCACTGATTACCTGCAGCAAGCTGATATGGAAAGTAGCGGCAAACACGTCACTAAGACAGGCGATACCGCAGACTACCAGACAGGCCCGATACTCTGGGGGCGGCCCGGCACCAACGGCCAGCACGCATTCTACCAGTTGATTCACCAGGGGACGAAACTGGTCCCGTGTGACTTTCTAGCCGCAGCCCAAAGCCACAATCCCATTGGGGATCACCACGCAGTTCTGGTGGCTAACTTCTTGGCGCAGACCGAGGCACTCATGAAAGGCAGGACTCTTGAAGAGACGCAGGCTGAGCTTATGGCCCAGGGTTATTCGGGAAAGGCATTGGAAACACTTGCCGCAGCCAAGACATTCGAAGGGAACAAACCTACAAACACGTTCTTATACAAGAAGCTGACCCCGGAGACGCTGGGTATGCTTATCGCACTATACGAACACAAAATCTTCACGCAAGGCGCTATCTGGAATATTAATAGCTTTGATCAGATGGGGGTTGAGCTGGGCAAGCAACTCGCCAACGCAGTTCTGCCCCAGCTTAGCGACGATCAACCTGTAACCCGCCACGACAGCAGTACTAACGGCTTGATCAATGCATACAAGCGCATGAGCAACATAGGCTAACTTGTTAGACATCCTCGTAGTTGAGTCTGACAATACGTATGGGAAGCCTGAAGGCAAACGCGACTGACACTAACACTAAGGCATGACAGTATCCGGGTGAAGGCCGTACCCTGTGTCTGTGTCATAGCAGCCAGTTATAGTCCTGCCTGCAATCGACAACCGCATCTATGTACACGGTGTTGCCTTTTACTTGATAGACCAACAAATACCTCTTAGCTATCAGAAGCTTACGGTATTTACCTGCTGGTACCAGTGGATCTGAAAGCCATGGGTTTCGCTGGGGAAACTTCTTGAGGGACTTTGCCTTGTGTTCAAATTCGGTTATAAGTTCAAACGCAGCCGATTCGCTGACCTGCGCCAAGAATCGAGAATGAGATACTGACATCTGCCCTGCTTCATCAGAGACGATCACTGTGTATTCCTTATCTGCGCTGTCCATCGAGGACCTCCCTGACGGCAGTCTTCATCATGGAGGACACCTCGTCAACGGAGTAGCCGCTCTTTCCGACCAACCGTCCCTCCTCCGCAGTAATCAAAGCTTCCCTCAAGCGCAACATGCTTTCGCGTCTCGCAAACGCTTCGATGTCCATCACCACAAGGTCGCCTTTGCCGTTCTTAGTCAGGTATACCGGCTCTCCCGTCCGCTTGCACAGCTCGGAAATGTCATTATAGTTCTTTCGGATCGCAGCAGAAGGCTTGATATGAATCATCTTGATCACCTCGTCCGGCAGCATAATTGTATGCTTATTATATGCTTATTATACTACAATGCAGATGCTTTTGAAACGCAGTGGTT
>JAAZEW010000015.1 GCA_012512055.1 Bacillota bacterium | reverse complement strand
TAAACACAAACTCTGCACCGCAGTCGCGACACGTCAGAACCTTGTCTTTGAACTCCATGTAAGATGATCTCCTCACTTTGGTGGTAATTGCCTGCTTGCTCAGAAACCTGTCGCACCCACGGCACTCGTCTCTTCCATGTATGTGCCTATAGCCCGCGGCCAGCCCAGAGTGTACAATCCAAAACTGAACAAGTGTGGCTGAATACATTCTACTCGGACACAACGCTAAATGCAAGTATTTTTACTTGCCGCGCTGAGCGGCTGCGATATTACCTGCTTAATATCTTGAGGATTTCACCAAAGATGACGGGAGACACTGACAACAGACCCACATAACCCCACTCACTAAGAGTCAGAGGCACCGCTTCAAAGATGAAACGAAGCCCGGGTATGACAAGAACCATGAGTTGCAAGGAAGCTGACACAGTCCACGCTAACACCATGTACCGGTTGGTTGTGAAGCCCACCCGGAACAGAGATCTTGTCGTTGACCGCAGATTAAACCCATGGAAAAGCTGACTCAGTGACATTGTAGCAAAAGCCATGGTCCTGGCTGCAAGAAGTGTGTCTCTCTCTAGTCGTATCACCGGTTGTGTTCTTGTTCCTAACCGGAAAGCAAGAAGAGTAGTAGCCGCTATGAAAACCCCGTAAGTCCCTACACGTATTGCTCCGCCTGAACTGAACACAGACTCATGCCTGCCTCGAGGAGGCCGTTCCATCGTTCCAGGCTCCGGAGGTTCCACTCCGAGAGCAAGAGCGGGCAAGCTATCTGTAACCAGGTTAACCCAAAGTATCTGTATAGGGGTGAGTATTCTCGCGCCTATTACTGCAATCCCCATGAATACTGCGATAATCTCCCCTATATTGCAGGATAGCAGGTAAGCAATAGCCTTTCTGATGTTGTCGAAAATCGTCCTTCCTTGTTTGACCGCCTCAACAATAGTGGCGAAATTGTCATCTGCAAGCACCATATCAGATGCGCCTTTAGCGACGTCCGTCCCGGTTATCCCCATGGCACAACCGATGTCCGCCCTCTTCAGCGCAGGGGCATCGTTTACTCCGTCTCCTGTCATAGCCACTACATGCCCCTGGATCTGAAGCGCATCCACAATACGCACCTTGTGCTCGGGAGACACGCGAGCATAGACTGCCACCCGATTAACTGCTTCCTTCAGCTCTTCAGAAGACATTCTCTCCAGCTCTTTGCCGGTCAGAACCGGACTCGATCCACTTTCGGACTCCTCATGCGCACTCAAGTTGATAGCCCTCGATATAGCCAGAGCAGTGTCTTCATGATCTCCTGTGATCATGATCGGAGTAATACCCGCTCCCCGACAAGTAATAATAGCTTCGGCAGCCTCAGGCCTTGGCGGATCCATCATGCCCATCAGGCCTACGAAAACAAGGCCTTCTTCGACTTCACCGGCTCCGGGTTCTCTCGGCATTGAGCCCAGGATTCTGTAGGCGCACGCCAGCACCCGGAGGGCTTTGGAAGCCATACCCGCATTAACCTGCATGATCCGATCTTTCTCTGCCTCATCCAGATGACGCGCAGCTCCGTCCTGTAACACGAATTCGCATCTGCCGAGGACAGAATCAGGCGCGCCTTTCACAAGCGCCATAACCTTGCCGTCGGAAAACTGATGGATTGTAGTCATTCTCTTCCGTACAGAGTCAAACGGGATCTCCCCGATACGCGGCGCATCAACCTCATCCTCCTCAGTGAAGCCTGCTTTACGGGCAGCCACGACAAGCGCGCCTTCTGTGGGATCCCCGACGATAAACCATTCCCCTGTCTCGGAATTCCTTCGGAGCTCCGAGTTGTTGCACAGCGCGGCAATTTTGACCAGCATGCCCAAGTGAGGATCAGACACATCAACAGCCGTGTCGCCGGATCCGGGATTTGATTCTTCATCCGGTGAGAACTCTCCCTCAGGCGAATAGCCGTTACCTGAGACTTCGAGCATGCGTCCGTTTACGTAAGCCTTGACCACAGTCATTTCGTTTTGGGTGAGGGTACCTGTCTTGTCCGAGCAGATCGCAGTAGCGCTGCCCAGTGTCTCAACTGCGGGAAGCCTCCTGATTATTGCTTTATGCCTCGCCATTCTCTGAACTCCGATAGCCAAAACCACGGTGACAATTGCAGGCAGCCCCTCAGGAATCGCGGCAACTGCAAGGCTCACTGATGTCAAGAACATCTCAAAGGTGTTAATTCCACGGGAAAGGCCGGTGACGAACATGATGCCGCATAGTCCCAAGGCTGCACCGCCAAGCCATTTGCCCAAACCCTCAAGGCGTTCTTGAAGCGGCGTGCGCTTGTCCGGCAAAGCCCCGATTAAACCTGCTATGTGTCCTACCTCTGTGTTCATTCCGGTGGCAAACGCGATTCCTTTGCCTCTCCCGTGAACACATACAGTTGCCATATGAAGAATGTTGGTCCTGTCCCCCAGGGCAATATCGCCTTCAGAAGGCCGGGAAATGGCAGATGCCTGTTTTTCTACAGGCACTGATTCTCCGGTGAGAGCGGACTCGTCGGACTTTAACGCAACAGAGCTCACAATGCGAATATCTGCGGGAATGTGGTCTCCTTCTTCAATGAGGACCAAATCACCGGGCACAAGCTCACTTGCGGGGATTATCAATGTGTTGCCGCTTCGTCTGACTCTGGCGTGCGGGGCAGCCAGTTCTCTGAGCGCAAGCAAGGCCTTCTCGGCTTTGCTTTCCTGAGTCACCCCTAGAATTGCATTGAGCAAGACTATTGCCATAATTACTGCGCCTTCTGCAATCTCGCCCAGGACAGAAGATACTATGGCTGCTACGATAAGCACGAGGACCAGCGGTTCCATGAATTGTCTGAGGAACATCCGGAAAATACCGGGACCCGCCTGTTCTCTCAGTTCGTTCGGGCCGAAAAGCTCAAGGCGTTCTCTTGCATCGTTTGAATCCAAGCCTTTAACCAGATCTGCCTTAAGCGCTTTGGCAGCATCTTCAACATCCATGTAATAGTACTTAGCGTGTTCCTGTGATATGCCGTCTCCCATCTGTGATTCCATCTGAAATGCCTTCTTCATCTAGTCTGAGTATGCAACATATTCTACTTAATCCCGGCCCTGATGTGCAACTTTTCCCTCAAGTATATAGACTCTCCAAAATCCAGTTTAATTCCTCGGGAGAGGCACATCCGGAACGGATCATATGACCCGAATTGCGAATTCAGGACACGCAGGCGTGCAATAACCGCAAAGCAGACACTTGCTTTCATCAACGGAAGACTTACCCTCAACCATTGACAATGCTCCATTAGGACAGGCGTTCACACACCGGCCGCAGCCCTTGCAATAAACCTCCACGATTTTTAGGCGCTTTTTTCTGAATGTGGCTTCCCGGTCTTTATCATGAATGGCTTCGCCTCGGAATATCCTGCAATTCATGTCCACTTCTGCCTCGGATACCATGCCTACCACTACTGCGTCAACCCCGGGCAAGCCCATAACGAACTTGAATGCCTCGTCCATTCTCTCCAGGAGACTGCCACCTGCCAGCGCTTTCATGGCGTAAATACCTTTTCCGTTGCGAGAAGCCGCTTTAATCGCAGAAGCCATATCCTGTACGTTTCCTCCGAGAATCCCTGTGCCGATCACGTTTATGAGCGGGTGAATGACGTCCACATCGTCGCGGGATCCGGCAACTCTTACAGTGCCCACATTATGGGTGGATACGCCAATGGCTTTGATCAGCCCTTTCTGCTTATAATCGCGCAAACACCGATAAGCCCCTGCTCTTTCTTGAAAAACGTCTTCCCCTGCCCGGGCAGCATGCATAAGCACAATATCAAGGCTTTCTACGTCAAGCGCTTCAAGAGCGTGGTTTATGTGCCGTTCAGCCTTCTCATAATCAGGAGCGGGCGTCTTTGTGGCAATGACGAGTTGTTGTTTCCAGCCCTCTTTCGCTTTTCGGATGTGCTCATAAGTACCGTAAACGTGAGCTGTGTCAAGGAAAGAAATCCCCTTTTCAAGGGCCTTTCTGATTACTTTTGCGCCTTCTTCCGGAGGCAGATCGGCTTGCAAGGGTCCCATCACAAGAGTGCCGAATCCAAGCTTAGTCACGTTAATGCCTGTATTCCCCAACGTAGTCTTTGCTAACATGAATTGTCCCCCTCTTCTGTCTGTTAAGTCCGTCTTATTATTGTCAGCGTCAAAATGCTTGTCACCCCCAACAAGCCCCGCCCATAATTGGGCCAAGAGGAAAATTCTACGTAGTATCCCTCCTGTCCTTCTATGCTCGCCGCCGGACTCTGCCAGGCCCTGAAAACATCGAATGCCAATTCTATACTGATTATGCACTGACTGGGTTGATCTGGGTTCAACTCAAAGCTAGAATGTAGAAGGGTATTAGGTCCTTGTCTAGAATGTAAATCTAGCATCCTCTTACTAAAACCTAGGGAGGTCTTGAGGTGAGAATCCGAAAAGTTGCTATTGTCGGCGCAGGTACTATGGGATGTAGCATTGCAGAAAGCATCGGCGAAAAAGGCTTTCAAGTTTTCCTCGTGGACCGCACCGATGAACTCGTGGAGGACGCTAAATGCCGGGTAGAACTCAGCCTGAATAAGCGTCTGGAAAAATGGGGAATCACTGAAGCTGAAAAGAGAATCACACTAAGTCGAATCCATTTTACATCAAAGCCGGAGGACGCGGCAACTTGTGACTTAATCATTGAGGCAGTCCAGGAAGATGCCAACGTCAAGAAAAGGGTCTTGTCTAATCTTGATAAGGTGTGCCATCCCCTGGCAATTCTCGCATCCAACACATCAACTCTTAGCATTACTGAACTTGCGGCAGCAACCCAGCGCCCCGAAAAAGTCATTGGCCTACATTTCTTAAGCCCTGTGGTACGCGTAGAAGTGGTGGAGATTGTCCGAGGCCTGAAATCATCGGAACAGACTGTTGAAGCAGTCAAAAGGTTTGTGAAAAGCCTGGACAAGATCGGGGTGGAAGTCAATGATTCGCCGGGATTTGTTACGACTCGGTTAATTACTCCCCTCCTAAACCAGGCCATGAACTCGTTAATGGAGGGAGTGGCGTCCGCATCTGACATTGACACGGCGATAAGGCTCGGCTTCGGCCTTCCCAGGGGCCCGCTGGAGATGGCAGACCGGATGGGTCTTGATACAGTCCTGACCTCAATGGAAGGGTTGTTCAGAGACCTGGGCGATTTCTCCTTCCGGCCGTGTCCGCTACTTCGGAAGCTGGTTCGCGCAGGCCATTTAGGCGTCAAAACCGGCCAGGGATTTTTCAAGTATGACGAAGAAGGAAACCTCGTCGAGACAGAGGAAAACCTTGTTTATCAGGGGGCAAGAGGATGAAAGTATTTGTGCTCAACTGCGGAAGTTCATCTGTCAAGTACCAGTTGTTCAATATGGAAGACGAATCAGTCATGGCAAAAGGGCTGGTTGAACGCATCGGGTCTGATGACGCTATCCTAACTCACACACCGGCCGGACGAACCAGCGTGAAGCGGACATCCAGCATCTTGGATCACACCACCGCTGTAGGCCAAGTCCTGGAGATGCTGGTCCACCCGGAACATGGGGTTATCAAGGATATTTCTGACATTAGTGCTGTCGGCCATCGCGTTCTCCATGGCGGCCCTACTTTTACCGAATCAGTCCTTATCAACGGCGAAGTGAAGCAAGCAATACGCGACTGCATTCCCTTGGGCCCGCTCCATAATCCTGCGAACCTCATGGGAATTCTGGCTGCTGAATCCAACATACCCGGTGTGCCGCAGGTGGCAGTGTTTGACACCGCGTTTCACCAGACCATGCCAAGACATGCTTTCCTCTATCCGCTTCCTTACGTTCTGTATGAGCGCCACAAGGTAAGACGGTACGGTTTTCACGGCACATCCCACAGATATATTTCGCGTAAAGCTGCTGAAATACTCAAGAGACCTTCTGAAGGCCTGAAGATTATCAGTTGCCACCTGGGTAACGGAGCAAGCATAGCTGCAGTAAAAGACGGGAAATGCATGGATACCAGCATGGGCCTTACACCTCTTGAAGGGCTGATGATGGGCACAAGGTCCGGCGATATTGATCCTGCAGTCGTCTTCTACGTAATGAAGCATGAGAACCTCACTGTAGGCGAAATGGACTCTCTCTTGAACAAGCATAGCGGGCTGCTGGGAGTCTCCGGCATTAGCGGAGACATGAGAGAAATTGAAGCCGGAGTGAAAAGCGGCAATGAACGCGCGAAAGTCGCCTTTGACATATATGAATACCGGATTCGGAAGTACATTGGCGCCTACGCTGTCGCTTTGGACGGAGTTGACGCCATTGTGTTTACAGCGGGCATAGGGGAGAACTCCCCGTTCCTAAGGCAACGCGTATGTGAAGGCCTTGGCTTCCTGGGGGTAGCTATTGACACGGAGAAAAACAAGTCCAAAGGCAAAGAGGCGGATATCACCGGGGAAGGCTCCAAGGTTAAGGTCCTGGTGATCCCTACTAACGAGGAATTGGTTATTGCCAGGGATACGCTGGAGATCGTCTCAGATTCCAACAGCCGGTGACGCTCTCAACCCAAACGCTACAGCTCTCAATTGCGAGGCCTGTAGCGTTTGTTATTAGCCCGTCTGGTTGATAAAGTAGGCCGACCTCTGACAAGATCAGCCCCTCAATTGCCCGTAGATTCAGCCTACTTAGTATGCCTGGGTTTCCCCATCGGGGTGTCTCCTTAGCTTCATTTAGCTGCCTAGGCTTGCAGAGCTTGCAGACTGTTACCATCTGCCACAAGCTTTTGACTATCTTTAAATCCTTCTTCGATGTGCTATTTTCGGCCATGTTCATGTTAGCCTACGCAATCCTGTCAAGAAAGGCGTTCCAGGACTTCCGCCCACAGTTGCTCAACGGCTTTGGCTGCAAGGCTTTCTGACTCCCCACCCATGACACCGGGCGAGACAAGTGGTTCACCTTTAACGAGAGCCTTAACCACCTCCTCATCAAACGGGATTTTCCCTACTACATTTATGTCATGTTTTAGGCAGTATTCTTCGATTTGAGCTGAGGTTTCGTGATCCAGATCATACTTATTAATACATACGACTACTTCCACGTTAAAACCATCAGCAAGGGAATGCAGTCTCTCCATGTCATGGATACCTGCAACTGTAGGTTCTGTCACGATTAGGGCCAGATCCACGCCGGACATTGACGATATTACAGGACAGCCTATACCCGGAGGCCCGTCACATATGATGAGGTGCGATCCACGGGTTTCAGCAATACTGCGAGCCTCTCGCCTAACCTCCATCACCAGCTTGCCGGAGTTCTCTTCAGCTATACCAAGCCTGGCATGAACCATAGGTCCATAGGGAGTGTCAGAGGCAAACCAATGGCCGGCAATGACATCTTCCATTCTTATGGCTTGGTTAGGGCACACACGATAACACACTCCGCAACCTTCGCATGAGATAGGCTCTATCTTGACAATCCCGTCATGAGAAGCAATAGCGCCAAAGCGGCATACATCGACACATGCTCCGCAATTATTGCATTTCGCAGGATCAAGGGTAGCCTTTTTGAGACCAAAAAACTCTTTCTTCTCTCTTATACCAGGATTCAATATAAGGTGAAGATCAGCCGCATCTACGTCGCAATCTACCAACACTGTGTTTTCAGTCAGGGGCGTATCCTTTGCCAGAACGGCAAAAGCCCCGACTACAGTAGTCTTCCCGGTGCCCCCCTTGCCGCTGATAACCAGTAATTCCTTCACAGCGATTTCGTCCCTTCAGATGCTGTTCCTATTCCAAGCTCAAACCCAATCTGCGGTAACACAAACTGCATGCCATAGAGCCTGGAATACCTTCTTTATCTCTGGAAACTCGTCTATAAGACGTCCGCCTTTCGCGTAACACTTAGCGTATTTTCGATCAAACGGGATCTCAGCAAGTATAGGTATGTTTTCCGCCTTGCAGTAATCAACCAATCCTCCATTACCTAAACCAGCTCTGTTAATCACCACGCCAAACGGGACTTGTAGCTCTCTCACCATGTCGACTGCAAGTGTAAGATCATGGAGGCCAAACGGGGTAGGTTCTGTGACAAGTAAGCACAAATCGCTGCCGGTCACTGAAGCCACAACCGGACACGAAGTCCCCGGCGGGGCATCAATGATAAAAACAGTACCCCCAGGCATATTCCGCTTGCGATCTTTCACCGCCTTAACAATTGGCGGGGCAAGGGGACTCCCAATCTTCAACCTCCCGTGTATGTGAGATATTGGGCCCGCATGACCCCACTCAACCACACCGATTTCCAATGGTTCTTCTCGAACAGCGCCTGTCGGGCAAAATAGTGCGCACCCACCGCATCCATGACACAGCTCAGGGAAGGTTAACACGTGATTTACCAAAGGCAGAATCGCGTTGAAGGCGCAGATTTCTCCGCACAGCCCACATCCATTGCACTGCTCCTCATCTACAATAGGCACAGGCACAGTGACTTTAGCAGAACCTTCAAGCACCGGCTTAAGAAACAAATGGGCGTTAGGCTCTTCCACATCACAATCCATGAAACAGACAGATTCCGTTTCCGCAAGGGTTAGAGCCAAATTCACTGCGACGGTAGTCTTACCTGTTCCACCCTTTCCGCTGGCTATTGATATAATCATGCGACATCCCCACTTGTGACTGTTTAATCTCCGGTTATTCGCTTACTCGGCTGTCTGCTACCTGGATAGGCCCACGCCTTCCGTGTAATTCCCTCTCTAATCGCGAGAATTCCTAAAGTGAACTTACAGGGTCTCCCAACCGAACTTTACTTCTTCTCGCATTCATGACCATCGCCGAGGTCTCCATGGTGCCCGCAATTGTGGTTCATCCGGCGCTCGCTTTCCCCATGTTCACAAAGGCTTTCCCCACCTTTTAGTGCGCCTGCGGCAAATGACTTGGCCACATCGTCAACAAGCCCGGTCACTCCAACGACAGTCTGAATATTCTTCGCTGCAAAGAGATTCTGAGCTCTCATGCCCATTCCCCCCGCGATAATGCAGGAAACACCTAGTTCTGACAAGTATTCAGGCAGAAAGCCCGGCTCATGTCCGGGATTAGGAATTACGGTCTTATCTGAGACCGAACCGTCCTTCACATTGTATATGGTGTATTCAGGACATCTCCCAAAATGCGGTGCTACCGCAGATCCTTCTGTGGCTATGGCAATCTTCATCTAGAGGCGCCTCCTTCACGGTCTTATCTTGCCTTGTTAGTTTTCAGTAGCTTAGCAATTAGCATCCCTATTCTTGGGATTTGCGAAATCCTCATCAGTCATACGTTGAGCGATCCTAACTCATCAGACAGATCTAGCGAAGCCGGTTCTTCATGCAGTCGTCGCTAAGGGTCATACAGGTTCTATGGATCGACGGAGCCGGCTCTCCCGGGTCGGCTTCTTCTGCTTGTAGGCCCACCAATGGCTCTAAGTATGAGTTCATTGGTTTTCGCTTGTTTTCCGAGGTCTTGGGTGGCCCCGCACGGTACGTACATTTTCTGAAGCCGGTGATTCCTTTGTCTAGGCAACCCGCTTGGGACGCCGTCCCCTTAGTGCAGCACCGGCAACCCGCACGGTACGCACACTTTCCAGAACCGGCGATCACTTATGGTGATCTACTCAGGACATCTTAAGCCCGGTATGCGAGTCTGTTGTAGCCCCGGAAACTTCAGTCAATTTTCCTTCTTTAGAGGCCTTAATGGCATCGCGTACTGTGCCGGACTCCATAATGAATACTCTAATCCCCGCTGCCTGTAAAGCTCGAGACGCGTTTGGGCCGATATGGCCTGTTATCACCGCGCTGACTCCACAGCCGGCAAGGAATTGAGCGCTCTTGACGCCTGCGCCTCCCAGCGCGGTCATAGCTTCATTTTGCTCAATTCTATGTTCGTCTGTATCCAGATCAACAATAACGAAATACTTGCACCTTCCAAACCGAGAATCAAACTCCGCATCCAAGTCCTTATCCTGAGCAGTCACTGCTATCTTCATTTTAGAGCCTCCTTCTTCACTATTTCAGTCCATTCTATGCCGGAGCGCATTGTTTCGCTGTCATATTCCTCCACTTGACCCAGGTCGCATAATCTGGCCAACTCGGGATCAAGAGGTAATGCGCCCAAATAAGGCACCCCTGATGATTTCGCGAGTTCCTCCCCTCTACTAGGCCCGAATAGATAAAGAATCTCACCGCATTTCGGACATACTGCATAGCTCATATTCTCAACAAGCCCCAAGATTTCAGTATTCATCATTGAAGCCATTCTCATAGCCTTTTTAACAATCATTGCGGCAACGTCTTGAGGAGATGAAACAATTACTACCCCGTCCAGAGGTAGGGACTGCATGACAGTAATAGGAACATCGCCTGTTCCCGGAGGCAAATCAACAATGAGACAATCAAGCTTCCCCCAAATCACATCTGTCCAGAATTGCTTTACCGCGCCTGCGATTAGAGGGCCTCGCCAAATCACCGGGTCATCCTCATTCTTAAGGAGTAAATTGAGAGACATGACTTCAATACCTAAATCACTCTTTACCGGAAGAATTCCGAATTCCATAGCTTCGGCAGAAGATTTAATGCCGAACATTTTCGGTATACTGGGTCCCGTAATGTCAGCGTCAAGCAAGCCCACTCTATAACCGTTTCTCGCCAATTTCACCGCTATAAGAGCAGCGACTGAGGATTTCCCTACACCTCCTTTACCGCTCATAACAGCTATTACCTGGTTTATGCTGTTGAAATCGCTTTCCGGAAGAGTCTCAATCGTCTGTTTCAGCCTGCAGCCTGGAGTCTCTTCCTGTTCACTAATGTCCTTCGTTCCTTGCTCCACAGAGAAGTCGCCTCCCGCCTTACCCATTCTTAACAGTCCTCAGGTATTCAGGGGACGAAGGCAAACACCTCGCCCCCTTTTCGATGCTTCGGAACGCATCTCATGTAAGAATCACTTATCCTGGTTATCCTTGCCTACGTCGCCTGTTTCTTGCCTACCCAATTCTTCTAAACGCCCCTGGATAGCCTCAAGCTCGTCCTTGAGCAAGGCCGCTTCTTCCTTCAGGAATGCGACTTCTTGTTCAGTAGAGGCTTTGGCTGTATATTCAGGATCGTACGCCGTATACTGGGCACCGTACGGCGGGACTCCCTGAAAGGCCGGATAGGGATAACCGGCTCTCGTGTAGTACGGGGGCACTGCCCATCCAGGGGAGTGAAACCGCATCCAGCCTCTACCCCAGCCTCTTCCTCTTCCGAATCCTGCTCCTCGGAATCCGAGTTGAGGGTTCATATGGCCGGGAACCGGGAATCCGGTGCAATATCCTGCAGCTCGTCCTGTCATAGGGCCAAAACCGGCAGGTCCTGTTCTGTCTCCTCGTGGCATATCTTACACCTCCTTCTCAACCAAATCTCTGCATAATTGGAAGAGCTTATTTCGTAAGGCCAGAAGATTCACAGTAAGTAAGAACTCACGCCTTCCAACAAAACCGTCAATACTTTCATTTCTCAATGAAGCATTTAGCGAATAATGAGCATATGCTCACACATAGTATAACCATTGTTATGAGCATATGTCAATAACCAAACACAAAATAGACGCCTAACTATCGACTAAGCGTCTATCCTACACATTCATTGCTATTCTTAAGATAACAAGCCCGGCTACTCCCGGTTCCAGCCTCTGCCGCGGCGGCCCCTCGGCATATTGCCGAACCCGTGTCCCTTATTATCTGTCCGCTGCACGTTTCCATCGCCACATTGAGGACATGTCATCTCGATGCCGCACCCACCGGTTCCAAACGGTACCTCAAAGTCATGTTCACACGCCCTGCACTTGAACTTTCGCATTGCCACTCTGTAGTTTCCGCCTTCTATACGAAGAGCCCGGCCTTCCACAAGAGCCCTGGCAATCTTCTCCCTGGCAGAAACCAGATCCCTCTGAAAGGTGGGACGAGAGATCTGCATTATTTCCGCGCATTCCTCCTGTTGCAAGCCCTCAAGATCCTTTAGGCGAATCGCTTCAAGCTCTTCTACAGTCAGCACCTCTTCTTCCAGTTCACGAAGGGGCGCTCCTGCGGGTTTGAACACAGTCACATCTGGTAAAAACCCTACTCGTCTGCACTTTGGGGGCCTTGCCAAGCCTCTCGCCTCCGTTCCCGTTTACGTCGTTTCCACTTTCCTATTATCTACTCAAGTCGGGTATCTACCCGTCTCGTCTCCATGGACTTCATTGTCTTCATTATACTATGCTGCCTTCGAATCCGTCTCGGTTCCCGGTATCGGCCTACCCACTTCCATTCCAGCCATCGCTGACTACCGCCCTGACTAATGGCTATCTTCTATGTTTCAGTCGTATGCTCATAACTATCATAGGTCTTGTGTAATCACACGTCAAGCTTAATAACCCAGGACTTCCTCCCCAATCGTCCTTTTGCGAACCGGAACCCTAATTGTGGCTGCCAAACTCGATGGGAGTCTTGTCCACCTATGAAAGAGCGTATAGGGCCCCCTTACAGGGTATCGTAGTCGAACATGGCTTTCCTGGAGGGCCATGGGCCATTTCGTCGGATTCGATCGCCAGCCGATCGCGGACTGGCTCCTCCAGTGAGCCATCCAAGGGGATCCGAGGTCTTTCGG
>JAAZEW010000152.1 GCA_012512055.1 Bacillota bacterium | reverse complement strand
CGGCCGCAAATTTCTGAAACCCTTGACCCTTGGCAAGCGCAGCAATACACCGCAATGATGTGCTATAATATTGTGTAATCTTTAGCAAGCCGAGAAGAGCACGAGAAGGCTAAAGGTTACGGGAGGCGGGAGAAACATGATATCACTCAAAGATATTCAGGCAAATCCTACATTTCAAACCCTGATTCGGAGGACTAATGAGTACTTATCCGTGCTGGGATACACTGAACACGGCTTGCGCCATGTTACATATGTTTCAACAATGACTGCATACATTCTGGAAACGTTAGGGTATGACCCACGTACTATTGAGCTGGGTTCAATAGCAGGATACCTACACGACATCGGTAATATGCACAATCGCAAGTACCACGGGCCGACCGGCGCCAACATTGTGTATGTGGAGCTGCGAAGGCTCGGGATGCCGCTGGAGGAAATCTGCGAAATAACCACGAGCATTGCGAATCACGAGGAAGAGATCGGCGTCCCTGTAAACCCGATTTGCGCTGCCCTGGTAATTGCTGACAAAAGTGATGCACACAGGACCCGTGTGGGCAGGAAGTCTCCCCATGACATCCATGATAGGGTTAACCATGCAATTACTGATTCTTCTCTTGTAGTAAACAGTGATAATTCCACTATTACTCTGAAGCTGGCGTTTGACACTTCAGAGTGCCAGATCATGGACTACTTCACTATTTATCTGACAAGAATGGAGATGTGCCAACAAGCCGCAGCCTTGTTAGGATGTACGTTCAGGCTCGTCATAAACGGCCTCGAGCTCATCGGTGAGTCCGTCTCTTGTGCTGCGCTCAGGCCTGCTGCAGGTGAAGGAGTCACCAGGCAATAAGTATTGCAGTGAGTATCCTGCAGTCAAACCCACGAAAAATCCTGTGGCGACTCCCGTAAGGAGTAGCGCGGGCAGGTAGCTGAATATGGCAGGCGTTCCCAGGACTGCCCAGGCAACGAGAAGTTGACCGATATTGTGAGCTACTGCTCCGAGTATGCTGATGCCGGCCAGTCCAAGGACGTGCCTGAGTCTTCTGTAGGCGAGAGACATTGCGAGTGTGGCAAGGACTCCTCCTACAATGCTGAAAGCGAAGCTGGTGAGCCTGCCTGAAAGCAAAGAGGCAAGAAACGTTCTAAGGCCAACTACCAGCAAAGCATCGCCCGCGCCCGTCAGGACAATGACTATCAGAGTTACGATATTGGCAAGGCCCAGCCTAGCCCCGGGCACAGGCAGGGGTGCAGGTATCATGCTTTCAACAGCATGGAGGATGAGAGCCAAGGCCACGAAAAGCGCAAGCCTCGTTATCCTTTGGGTGTTCCATTTCGTGTTATCAGCTTTCAGTGTGTTCGCCTCCATTGTTGATCCTAAGTATGAGTTCATGAGACCGTTGGACTTCTCCGGTAATCGCCAGTTTCGCCGAAGACGTCGGCCGGTTTTTGCGATTGGGGCGGGCTGTGTTAACATAATATGGGAGAGAACAACGGTCTCGTTCATTAGTTTTCGCTTGTTTTCCGAGATCTTCGGTGGCCCCGCTCGGTACGTACGTTTTCTGAGGTCGGTGATTCCTTTGTCAAGGCAACCCGCTTGGGGGGCCGTCCCCTTAGTGCAGCACCGGCAACCCCGCACGGCACGTACATTTTCCAGAGCCAGCGATCATTTACGGCGATCTGCTTGATGAAGAAGCACATCTTTGTATTCAGTGCTGGCAACGTGCCCAGATGCCCAGCCTTTGCAATGGGCGCATACAACCAACCGCAGTTAGTATGTTATTGCATCCAACTCCAAATCCGGCCCCGGGTCGTGCGGGATTTCGCTGCCATCTATCCGCACGACTACCCTATTTGGCAAACAGACTATGGACTGCCCGGGCCGGCTTATCCAACTCGTCCGCACACAGATCTTATCCGGGCAAGTGGATTCAGCCACCCTGACTTTACCGCTTTCCAGAATCTCTAATGTAACTTCGTGGCCGTCTCCTATTGGTATGCTAAGGACCGATGAGCCTGAAATCCCGGCAAAGGGAATACTATGGGTCCTCTTTCCGTAGACCTCGACAATTACCGAGCACCCGGCAACGGAAAGTTGATGGTCTCTTTGTCCTGCCCGTAGTTGCGCAACTGCCAGCACAATAGCGGCCAGCACTATCAGACCTGCCAGTATGAGATCGGTTAGCTTCAGAATTTTCTTAAGATCCAGTCTACGCATGCGAGACGCCACGCCCTGTATTATATTTCATATGTACATATTATCCTAAAGACAAAATTGGCGCTACGGGGAAGCGGACATGCGGACATGGCCGATGAGAAGGCGGTAAGCGCGGGGCGCAGAACCCGCCAAAGGAATGGCATGATTCTGCGCCCGATAAAAGAGATTTCAAAAGTCCTCAGCTACCGGCAGCGTCCAAGGCACCTGCACCGGATGCGCCCTTGCCGTCGCCTGTGGCCTTCTGCTTGTAGTCTTCACTGCGATGGTCAGTAACATAAAAACCTGACCCTTTGAAAATAATGCCTACATTTTTGCTGATGAGCCGTCTGACAGGACTGCCACACTTGGGACAGTGTGAGAGAGGCTCATCCGACATGCGTTGAAATTCCTCAAATTGCCCACATTTCTCGCACTTGTACTCGTAGGTTGGCATGTCGCGATAATCCCTCCTCAACAAATGTGGCGCATTCAGGCACCATATGTCGGGCACCTGTCGTACGCCACTTAGGTGCATTTACAGTTGTATCTAGCTACATAGTATATGCGTGTCTGTTGCCGCTGTCAAGCCTCGGTTGGCGTCGGTTGCGCGTCGAGTGCGCGTCGCTGCAGGCCTCGCTTGGCCTCGTCGAGAGTGCTTCCGCCTACCCACCCTCGTGGGACTTAGTTCCTATTTTGAGTACATTTTCCCGTGAGTCTCCCATGCCGACAGGGTCGACATCACGCAGGATGAAAATGCGGTCACCTTGGGGGGACACGGCCTCGATCGGGGCTATTTTCAAAGTAGGCAACGGGGCCTCGGTTGCCCTCAGTGTCGGTTGCCGGTCTCAGGTGCCTGCTACAGTTGTCTGCCTCGGTTACCTGCCTGACTACTTCGGTTGCCTGCTACAATTGCTCGCTTCAGTTCCCTTCCAGAGACTCCGGAGACTCCATGTTCCTTTGCGTTCCAACGGGTGTGCTGTGGCATGCTAATTGTCACTATCAGCCTAGACGGGAGCTCTGCCCACCCGTGAGAAAGCGTACGGAACTCTCCCGCGCGGCACCTTAGCCGGATGGCTTACCTACAGAGCCATCCGGACTGATCTTGTAGGTTTCGTATGACCGAGTGGCTCTCCCGGAGAGCGAGCCCGAAAATGGCACCCCTTTACGGCGTCTATAAGAATAGCTAGCATGTAGAGCTAACAGTGATTATACATGGAAAACCGTAACCTACCGATTACTTATGAGCGAGACCGTTGGACTTCTCCAGTAATCGCCGGTTTCGCCGAAGACGTCGGCCGGTTTTTGCGATTCGGGCGGGCTGTGTTAACATAATATGGGAGAGAACAACGGTCTTATGAGCCCTTACCTAGACTGAAAATGACATTCTCGCTGCCAAAACGCTGTCCATGATGATTTCCACAACCCAAATACCGGGAAGATCAATAGGAGCCGGCACAGCCCATCCAGGCTGCAGGTGCAAGGGAAGGCCCGGTGCAGTAACAACCGGCGAGCCGGGCGTAGACTTAAACCTGGGCAGCTCCTCTTCGCGATAGAGGATCCCATCCGGCCTGTACCACCTTATTGTCTGGTAGTGGAATGAATCCTCCGGCATGTTCCACATGACCCAAGCTATGACTTGGACGTCATCTGATGAGTAATTCCATCTTGCGTCTACGGGTTGTCCAAGCATATCCAGTGTGGGCGATAGAGCAGCCTCAATCACAAAAGGGCTGTAAACTCGGGAATACGGAACCAGCTCAACTTTGGATATATCGCGAGTTCCCAGCGGGATTGTTGTTTCAATGGAATGATGTTCGGGCGAACCCACGATTACGTTATAATCGCCGGGTGGGATTTTCATTTTTTGCAGCGTAGCGAGGTTATAAGTCTCGCCTTCGAAAGTGACGAGAGCGTCATCCACAGCTTCACCGGACCAGGAGTCAATGAAAGGATTCTCGCAGCCGGCTACGAGCAGTGCCACGAGGACTATGGAAAGAACGGCAAAAAGACGTTTAGGTGTTGCATTCACGGAAAGCTCTCTCCTTTCAAGAGAACGATATCGCGGTAGGCCATCGCATATCAATAAGACATCAGGGGGTCGCTTAACAGGGTATTGAAATTGACGTCAGTACTTGAGATAATACTCATTATAAGCAAATACTAACATCTCCGTCGCTCCATGGCAAGGCTCCTGGGTAAAGGCGGGCGGTAGGAGGCAGAAGAGAGAAGGGAGCAAGATTATCGCTACAAGGAAGGAATTCACACAGAGTCGTCGAATGTAAAAATTGTAATTGCATGAAAGCGATCTATTATCAGAATGCAATAGCAAAGAGTGGTCAACGTGAGACAATTGCAATGTAGAAGAATCAGGAGGTTGAGACTATGAGAAGGCTTCTACTGTCATGTGTCGTTGTGTGTCTTGTTCTTATTATGGCTGTTCCCTCCCTGGCTGCCACCGCGCAACTGGTTATGGCTACAGGTGGCACTGCAGGCACTTACTATCCCCTGGGCGGGGCAATGTCTCAGATTATCAATTCCAAAGTGAAAGATGTCAGCGTTAGTGTCCAGAGCACCGGTGCTTCTGTGGCAAATATCAGGATGATCGAAAACGGAGAAGTCGACCTGGCCCTGGTCCAAACTGACATCGCAGATTACGCGTGGAACGGGACTGAGATGTTCAAGGACGGCGGGAAGCTGCAGAAATTCGCGGTTATAGCGTCCCTGTATCCGGAGTTGATCCAAGTCGTGGTGCGTGCGGAATCCGGGATTGATTCCATAGCTGACCTGAAAGGTAAGAAGGTTTCGGTAGGTGCTCCCGGCAGCGGGACTGAGGCTAACGCAAGGCAGCTCTTGGAGACTTATGGCCTTGCATATAAGGACCTTGCGCAGGTGCAGTACTTGAGCTTCGCAGAATCCGCAGAGGCCTTCAAAGACAGGCACATTGACGCGTTCTTTGTTACTGCAGGCATACCCAATGCAGGTATACAAGATACCGCTACGATGCACAAGATAAAGGTTCTCTATGTCACTGATGAGATGTTCCAGAAGCTGCATGGCAAGTACGGATTCTATGGCAAAGCCATAATCCCCGCAGATTGCTACATCAACCAGCCTGAGCTTGTTCAGACCGTTGCCGTGCAGGCTGTTCTTATCGCACGACGGGATCTGGATACTGATGTTGTGTATAAGATGACTGCAGCGTTGTTCGATAACCTTCCTGAACTTGCCACAACGCATGCTAAAGGCAAAGAAATCAGCCTGGAAGGGGCACTTGTCGGAGTCAGCACACCTCTCCACCCCGGCGCTGAGAAGTACTTCAGGGAGAAGGGTATCGTGAAGTAAAAGCGTATAGCAGTGGGGCTATACGCCGGGACGTATTGTAGAATCCGGAGGAGGCCGCGGTTGCCAGCCGGGCGTGCAGAGGGAATTGACGGGCACGCCCGGTTGTCGGAATGAGCGCCGCGTCGGTCATGATGTCATGAGGGTTCTAAGGCTTATCATTGTCGTGATTGCCGCAGGGACTATCCTGTGGATTTCCCTCTTTTCCCCGCGCCTGACCTTCAAGGTTGAGGAGATGTATTCGGGAGTCCGGCTATATCAGGCACCGGTGAAAGAGGGGGACGGCTTTGTCTTGGAGTTTGTCCACTCTGTTGAAAGGACACCTGTCAAGGAAGTCTTTAGAATCGAACGAGATGGTAAGATATACCTTGTCGAGACAGAATATGAATCTTTCGGGGCAGGCTTGCCCACTATGCCGGATGAACGAGAGGAGTCAGTGGTCGAAGGAGGAAAGATCCGTATTACCGGGATGCGCCGAGAAATTGAACCATTCCTGGTTGCTGTGAGCCCTGTCCCAGGCCATGTCCTTACTGTAGGAGGAGAAGAAGTAGTATTGGCAAGCCTTGCTAAACCAGGGACCGGCCTCCGGATAAGAGTGGTGCGAGAACCTCTTCTGGCACCTTTTCTAGGGAGGAGATATGAGTGGATGAGAGGGCAGAACTAAGGAATACCACAGATGTAGAGATAGGCGCTTACGAAGTCGTAAGTGATGAAGAAATCGAAGAGATTCTCATGAAGTATGACAGGGAATCAGCTTATCGAAGGATCCCAGGCGTTTTTTCTATAGCAGTCTCCGTAATCGCAATCGCGTTTTCGCTGTTTCAGTTGTATACCGCTGCTTTCGGTGTGCTTCCCGCACAAATACAGAGAGCTGTTCACCTAGGGTTTGGCGTTGCTTTGACATATCTCCTTTACCCTGCGACACGAAAAGGTGCGCATAAGCTTGCCTGGTACGATGTCTGCCTTGCTGTCCTGGCTGTCTTTGTCATGAGCTACCCCGTATGGAATTTTCATCCCCTGCTTATTAGGGCAGGCGCTTATACAAGGCTGGACATAGTAATCGGAGCAATCGGAATCCTGGTGGTGCTGGAGGCCACAAGGAGAGTTGTGGGTATACCCATCCTGACAGTGGTGACCGTCGCTTTGGCCTATTGCTACTTCGGACGTTACATACCCGGCTTCTTTCAGCACAGGGGCGCTTCTTTGCAGAGGCTTGTGAGTCACATGTTTTATACCACTGAAGGGATATTCGGTATTCCTCTGGGAGTGTCCTCTGTATTCATATTCCTTTTCATACTGTTTGGGGCGTTTCTTGAAAAGACAGGCATCGGCCAGTTCTTCATTGACATTTCCAATTCAATTGCAGGCCATGCCGCAGGCGGTCCTGCGAAGGTTGCCGTCATCACCAGTGCGTTTGAAGGGACTGTGTCAGGAAGCTCAGTAGCGAACACTGTGGGGTCAGGAAGTTTCACAATTCCCATGATGAAAAGATTAGGCTATAGGCCTGAGTTCGCAGGCGCAGTAGAGGCGTCTGCCTCAACCGGCGGGCAGATAATGCCCCCTATTATGGGCGCTGCTGCGTTCCTGATGGCCGAATTCATCGGGGTTCCTTATCTTCAGATAGTGAAATCCGCAGTCATCCCGGCGCTCCTTTATTTCGCCGGCGTCTTCATTGTGGTTCACCTCGAGGCAAAGAAGACAGGCCTGAGAGGATTGGAACGGGATAAGTTGCCTAGGTTCTGGAAAATCATGCGTGAACGGGGCCAGCTCTTTCTGCCGCTTGTCATCATCGTTTACCTGCTTGTAACAGGTAACACTCCGATGAAAGCCGCCCTCTGGGGACTTGTCGTTGCAGTGCTCTCAAGCTTCTTATCGCGTGCCACCAGGATGAAGCGGGGTGATATCATATCCGCTCTGGAACAGGGGGCCCGAAATGCTCTGGGAGTGGTAATCGCCTGTGCGGCTGCGGGTATGATAGTCGGAACCGTGACCCTGACCGGACTTGGGCTTAAGTTGGCCAATGGACTGATAGAGCTCGCCCGTGGCCAGCTCTTACCGACGTTGATGTTCACTATGTTGACTTCCCTTGTGCTTGGGATGGGAGCGCCTACCACAGCCAACTATGTCATCACCTCAACAATAGCCGCGCCTGCGCTCTTGAAGTTAGGGGTTCCGGCTATCGCTGCTCATATGTTCGCATTCTATTTCGGCATAGTTGCTGACCTGACCCCGCCTGTGGCTCTTGCAGCTATGGCAGGCGCAGGGATAGCAAAGGCGAATCCCCTGAAGACTGCTGTTGAATCCACCAAACTTGCAATCGCAGCATTCCTGGTGCCGTATTTCTTCGTTTATTCTCCTTCTCTCTTGCTTCTCGGGAATGTGCCATGGACGCACACGCTCCGGGTCGTAGCAGGCGCGCTCTTAGGAATGCTGGGACTGGGAGCAGGCGTGGAGGCCTGGCTGATCACGAACACCACTGTTGTTGAACGGCTCCTTCTTTTCGTAGGAGGCCTCTCTCTTATTCATCCCAGTGTTACCACGGATATTATCGGGCTCGCGTTCATTGGTGCAGTGTACTTCATGCAGAAAATGCGCACGACGCGAAAAATCGCCCAAACCGGTGCGTCTGCGTGATGCATGAGGTATGACGCCCGGTCGAGGCAAGTAGGTTTATGAGTAGAGGAGAGATGGGGTTTGAAGCTATCACGAGAGGTAATTGATACCGAGGATAAGCACAAGCTCCAGGATATCAGCGGGGAAGAGATTCTGTCATGTTACCAGTGCGGTAAGTGTTCTGCAGGATGTGCTATGACCTCAGCTATGGATCTCCTTCCCCATCAGGTCATAAGACTCTTGCAGCTAGGGCAGGTACAAGAAGCCCTGAACTCGAAAACGATCTGGGTGTGCGCGTCATGCCTGGCATGTAGCGCCCGTTGTCCCAGAGGCATGAGTCTCCCGAATGTGATGGAATCTCTGAGGTCAACATTCCTTCGCCCGGGGGGCCGCTGCCTGAACCCTGCTGACATTCCTTACGAACTACTGGAAATAGTCCCGGAACAAGCTTTGGTAGCAGCATTTCGAAAATACACATAACGTAGCAGCCTTGTTGCGATTCCATGACTTGTTTTGCCGCCATCCGACAATTGCGGCAGTCTGGAGGGTGAACTCCCGTGGTTTACTCGTACTTCCCCGGCTGTACACTTCGGGCTAAGGCAAAAGGGTTTGAGTCCTCAACCCTTGCTTCCTGTGAGGTTCTAGGTGTGTGCCTTGAGGAACTGGAGGAATGGCAATGCTGCGGCGCCACTTTTCCCCTACAGATTGACAATTCCTTCCCTCTGGTATCGCCTTCCCGCACCCTTGCTTCAGCCAAGAAGGCAGGACGCAAACTTGTTACTTTGTGCTCAGGTTGCTTGAACGTGCTGAAAAGGACGAATCATGCAATACGTGAAGACCCTGACAAGCGTGAGAAGGTGTGCGCTTTCATTGAAGAGGACTATTCAGGCGAAGTGGAAGTCTTGCATCTTCTCGAAATTCTAAGAGACGAGATAGGGTTTGAGCCCCTGTCCAGGAAGGTTGTTTCGCCTCTTTCCGGGCTTCCTGTTGCAGCTTACTATGGATGTCTCTTGCTTCGTCCCCCTGAAGAAGTGGGAATCGATGATCCTGAGGCGCCCAGGGTGCTGGAGGATTTTCTCTCAGCTCTCGGTTGTGAACCGGTGGACTACCCTTACAAGACAGAGTGCTGCGGGAGTTACGTGGTGCTCCAACCCGGAGGCGCTACGATGAGCCCCAGCAAACTTGTGGTGGAATCAGCAAAGTCCCGAGGCGCCAAGGTCATTGTGACGAGTTGCCCCTTGTGTCAGTTTAATTTGGATTATGCGCAATCCGGGAGCGTTGAGAGAGGGGAAAAGGCTGTTCCTGTCATTTACTTCACTCAGGTTCTGGCTGTCGCTCTCGGGCTTGGCGAGGAGGCTCTTCAGTTTGACGGACACATTGTTCCCCCAGGGCTGATATTCCAGTCTGTTGGGGTAGGGGGATGTGGTGGCTTGACATGAAAACCGGTGTTTTTATCTGTCATTGTGGCCTGAATATCGGCGGAGTTGTTGATATTCCCAAAGTCGTGGAGGCGCTCTCCGGCTATGACAGTCTTGGATATGTAACTGATTACCGATATATGTGCTCTGACCCGGGCCAGCAGTTGATTCGGGATGCTATACGTGATAAGGGCCTTACCGGTGTGGTTGTTGCTGCATGTTCCCCTGCTATGCATGAGTCTACGTTCAGGAGGACTGCTGAATCCGCTGAGCTGAATCCGTTTAAATGTGAGATGGCTAACATACGTGAACAGTGCAGTTGGCCTCACAGAAATGAGCCGGAGAAGGCTACCTGGAAAGCCTTGGAGATTATCAAGGCTTCTGTAGAGAAGGTCAGCAAGAACCAGGAGCTGTCGCCTCTGTCTGTACCTGTTACCAGGTGCGCCCTGGTAATAGGGGGCGGTATTGCAGGGATGCAAGCTGCCCTGGATATTGCTGACGCCGGGTATAATGTTGCACTTGTGGAGCGGCTCCCTTACATAGGAGGCCATATGGCGCAACTCTCTGAGACTTTCCCGACTTTGGACTGCTCCCAATGTATTCTGACACCGAAATCTTCAGAAGTGGGATCCCATCCCAATATTGACCTCTTTACAAACAGCGAAATCCATGCGGTTTCCGGATACGTAGGCAACTTCGATGTGACGATACGAAGAAAGGCGACTTATGTGAACTGGGACGTATGCAATGGCTGCGCGCTTTGTATGGAGAAGTGTCCTGTGAAGACAGACTCCGACTTCGAACTGGGGCTTGCGAAAACAAAGGCTATCTCTATTGCATTTCCCCAGGCAGTGCCGAACAGGCCTGTAATCAACCCCGAAGTATGCAGGCACTTTACGCAGGGGAAATGCGGAGTTTGTGAGAAAGTGTGCCCTGTCGGAGCTATCGATTTTAAGCAGGAAGACACCTTCATTGACCGGAAAGTCGGGGCGGTCGTAGTCGCCACAGGCTACGATCTTCATCCCAAGGCCAAAGTAGGAGAATACGGATACGGAGTGATAAAGGACGTAATAGACGGGCTCGAATTCGAAAGGCTGAACTCGGCTTCAGGCCCGACCCAAGGCGAGATCACGCGCCCTTCTGACAAGAAGGTACCTAAAGAGGTTGTATTCATCCAGTGTGTCGGGTCGCGGGATCAAGAAAACGGGTACCCTTATTGCTCAAAGATCTGCTGCATGTATACGGCAAAACACGCCCGTCTGTATAAGCATAAAGTCCCGGACGGGCAACCGTACGTGTTTTACATGGATATTCGAGCAGGAGGCAAAGGTTACGAGGAGTTCGTGCAACGTGCCACTGAGGAAGAAGGAGTCCTTTACCTTAGGGGCAGGGTGTCCAGGGTTTTTGAGGAAGACGGTAAGACAGTGGTGTTCGGTGTTGACACGCTCTCCAATAAGAAAGTTGAGATCCACGCGGATATGGTGGTTCTGGCTACCGCGATTGTTCCGGCTCACGGTCAAACGGAGCTTGCCAGACTCCTTAAGATTTCCACTGACGAGTGGGGCTTCTTGTCTGAAGCCCATCCCAAGTTGCGGCCGGTTGAAAGCCTCACCAGGGGGATTTACATTGCCGGATGCGCCCAGGCGCCCAAGGATATCCCGGATTCGGTGACGCAGGCCGGCTCTGCTGCAGCGAAGGTTCTGGCGCTCTTCTCCTCTGATACGCTGTCCCATACACCTGAAGTCGCTGTTGTTGATGAAGAACTGTGCACAGGTTGCGGGCTATGTATTGAGGCCTGTGCTTACGATGCAAGGACTCTTGATCGACGGCGCAGCTTGGCTGTGGTAAATGAAGTCCTTTGTGAAGGATGCGGAGCATGTCAGGTCGCTTGCCCAAGCGGCGCCACATGCCAGAGGAACATGGATACCGCTCAGGTAATGTCGATGATAGACGCTGTGATATAACCTACTCGAGCAAGGGTGTGAAGAGAGTTATGCTGGAAGTAGGACACGCAAGTAGTGATAGTGCGGTTTTGGTTGTGGGAGGCGGAGTAGCCGGGATGAATGCCTCACTGACTCTGGCTGAGGCGGGGGTCAAGGTGTTCCTTGTGGACTCATCTCCCACATGCGGCGGGCTGGTCACGCTGTTGGACAGGACATTCCCCACTGCGAATTGCGGGGTGTGTAATATGGCCATCAGTGAGCAGGCCTATTGCCCGATGATAGAGGTCTCTCGTCACCCTTTAATAACTCTTATGACGGATAGCCGTGTAAAGAGTGTACAAGGGGTAGCAGGCAATTTCACCGTTACCGTAGCGCAAAAAGGCGAATACGTCCTTCAGGCGCTTTGCGATTCTTGCGGGGAGTGCGAGGAGGCCTGTCCTGTTCAGGTAGATGTGCCTGCTCATACTGGCATGCTTCCTCACAAAGCAATATACCGCCCGGGTCACCGGAGCCTTCCCGGTGTTTTCGCCTTGGATGAAAGCGCTTGTGACAGGTGCGGGAAATGCGTGGAGGCATGTCCCAGAGGCGCTATCAATCTCAATGCCAAGCCTTGTGACGTTGAAGTCTCGGTAAGTGCGGTAATTGCCGGCCCCGGCTTGGGGCATTATGACCCCCGGACCCGCAGGGAATATGGATACGGCCGCACTGAAAGCGTCATTACCGGGCTGGAACTTGAAAGGCTTATCAGTCCGTCCGGTCCGACAGGCGGCAGGTTAGTCCTTGGGCCTGACCGGAGAATCCCACAAAGAGTAGCTTTTGTCCAATGTATCGGATCTCGTGACAGGGCAGGAGAGATACCGTATTGCTCTGCTGTATGTTGTATGTACGCGGTCAAGGAAGCCATGAAACTCAAGGAGTTGATGCCTGACGCAGTTGTAAAGGTCTTCTTCGTAGACATAAGGGCGTGTGGGAAAGGGTTCGAGGAGTACTACGAAAAAGCTAAAGGCCTGGGTGTGGAGTTTGTGCCGTGTAGGGTCTCGTGTATTGAGCCGGAGGATCAGCGTGTTCATGTCGTGGCGGAGACGGACGGGGCAGTGTCGCGTGAGGAGTTTGACCTGGCTGTACTCTCAACAGGTTTCACCCCGCCCGGCGGAATAGACGAATTGTCACAGGCTCTGGGGATTGAGAAGGGACTGTTCGGGTATCTTGGCTCAGATGTTACCGGGCCATCTCCCGTCGCCACCGAAAGGGAAGGAATATACGTATGCGGCGGAGGTGTTGAGCCGCAGGATATTCCAACTGCAATCATGTGGTCAGGGGCGTGCGCGTTTCACGCGTTGAAAGATGCGATGGCCGAGGCAGAGACTTCTTGTGCGCAAGAGGCAGCTCCGCCTCGAAAACCGCGGCCCATGCAGATTTCAGATGAGGTTGAGGACGGACGGGAGGCGGACGAGGAAAGACTGGGCGTTTTTGTGTGCAGGTGCAAATCGTCCATGGACTGCCTGGATATTGACAAGATTGTCAAATGGGCAAAGGAGCAAGACCAAGTCGTAACTGCAATGGAGATTCCCGACATGTGTATGGACGGGGGTATTGAGGCGCTACAAGCTGCCATTCAGCGAGATCCTGTAGACAGAGTGATCATAGCCGGATGTTCGCCGAGAGACGTTGCCTTAGTTGTGGAGGAGAGGCTTCGGGAGGTTGGAATACGGAAAGGCCTCTTGGAGGTCGCTAACATCCGTGAGCAATGTGCGTGGCCACACAGAGGTGATGAGTCAGCTACGCGAAAAGCCGTGGATCTTGTGGCAATGGCAATAGAACAAGCACGCCATGGAAAACCCCTTGCCAGAAAGGCACGGCCTGTCCGAGAAGGCGCATTGGTAGTCGGCGGGGGTATCGCCGGAATGCGGGCAGCCAAAGCCCTGGCGGAATTGGGCCATCAGGTGCACTTGGTGGAAAAGGCGCCTGTTCTCGGAGGAAGGGCGCGCCAAGTGAAGCGTTCTCTCTCAGGTATGGACCTTGAAGTCCTGGTCAGTGCGCTAAGTGAAGAAATCAGGCAAGATCCTCTCATTAAGGTGCATGTGTCGTCTGAGATTTCCTGTATATCCCGGGTTGACGGAGGATTTCAGGCAAGGATTCAGAGCCGGGAGCCGGGTTCGGAGAGTCCCGCAGAGGAAATTGAGTCCGGAGCGGTTATCCTGGCTACCGGAGGTACTCAGTCTGAAGCCCCAGGCGTTTTTACGCGCCGGGTGGCGTCAGGGGTGGTCACACAAACGGAGTTTGAGACTCAGCTTGATCAGGCAGGCGAGAGGCTGGAGGATTTTGAGGGTGAGATTAGAAGTGTAGTAATGATACAATGCGCGGGCTCCCGTGATAGTGAAAAGCCTTACTGTAGCCGGGTTTGCTGCTTGCAGGCGCTGAAGAACGCTATCCGCATTAAGGCCCACCGGCCTGAAACGGAAGTATATGTCCTGCATCGAGACATAAGGGCGCCCGGATTTAATGAGCTTTTCTACGAACAGGCCAGGGATATGGGTGTGGTGTTTATAAGATACCCGGAGAACGCCGTACCCGCAGTATTGCCGGATGATGACGGAAAGCCCGTCCGGGTAGAGGCCTATGATGAAGGCCTTGGCGAGCTCCTTCACATTCCTGCGGATCTTGTGGTCCTGTCTGTCGGAGTAGAAGGTTCCGGCGACGCTGATTTGGCTTCCGGATTAGGGATAGGTTTTGACAAGTATGGCTTTTACGCAGAAGCCGACATAAAGTCGAGGCCTGTGGATTTTCTCACCCCCGGAGTATATGTGTGCGGAACTGCAAGAGCTCCGACTACGGTAAGGGAAGCCTTGATTTCTGCGGAGGCGGCTGCTGTGAGGGCAGCGGTCAGGCTGCGGAGAGGAGAGGAGCGTTCGAAAGAGAATACATCAAATGTAAGGGCCAGGCTTTGCAGAGGATGCGGAATCTGTGTAGAAGTATGTCCGTATGACGCCAGGTCTCTTGACGACGACTTGCGTATTGTAGTTGTGGATGAATTTCGGTGTCAGGGGTGTGGAGCTTGTCAGGTAGCTTGTCCGGGAGGCGCATCGGAGCATCTTGGATTTGAAGCCCTAAGGCTAATGGCTGCGCTGGATGCCGCGGTCGTGTGATACTGACACCGGCCCAATTTCCCCGCGTGCACACGGGTGTACCCAGGATTGGAAGAGGGGGAACCGAGATGGAAGCTTCCGTGGACTTCGAGCCGAGAATTGTCGCTTTCTTGTGTAACTGGTGCACTTATACCGGGGCTGATCTTGCGGGGGTATCGAGGATTCAATACCCTTCAAATGTACGTCCGATCCGAGTCATGTGCTCAGGGTCAGTAGATCCTATGTACATCCTCAAGGCGCTGCTTGATGGTGCGGACGGAGTCCTGGTGGGCGGATGTCACTCAGGTGACTGCCATTATGTGAACGGGAACTATAAAGCCAGACGCCGTCTGGCGGTTTTGCGAGAAGTTCTGGATGAGTTGGGTATCGGCAGCGAGAGAGTATGGTTCAGGTTCATCAGCGCAAGTGAAGGCGCGTTGGTTGCAGAAACCGTCAGAGCGATGGTTGATTCTCTGAAGACAATGGGTCCTAATCCTGCGAAGGCTGTGTGGTTTACGTGAAAGCGGTCCGGATGACCAGATCGGGGTGTGACTTCAGCCATGAATAACCTTGTGATCCCTGTCGGAGAAGAAGGTAGAGCAGGAGTACTTAGGGAATTTCTCGCGAAATTGCTCGAGCTCGGCGCAGTGGATGCCATGGTTGTCCCTGTAATGCCTGTGCCAGGTGTTATCACTTACCTGATGGCAAAAGATCCGGAGCTAATCAGACAGAGGGCTGAACCGTTTGCTCCGGTGATGCCGGTTAACGGAGCCTCTCCTGTGGCTCGAGCTGTCTCAAAGAAACCTCGAGGCAGAATTGGCGCTCTGCTCAAACCGTGTGAGGTCCGTGCCCTTGTGGAACTCGTGAAACTCAAGCAAGCTGAGGCTGAAAATCTCCTGGTTATCGGTATTGATTGTGTTGGGACGGCGGACAGAGAGGAATACAAACAGGCTTATCCTGATGCAAGCAAGCTCGAGGTTCGCAACGCATGCAAAGTATGCCTGAATCCCGATCCGCCTGACACAGCTTTCCCCGGTATAAACATAGGGCATATAGGCCTTGATGACGAAAGTGGCTTGCTGGTTTCTCTCTCTCCGGAACTTGCCTCTGGCATAGCAGGAGTCATAGAAGAGCTGGGATTCGAAAGGGGAGATGCCTCGGCCAGTAAGCGCAAGGCTGCTCTTGCCGCGCTTAAGCAAGAGCGCAACGAAGCATACCGGGAGTTCTTACAGAAGGCCCGTGCGGAACTGAACGGCGAAGGAATTGAAGGTATCGCCAAGCTTTTGGCAGCGTGTACAGGTTGCCGCAATTGCAGGGTAGCATGTCCGGTTTGCTATTGCAGGGAGTGTATTTTTGACGGGGATGTCTTTGATTATGAGACAAGGCAAATCCTGGGACGGGCAGGGAGGAAGGGTGGCCTTAAGATTCCCGGAGAGACGCTTCTTTATCATTTGACACGTATGAATCATATGTCCCTGTCTTGTGTGGCATGCGGCATGTGCGAAGATGCGTGCCCTGTGAATATCAAGCTTTTCCCGCTATTCGCCGGGGTTGCCCGAAGGACGCAAGACCTTCTTCAGTATGTCCCGGGCAGGAGCGAAGAGGATCAGCTTCCGTTCACGACATTCAGAGAAGACGAGCTTGAGCCTAGGTAGAGGGGGTGAGGGGGATGGAAGAAGAGAAAGTCAGAATCTTCATTATGGGCAAGGCTTACGAAGTTCCGAAAAGCCTTACAATAATGAAAGCCATGGAGTATGCAGGTTATCAGTTTATCCGCGGATGTGGATGTCGCGGAGGGTTCTGCGGCGCATGCGGCACTGTCTACCGAATGCCTAACGACTACAGGCTCATGGTGGGGCTGGCATGCCAGACAGTGGTAGAGGACGGCATGTACCTGACTCAAATACCTGTTTTTCCCGCGAATAAGGCTACGTATGACCTGGAGAAGATCCGTCCTGTCCTAAGCGATATAGTGAAGCTATATCCTGAGCTTACAAGGTGCTTAGGGTGCAATACTTGCACCAAAGCATGCCCCCAAGACCTCGATGTCATGAATTATATGGCAGCAGCAATGAGAGGAGATGTTACCAAAGCTGCAGATATGTCTTTTGACTGCCTAATGTGCGGTTTATGCGCAGCGCGCTGCCCGGCGGAGACTGTCCAGTATAACATTGCGATCCTGTTAAGAAGACTCCATGCGAGGCATGTGGCGCCCAGGGCGAAACATCTGGCGTCCCGGGTCGGGGAGATCCTGGATGGGGCATTTGACCAAAGCCTCGACGATATGACCGGACTCACCCGGGCAGAACTTGAAGCCCTCTACAACCAGAGGGACATCGAGCCTGAGTAGGGAGGGGATGAATATGTCTTATACCCCTAAAATGACCGAGTTGATTCAGGCCGTGGAAGCCACCAGGCAGAGACGGTATGATGAAAGGCACGCACGGCTCAGTCCCGAAGAGAAACAGCAGCTTCTTAAAGGCTTCCATCCTGACTATCGTCCTGACACGATGCGTCCCATCAAGGTTGGCGTCTCTAAGGGGGCAGTCATGCCTCACGAACTTGTGGACGTTTTGGAGTCCTGGAGCAGGCTGGATCCGGACAAGTTTCCCCTAGACAAGATAGATTACGACGTTGACGTGTTGATAATAGGCGGAGGCGGTGCAGGCTCATCTGCTGCGCTTATGGCGAATGCTCAAGGGACAAACGTTCTTTTGGCCACGAAACTGAGGCTCGGCGACGCCAATACGATGATGGCTCAAGGCGGGATTCAGGCTGCGGATAAGGCGAATGATTCGCCGAACCTCCATTACCTTGACGTAATGGGTGGAGGAGGTTTCGCTAATAAGCCGGAACTTGTGAAGGCTCTTGTCTATGACGCCCCGTTGGCAATAAAGTGGCTTGAAGACCTAGGGTGCATGTTTGACAAAGAGCCCGATGGAACCATGGTCACTCAGCATGGCGGCGGCACATGCAGAAAGCGCATGCACGCTGCAAGGGACTATTCGGGCGCAGAGATCATGCGCACTTTGAGAGACGAGGTGAGAAACAGGGAGATACCTGTATTGGAATTCTCACCTGCCGTAGAGCTCCTGTCTGACGGTGAAGGCACATGCCGAGGGGCGGTCCTTATGAATCTCGAAACCCGGGAGTTCTTTGTGGTTCGTGCCAAAACCGTGGTAGTCTCCACAGGGGGGTTCGGAAGGCTTCATATTGACGATTTCCCCACTACCAATCACTATGGCGCGACTGCAGACGGACTGGTTATGGCTTACCGGCTAGGCGGACGCCTGGTATTCCTTGATGCGACTCAGTTCCATCCAACGGGCGCTGCCTACCCTGAACAGATTGTCGGCCTTCTCATTACTGAGAAGGTGAGGGGCCTAGGGGCTCAGCTTGTTAATATCTACGGTGAGCAGTTTGTGTACCCCTTGGAGACCAGAGACGCGGTCTCAAGCGCTATTATCCGCGAGTGCCTTGAGAGGAAGAAGGGGATTGTTACAGAAACCGGGCAGAATGGGGTGTGGTTGGATTCCCCCATGATAGAGCAGATTCACGGGGAGGGCACGATCCTTCGATCCTTGCCTGCTATGTATCGCCAGTATGCAAGGTTTGGTATCGATATGAGAAAAACACCTATCATAGTCTTCCCTACATTGCATTATCAAAATGGCGGGGTCGACATAAGGGGTGACACCGGTGTCACGACAGTAGAGAATTTATTCGTTGCAGGCGAGACTTCCGGCGGAGTCCACGGGCGGAACCGGCTCATGGGGAACTCTCTTCTTGACGTCGTGGTATTTGGCAGGCGAGCAGGCATGGCTGCAGCGGAGAGGGCGCGACATGTGAAAACCGGGCCCCTGTCGCTTGCTCATGTATCTCGGTATCACAAGGAACTGGAGGATGCAGGGCTTACGAAAGACAGGATCTCACCTATCCTCTTACCTCCTTATACGCGTTATCAATCTGTTCCCGGCGCTGATCCGGCAGTTTGAGATGAGTGGCAAAAGAATCATAAAACAAAGGTGGCGAGTGTTAATGCAAAAGTCAGGTAAGGCCGGTCCGGTTGTGAATGTAAACAGCCGGCCGGTGATTATCAACGAAAGCTGGTGCAAGGGATGCGATATTTGCGTCTCGTTCTGTCCAAAGAATGTGTTGGAGAGGCCGGAGGGAGGAAAAGCGCAGGTAGCGCGAGAGGAAGACTGTACAAGATGTGGAATCTGTGAGATTATGTGCCCGGATTTGGCTATCCAAGTGATGCCTGCCGGTGACAGGAAGAAAGAGAGATCCGGTACCCGGGGAGGTAGTGTCGATGGAAAGTAAGACGAAGATAAGATTGATGCAAGGTAATGAAGCATGTGCCGAAGGGGCTGTTGCGGCAGGATTACGGTTTTTTGCCGGGTACCCGATAACTCCTTCAACGGAGATTGCTGAGGAATTGGCAGCGATACTCCCGAGGGTTGGCGGGAAGTTCATACAGATGGAAGATGAAATCGCAAGCATATCAGCGATAATAGGGGCCTCGCTCACAGGGGCGAAATCAATGACCGCCACGAGCGGGCCTGGGTTTTCCCTCAAACAGGAAAGTATCGGTTTTGCCGCTATCGCTGAGGTCCCTTGCGTTATTGTGAACGTTATGAGGGTCGGGCCAAGTACCGGAGTTCCCACTGCTCCCTCTCAGGCAGATGTCATGCAAGCGAGATGGGGAACACACGGGGACCATCCCGTCGTTGTCCTGTGTCCGACGTCTGTTGCGGAGACTTATAGTCTGATAGTTGAGGCTTTCAACATAGCGGAACGATGGAGAATTCCTGTAGTATTCCTTATGGATGAAGGCATCGGACACATGCGTGAGAAGGTCGTAGTTCCTGATTCCGGTGAGCTCAAGATAGTCAATAGGGCGCGTCCTACTTGCAAACCAGAGGATTACCTTCCCTTTGATGCTGATGCAGGGGACGGCGTGGTTCCGCCTATGGCGGATTTCGGGACAGGGTACAGGTACCATCTGACCGGCCTGACCCACGACCGGACAGGGTTTCCCACGACGAAAAGGCCTGAGGTGGATGCTCTAATACGGCGTTTGTGCAGTAAGATAGATAAGGCGAAAGAAGAGGTGACCTTTGTTGATGAGGTCATGACTGAAGATGCGGATATCGCAGTATTCGCCTATGGCATTACTGCCCGTGCCGGCGCAAAGGCGGTGCGGGACGCACGGGTTTCGGGGATCTCGGCAGGCCTCCTGAAAGCGAAGACATTGTGGCCGTTTCCAGAAGAGCATGTGGAAAGAATTGCGTCAAAAGTGAGAGCGATAATTGTCCCTGAGATGAACATGGGGCAATTGGTCCGTGAGGTTGAGCGGGCTTCCAAGGGTAAGACGAAAGTCATAAGCCTTACCAGGGTCGATGCAGAGCCCATTTCTCCGGATCAAATCCTCACTGCGCTGAAGGAGGTATAAGACATGGCAAGGCCAATTACCTACTATCTCAGAGAAGACAAGATGCCGCATATCTGGTGCGAAGGCTGTGGCCACGGAATAGTGCTGGGCGCTGTCCTTCGGGCCATTGATTCACTGGATCTTGACAAGAGTAATACCTGCGTAGTGTCGGGGATCGGATGCGCTTCCAGGGCGCCGGGTTATCTTGATTTTGATACCCTTCACACAACTCATGGCAGGGCCTTAGCTTTTGCCACAGGCATCAAAATGATGAAGCCTAACCTTGACGTCATTGTGCTGGCCGGGGACGGGGACCTTGCTGCGATCGGCGGGAACCATCTAATACACGCAGCCAGGCGAAATATCAACGTTACAACAATATGCTTCAATAACAGCATCTACGGAATGACAAGCGGTCAGTATTCGCCTATGACTCCTACCGGAAAAATGGCGACGACTGCACCTTACGGCCATATAGAGGAACCTTTCGACTTGTGCGATCTGGTGTTTGCCGCAGGAGCGAGTTTTGCGGGACGAGGAACCGCGTACCATGCAGGACCCCTTTCGCGGTTGATAGCCAAGGCAATAGCCACGGACGGGTTTGCCTTCGTGGAGGCTGTCTCTCAGTGTCCTACATATTACGGACGCCGTAATAAGATGAGAAATGCTTTAGCCATGTTAGACTGGCAGAAAGAACATGCGGTGACTGTAAGGGCTGCGGCCCGGCTCTCGCCTGAGGAAATGGCTGACAAGTTCATTATCGGCGAGATTGGAACAAGGGTCAGGCCTGAATATACAAAGCGCTACGAGGCGATAATCGAAGCCGCTACCAAGGAGACTGATGACAATGTATAAGGAAATTCGGCTTTCAGGAACCGGAGGACAAGGTTTGATTCTGGCAGGCCTGATTCTGGCTGAGGCTGCAGGCGTATATGACGACCATGAGGTGATCCAGACACAATCATACGGGCCTGAGGCGCGTGGAGGCGCCAGCAGGGCTGAGGTGATAATTTCAGATGACGCAATAGACTACCCTAAGGTCACTTCACCTGATGTTGTGCTGATCATGTCTCAGCAGGCATGTGACAGATACGGGAGCCAGGTGAAACCAGGGGGGATCGTTCTTGTGGACGAGACCAACGTAAGTTCCGTACCCTCTGCGGAAGGGGCTACTACCGTGACTTTGCCCATTACGGAAATGGCAAGACACGATGTGGGCAGGCAGGTAGTGGCTAATGTCGTTGCCCTGGGCGCGCTTGTCGGCGTAACCGGCGTAGTGACTCCTGAAGCTATGGAAAAGGCAATTCTCGCCAGGGTCCCGAAGGGCACTGAAGAACTGAACATGAAGGCATTCAATGTCGGCCTCGAAAGAGGGAGGGGGGCAAGAGTCTGACATGAAATTACACGAATATCAGGCAAAGGAGATTATGAGGCGCTACGGAATTGCCACTCCTCACGGAAGGGTTGCAGAGACCCCGGATGAGGTTTATGAAATTGCGTCCGAGCTCCAAGGACATGCGGTGGTAAAAGCCCAGGTTCATGTCGGCGGGCGGGGTAAGGCAGGCGGCATTTGTGTGGCAAGATCCGCGGAGGAAGCCAGGGACGCCGCTTCACGAATTCTCGGGATGGACATAAAGGGGCTTACTGTCCGGAAAGTCCTGGTAGAACAGGCTGTCGAAGCAGTGAAGGAGTACTACTTGGGCGTGACGGTTGACAGATCACGAAAATCAATTGCGATCATAGCCAGCAGTGAAGGCGGGGTCGACATCGAAGAGGTCGCTGCCAAGACCCCTTCGAAAATTGCCAAGGTATGGTCAACTCCGAGAGAAGGCTTTATGCCCTGGCAGGCAAGGGCCCTGGCTTTGGCGGCAGGTTTTGACGCAGGCGCAGTTGCTCAGGTGGGCGGGTATTTCTCTTCCTTGTTCCGCTTGTTTGTAGAGGAAGACGCGGAGCTGGCTGAAATCAACCCTCTCATGTTGACAAAGGACGGGAAAGTAATTGCTGCTGATGCCAAGATCACCCTGGACGACAATGCCCTTTTCAGGCATCCGGGATACGCGGGCCTTTGGGAGGCTGAGGGTGATGATCCACTGGAGCAGGAGGCCAGGCGGAGAAGACTTACATATGTTAAGCTCAATGGCGATATCGGGGTTATCGGAAACGGAGCAGGCCTCGTAATGGCAACAATTGACGCTATCAAGGCTGAAGGCGGAGAAGCCGCGAATTTCCTTGACATCGGCGGAGGTGCAAGGGCGGAAGTAGTCCAAAACGCCTTGGAACTCATCCTCATGGATAAAGCTGTGAAAGCAATCCTCATCAACGTATTCGGAGGCATAACCCGCTGCGACGAAGTGGCGCAAGGCCTCCTCAAAGCTATTGAAAGCGTGAACCTGGATCTTCCGGTGGTTGTGCGGCTGGTCGGCACCAGAGAGAAGGAAGGACGGGCTCTCCTCCGCGACACACCTGTGGTGACAGCAGATACAATGGTTGACGCTGCCAATCGCATAGTGGCAATTGCAGGGGGAGGGATGTAAGATGGGCATATTCGTAGACAAGCGCACGAGAATCGTTGTTCAAGGCATTACAGGCCGCGAGGGAAGATTCCATGCACTGCGTATGAGAGACTATAACCCTGATGTTGTAGTTGCAGGAGTGACCCCCGGGAGAGGCGGGCAAGACGTAGAAGGCATCCCTGTGTTTGATACCGTGGCTGGGGCGGTGGAGCAGTGCGGGGCAAATACATCGTGTATCTTTGTGCCGTCAAGAGCTGCGGGGGACGCAGTTGTAGAATCCTTCGCATCCGGAATCGAACTTGCAGTCTGCATTACTGAAGGTATTCCCACCCTTGATGTCATTGACATGCTGGACAGGGCTAAGAATGAAGGGCCGAGGTGCAGGGTTATCGGGCCGAACTGTCCGGGTATTATTACGTGTGGGGAAGCGTCAGTGGGAATCATGCCAGGGCAGATCTTCGGGCCCGGGCCTGTCGGGGTGATCTCAAGGAGCGGTACACTCACTTATGAGGTGGTAGGCCTCCTTTCATCCCGCGGGATCGGACAGTCAACGTGCATCGGGATTGGAGGCGACCCGATAATCGGCACGACTTTCGTAGACTGCCTTGAAGCGTTTGAGGAGGACGATGCCACTTCTGCTGTTGTATTGATTGGCGAGATTGGCGGGCGTGATGAGGAAGAGGCCGCAGCTTTCATCGGCAGCATGACAAAACCAGTTGTTGCGTTTGTTTCCGGGCGCACCGCGCCTCCCGGAAAGCGAATGGGACATGCAGGCGCCATCGTATCAGGTTCCATGGGAACAGCAGAGTCTAAGGTAAAGGCGTTTATGGAGGCAGGCGTTCCTGTGGCAGACACGGTGGTTGAGGTTGTGGACATAATAGCCGGGCTGCTCTAAGTATGAGTTCATGAGACCGTTGTTCTCTCCTATATCATGTTAACACAGCCGGCCCGAATCGCAAAAACCGGCCGACGTCTTCGGCGAAACCGGCGATCACTCATGGTGATCTACTTAGTGTAAACGGCCGGAGGCTCGGTAGACATTAGATAAGAGGCTTGCGGAAAAGTTGCAAAAGCAGGGGGTGGGCTGCCGGATTCCGGCACGCCACCCCTTGCTTTTTTGCGGAATTCGGGGCGCCCCGCCATGCATCTACCTGTTAGCCTGATATCCTCCGGAAAAGAGGCGCATATCACTGAGATGCTTCCTAAGCTTCAGTTTCCTTAAGTATTTGGGCTACTACATTTGCGATGAACCGCTGAAACTGCGGAGTTTTCGCCATCTCTAAGAGCAGGGCAAGCGAGCCTCCGGGAATAGGCATTGCGCCAAGTTGCATCGTGTTTTGCTCTTGCTCCAAAGACGCCCTGATAAGCGATGCGATTTCTGAGAGTGCGCCTGTGGCTTCGTCCGTCAGTTTTACTGAAGCCTGAAACTTATCCAGTGCGGCACTGACACTTCCGTCCTGAATGGAGCTACGGATAGCCGATTTTACACGTGCAGTCAAAGCCTCGGCCTTTTCTTTCTTTTCCGTAGAGTCGTCCGGTGCGCCTTCTTGTCTGTCATCCGGGTTTTCAGTGTCTCCGGTTTGTTTTGTCTCCCGAACAGAGCTCACTTGCACCTTTCTTGTACTCAGGCTGTCGCCGGCATACGTAGGTGGCATCTCAGCCCCGGCTTCCAGTGCATCGAGTCTCGAAGACACACGGCCATATGAGTCTTCGATCCGCCTCATATTGCGTTCCAATCTCTGCATGATCAAGTTCTGTTGGGATATTGTGTCGTGGATTGCTTGTAAATCCATAAGACCACCCCACTATCAGAATTGGGGACTGTAAGTCTCAATTAGCATTATATTATATGACCCTCGTTTGCGATTCTGTGCCGGGCAAGACCAATTAGGCGTAATTTGCAGTCCGGCTATGGAATGCTGAAATCACCAAGGAAGCCTGATCGGAATAAGATCTATCGACAATATATGACCCAGGAGTGATTGGCGTTGCCCGGAGCATTACGGCTAAGAGCACATCTGAAAGGTGGGACATGAAACCCATGAGTGGATTTGATGAGCTGCTGTCTGAGTTCCTCGCCGGAAAAAACAGATTAGATGACGCGCCACTCGACGAGTTGGTTCGCGAGTTCGGCGTATCCGCCGGAGATACTGAGAAAATCCGTTCAATGCTGCACGACTTTGGTTACACTGATACCCAGTTGGAGGATGTGAGCGAGATGGCGCAGATAGCCCAGGATTTCTTGGCGTCAATGCCTGACGAGACTCGAACGTACATCATGAACATGGCAATTGAGGCCCTGTCCGGCTTGGAACTTGGGGAGGTCCCACCTGAAATTCGTAGGTTTCTTGAGACATCCCATGATGCTTTCGGGAATCCCGATAAGTCTGAGGATAAAACATGACAGCCGGTTCCCCGGGTCTCCCGGGTATGCTCATAGGGGGATGACAAGGTGATGATTCTTGCCAAGAGGCCGGTCCATTATGCCGGAGATAACCCCAACAATTTATCGTCCATTATGAATATCCTGAATCTCATTGGGAGTGTTGTGTTCCTTGTAAGCGCTATCCTTGCGTTTTTCATCCCGGGCCCCACTATTCCTGAATGCGACACACGGTCTATGAATGAAAGGACGAGGGATCGGACGTAGGATCCGTGAAACTCCGGGAGCAAAGTGCGGCATGACTCCATATTATAGTACAGACCACAGCCTCTCTGGGGTTTGGGGTTATCAAGAGAGGAGGCGTTTCTCATGACACAGGAACTGGACTTCTGGTGGATCATCATATTTCTCTTTGTGTTACTTGTCCCGTTGTTCCTGATCTTCATGTGCATATAGGATGTGTCGTACGTCTTGAAACTGACAAAACCCGGTATATCATGGCACGCTAGGCCTGTTGTGAAAGGAGGATAATTCAATGACACAGGAATTGGAATTCTGGTGGATAATCATTCTGCTCTTTATCTTGCTCGTTCCGATATTCCTAATCTTCTTCCCGATCTGGTCAAAGAAAGTGTAAGGCTGTTTCAGCGAGCGGGAATATAGGGGAGGAGGGCTGAGAATTGAGTCTTCAACTGGACAACTGGTGGCTGGTGGTTTTCTTGTTCATCCTAATGATACCGCAGCTAATCAGTGTTGCTAAGTTAGTCGTGATGCGTTGCGGCTCTCAAACGTAATGATATGGCCTGGCTACCAACTCGCAGCCTCCTCACACCTGAGGCCACGACCGATAAGGCGTGGCCTCTACAATTGCCCAAATGCCTCTACTCACGCATTATGAGCCCGTGGAATATCATTTATCATCCGGCAATCGGCATAAAGGAGGGAGCTCCAAGTGTTCTCCTTTGTTATGGCGTACATCATAGCAATGGCTTCTTTGGCTCGTAGGGCTGTTAAGCGTACTTGCGATTCACGTCACCGAAAGATTGTCATATTTGATCCGGACACAGATCCCAGGAAGCACGATTCTATAGTGGAGAGCTGCGGAGGATGCGTGAAGAAAGCGCTTCCTCTGATTAACGCTGCTGCTTGTATATTCCCCGAAGAGGATCAGGCTATGGCCCTTCTTGCACAGCGCGGAGAGGTGAAATGGATAGAGGACGATACCGTCTTTGAGATAGTCGATACACCGGCGCCCGATGTAACGGAGCGCGCGCGGTGTTTTGGAGTGAAGCATCCGGGATTTTCCACGCAAACAACCCCATGGGGCGTGGCGAAAATCAACACTCCTTCAGCCTGGACACGCGCTACGGGGAAGGGAGTCCGGGTAGGGGTGGTGGATACCGGGGTTAACATGGGCCACCCTGATCTGGCGGAGAACGTGAAAGCAGGGTTTGACGCTATTTCTGAGACTGAAGGTGTGGAAGATGACAACGGACACGGCACGCATGTAGCAGGCATAATCGCAGCCCTTGACAATGGATTCGGGGTTGTCGGGGTTGCCCCGGAAGCTCACGTTTACGCAGTGAAATCCTTTGACTCAAAGGGAAAAGGCATGGCATCCGACATTATCCAGGGTATCGCATGGTGCATAGACCAGGGTGTCCGCATAATCAACATGAGTTTCGGGACTGTCGATTCCGGCAAAGCCCTTGAACTGGCCATTAGTAAGGCGGCTGAATCAGGCATCCTCCTGGTGGCTGCTTCAGGCAATACAGGCGGACAGAATACCGTCTTATACCCGGCGCGGGATCCTCATGTAGTAGCAGTGGCAGCTTCCACTGAAGACGATAAAATCGCTGCATTCAGCAGCTCCGGACCGGAGATTGACGTCACAGGGCCGGGAACCGATATTTACTCTACGTATACAGGCCAACGGTATAAGACCCTCAGCGGGACTTCCATGGCGTGTCCGCATGTGACAGGCGTTGCTGCGCTGGTTTTCTCCGTGGCCCCTGACTTGTCAGCAAGAGACGTAGAGGAGGTCATTTGTGAGACGGCAACAGCCATCAGCGGATTTCCCAGGGAGCAACAAGGCGCAGGTTTGGTAAATGCCTGGGAGGCAGTGGCTTCCGCTGTCGAAAACAGACTGTGATTCTGCGACTTATAAGGGGGTACAATTGCTTATGGACGAAATCTTTGATGTCTTGAAAGATGTTACGCCGCAACTTATGTCCATGAAAAACGTTGTAGGAGTGGGGCGCGGTTATAAGACTATTGCGGGGACTAGAACTTCTTCCGAATGCATAGTTGTTATGGTAAAGAAGAAACTTCCCAGGCTCCGCGTGAGAGGCGAAGACCTGGTGCCCGGTGAAGTGCGGGGTGTGCCTACAGACGTTATTGAAGTCGGTGAGCTTAGGTTTCTGAGTGAAAGATGGTCCCGGATGAGGCCTGCTCAGCCCGGGGTGAGTTGCGGGCACTATCAGATTACGGCAGGGACTTTCGGCGCAGTCGTTTGGGACGAGAAGACCGGAGAACCGTTGATTTTGTCCAACAACCACGTATTAGCCAACGCCACGTCGGGACGGGATGGCAAGGCTCGGCCGGGAGATGCGATTCTCCAGCCCGGGGCGGCTGACGGAGGTGTACCGGAACGAGACAAGATCGGCTATCTTGAGAGGTTTATCCCTGTTGAGATGAGCGGGCGGGTTCCTGCGTGTCTCGCAACAAGATCTGTTGAGCTGGCGATGAATAAATGGCTGGCTGCCAGCAGGTCCCCGGTCAGAGTGGAGGTAGTGGCAAGGTCTGTTGCAGATGCTGCCAATGTGGTGGACGCTGCGATTGCCCGTCCGTTGAGTCCCAAGCTGATTAGCCTGGAAATCCTGGAGCTGGGCAAGATAAAAGGTTCCCGTGAGCCTGATTTAGGGCTTCGCGTGAGAAAAAGCGGACGGACGACCGGAGTGACTGAAGGAGAGATACAAGTGGTTGATGCCACGGTCAATGTTGTCTATTCTGACGACATGACAGCAACGTTCACGGATCAGATTCTCACAGGTAAAATGGGTGCAGGGGGCGACTCCGGCTCAGTGCTTGTGGACGAGGAGATGAATGCGGTAGGCCTCCTATTTGCAGGGTCCGATAGGTCTACTATCTATAACCGGATAACGAATGTCCTTAGGATGCTGGGAGTTTCTTTTCAGAGAAAGTAGCCGGCTTTCCCGACGATACGGTGTTGACAATTGCTGATTGAACGCGGATAGGAAGGAAATTGCGAGACAAACCGCGAAAGTATAAAAGGTAACACCATGACGGTTGACGCAGGATGAGGCATTTGCACGACAGCGAAGCGCCAATGCGCATAGTGAGGTGATACTGCGTGAATGCAATTGCTGTTGCAGCTACGAGTTATTGCATGGGCTCAATTCCTTTTTCATACATATGGGCTAAGGTGTTCGGCGGTATTGACATTAGACAAGTGGGCTCAAGGAATGTGGGAACCACAAACGTGCTTCTGTCGACCGGTTTTCTTCCGGGCCTTCTGTCGGGTATAGGAGACGTGGGTAAAGGAGTTGCCGCTGTTCTCTTTGCTCAAGCCGTCGCCCCGGAGTCTACCGTGATGCATTTTGTCGCCGCTCTCGCCGCGATTGTCGGCCATAATTGGCCGATATGGCTTGGTTTTCACGGAGGAGGCGGACTGGCGACCTCTATGGGCGCGCTGTTGGTGTTGTCCACAGGTTCCCTTGTGTACATTGGTGTCTTTTGGGCTGCTATGTACGGAATAACGAGGCATAAGTATCTAAGCTCGGTGGCAAGCTGTTCAGCGGTAGGGGTATTTCTGGGCCTATTGGAACACTCCTGGGACTACTTCTTCTTTGGGTTGGGCATGGGGTTCCTGCTCGGAGTGAAACAGGTCATTGCGTGGCTTAAGTATGGCGTAAAACGAGAAGTTGCTGTATCACGGAGCATGCATCCGGGGAAAAGCTAAATCAGCATATTGGGCGTGGGTGAGTTTTGTGAGGAGGTAGGGTAGTGCCGGGAATCTGGCTGACTCAGCGCTCCTTTGATGAAGTCATTTGCGATCTGGCTTCCATAGTGCCGCTGATAAATTTGCAATGGTTTTCTGACGCAAGATGGCTTCAGAGAAAGGACGCCTCTATTAGAGAAGTGACTTTGTATGATTGGGTGACGCTGTCTGAAGGTGAGGACTCCGTGGTCGGCGTAGCCGTTATTGCAGTGGGCTTCGAGAGAGGAATGGGCTCCCAAGCTGAGAGTGAATCTTGCGAGCAGGCTGATGAGGGTTTGTATAATGTGCCGCTTCTCCTTACGAAGTCAGAACCTTCGATTCAGAGCCGGCCCCTTGTTGTCATCAATGGGACAGATTTCAGGGCTTATATGTATGATGCCACCGGTACAACGGCTTTCGCGACAGCGCTGCTTGGTGCTGTGAGAACAGGAGCTGTGCTTTGCTCCGAGCGCGGCTATTTTCAGTTTGATCGTGCAGGGCCGGGCATTTTGGATTCACAGGTACGTACTGTAGCCACTGAGGACAGGGATACGACAAATACTGTGATAATGGTAGACTCATCCCAGGTGATAAAGGTATATCGAAGGCTGCAAGCAGGCACATCTCTGGACATTGAGATAAGCAGGGGCTTGGACGGGGTGGGTTTTTCCAATATCCCACGGCCTTTGGGGTACGGTGTCTATTCAACACGGCAGGACGTGACATGCCCTGCTTTCTTCATTCAGGAGTTCATAAAAAACCAAGGAGACGGATGGGACATACTGTGCGGCGACGCACTGAAGTTCATGAAAAGACGGTTGGAGGACTCCTTATCCGAAGAAGCTGACGAGGGCGGCATTGACGGTTACAGGCAGGATTTCGGTTTGCGCGAAAGCCGTCTGGGCGTGGTTACCGCAGGCTTGCATTGTGCTCTGTCAGGCGTCAAGGAAGACGGATTCACTCCCGAAGCTATGAAGCCTGAAGATGTGATCAGCCTGGTTGGCAACATAATCTCTGCCATTCCTATAACGATTGAGGAATTAAGGCAGGCAAACCTGGGTTCGGAGGCCCTGGAAAAAACACTTTGTGCGTATCAATCATCCATACAGGAAGAGGCTGTTCTCAAGAGTCTGCGTCAAGTGGAGGAGGCCCTTGTAAATGCTGACGAACTCGGCATGAAAATCCGAATTCACGGAGACCTCCATCTTGGCCAGTTTCTCCAGGTGAGGGGCAAGTTTGCTCAGGATTTTGTCATAATTGATTTTGAAGGAGAACCTTTGCGTCCTGTCTGTGAGAGATTGAAAAAGTCGAGCCCCCTGAGGGATGTGGCAGGAATGCTAAGGTCCTTTGACTATTCAGGGTATTCCGCAGCATTTCGTATGGACGATTTCCCGGATCAGAAGGAGCATTTTATGGAGGCTGCAAAGGAGTGGGGCAGGCGGACAGGGGAGGAATTCCTTAAAGGGTACATTGACGCGATGCGCAAGTCTTACGCATTTCTCTTGCCTTGGGATTCCCGCAACTTCCAGCTCCTTCTTTTGTGTTTCAAACTGGAGAAGGCCCTTTATGAGGTAAGATACGAGCTTCGTAACAGGCCGAGGTGGGTCAATATTGCGCTTCGGGGGACTCTCGACAGCATAGGGGAAATCCGGTCAACTTTCGATTATGGAGAGTGATGATCTGATGATATCCGGGATTAAGAAAGAAGACTTCGGCGTAACAATCATGACTCGCGAATTCCCGCCGGATATCTATGGTGGGGCCGGGGTTCACGTGGATTATCTCTCCCGGTCTCTTGCAAAAATCGCAGGAGTGGAAGTGAGGTGTTTCGGTAAGGACAGGCCAGGCCCGGAGGGAGTGGAGGTAAAGGCATATGAATCATGGGATCAGATGGAGAAAGTGGATGACAGGCGTTTTGCCAAAGCCCTTTCCCCTCTGTCAGTCAGTCTGGCAATGATGAAAGAGCCGATAACCTCAGACGTTGTGCATTGTCATACATGGTATACGTTTATGGCGGGTTTTTACGCAAAGAAACTCTATGGACAACCCCTTGTGACGACAATCCACAGCCTGGAACCGTTGCGCCCCTGGAAGGAGGAGCAGTTGGGAAACGCTTACAAGCTGAGCCGCTGGATGGAGCAGACCGGTGTGGAGGCATCTGACCGCGTAATCGCAGTGTCTGAGGAAATGAAGAAGGACATCTTAGAATGCTATGACATTGATGAAGAAAAAGTGCGTGTGATACATAACGGAATTGACCTCGATGAGTACAGGCGCACCGAGTCTGACACAGCAAGGCATGAATATGGAATCTGGGAGGACTACATCCTATTTGTGGGCAGAATGAGCAGGCAGAAGGGTATTTTTCACTTACTTGACGCAGTCCCTAATCTCCCTGACGATGTGCAGATAGTCCTGTGTGCAGGCGCACCTGATACCCCGGAAGTTGAGCGTGAGGTTGTAAGGGCGGCTTCCGAATGGCCAAACGTAAGGCTCATAAGAGAAATGGTACCCAAGAATAAGGTTATTGAGCTTTACTCCCATGCGCGGGTTTTCTGTTGTCCGTCTGTATACGAGCCATTCGGTATCATTAATCTGGAAGCCATGGCGTGTGAGACTCCGGTGGTGGCGTCAGGAGTGGGAGGGATAACTGAAGTCGTTGTGCACGGTGAAACAGGGTTCTTGGTTGAGCCGGGCAGGTCAGGCGAGCTTGCCTCCGCTCTCAATAAGCTTCTTCGCGATAGGGAATTAGCCGGTAATATGGGGAAGGCGGGAAGAGAAAGGGCTGAACGCTTCTTCAGTTGGGATTCTATCGCGCGCAAGACTGCAGGCCTCTATAAGGAACTTGTTAAGATTGCCTGGAATCGGAAACATCAAAATCCTTCATTATCATGATCTTCACTGACCCGGTACCCGGAAGACACCACGGTCTCTGCGATCTTCGTGATCAGCTCAACCTGTTCAGGTGTGGCCAGGGCTACAAGGGCCATCAGGTTGCTGATGGGAGAATTGGACTTGTCGGGTGACAACAGAAGAAACCCCGGATCTACTCCGAGTGCTGCTGCCAGAGCATGAATCGTCTGTACTGACGGGATGCGCTGACCCCTTTCCACTTGACCGACGTAATTCGGGTTCAGTCCCGCGAGCTCTCCTAATTGCTCCTGGGTTAGATGCTTATGTTGCCTTAATATCCTGATTCGCTCTCCGGCAGAAGCGAAGGTATCGCCCACAGTCACCACCTCTACGGTAAATCTTACAAGCATGCAACGTATAAGTGAAGAAGCATACAGCGCGTAGTGACCGGATAAACCCTTGCTCAGAGCGCAGTCAACGGGCTGAGATGAGCTTGTGCCAACTCTAGGTATGAGTTCATTGGTTTTCGCTCGCTGTCCGAGGCCTTGGGTGGCCCCGCACGGTACGTACGTTTTCTGAGGCCGGTAATTCCTTTGTCAAGGCAATCCGCTTGGGGCGCCGTCTCCTTAGTGCAGCACCGGCAACCCTACACGGTACGTACACTTTCTGGGACCGGCGACCACTTATGGCGGAGATCGTTGTTCTCTCCCATATTACGTTAACACAGCCCGCCCGAATCGCAAAAACCGGCTGACGTCTTCGGCGAAACCGGCGATTACTGGAGAAGTCCAGCGGTCTCATGGTGCTCTACTTAGGCAGGAAGGTTTTTACTGAAATTAATAAATGCAGGTCCTTTCCTGCTAATTGGAAGAGGAAATTGACAAACAGAGTCGAAAAGGGATTTAGCAGCTATCGAAGATGTGGGGGTAGATTGTTGCGATCCATATTTTCTAGGACAAGTATTCGCACTTTTCTTGTCGTTCTGGGGGTGGTTTCACTCTCGTTGTGTGCAGTCACCTGCCGGATCAGTGCGACAGAAAGGCAGCATATGACTTCCGAGCTTCCTGTGACCGTTGCGCAGGCTTCAGGAAATGCCGCTACTGAACCTTCCACCACGGAACGCGTCACTGTGCTTCAAATCAGCGAATCGGACAAGGACGGGCGCACTACAGTGGAGATTTCACTCAGCGGCAGGGCATCTTGTAGGTCATTCACTCTGTCAGATCCTGAGAGGCTGGTTGTGGACGTAGAAGGCGCTGTTTTACTGTCTCGGCCTGATCCGATACCTGTTGAGGACGGCATAATTGAAAAGATACGGGTAGGACAGTTCAATCCCTCGGTGGTAAGGGTGGTTTTTGACCTATCGAGGGCTACGTCATATTCTGTTGTTCAGACAGAGGACAAGCCTGACGTTATTTGCGTCTCTTTTCCTAAGCGCATGACGGGTGTTGAGTTCTTCGACAGAGACGGACGGGCGGAAGCTGTCATCCTTGGAAACGGCAGCATGGATTACGAAACATCGAGTCTCACCGACCCTCCCAGGATTGTCGTGGATTTACCCGGAACTGTGATGGTTTCAGACGCCATAGAGGTGCCCGTCTCTCATCCCCAGGTGACGCGTGTCAGAGCAAGCCAACATGAACCGGATGAAGTCCGGGTGGTGTTGGACCTTGTAAAACCGACGACTTACTCGGTATCCACCTCGTCGGAGAGGCCGGGAGAAGTCGTTGTTGATTTGGGTTGTCGTATCCTCGGGGCAGAATTTGCGGGTGATGACAAATCAACAACAGTTGATGTGGTGTCCAGCGGCAATCCGGAAGTGAAGTTCATGGTGCTGGCCGCTCCCCAAAGGATTGTTATGGATTTTGAAAACTCGACTCTGGACACAACGAGAAGAGAGATTCCGGTGGGGGACGGTGTAGTGAAAAGGATTCGCCTGGCACAGCACAGCCCTATGACTGTCCGTGTAGTGCTGGATCTCGAGTATTATGTGGGGCATTCGGCGCAAGCCGAGCCAGGCGGAAAAGGGGCAAGAGTCGAAGTATTCAAGTCATCCATGGCGGATGCGGTAATAGTCATAGATCCCGGTCACGGGGGGACGGATCCCGGAGCCATTGGCCCTACAGGCCTTCACGAGAAGGCCGTGGTCCTTGACATTTCAAAGAGGGTCGCAACGCAGCTTCAGGCCATGGGAGCAGAGGTTGTTCTCACCCGCTCGGATGATGTGAGCGTCACCTTGCCTGAGCGCGTGAAGGCTGCCTCAAACGGGCGTGTCGACGCGTTTATCAGCATCCACGCAAATGCGTCAAGAACCGGAGAGCCTACAGGCACTGAGACTCTGTATTCAGGTACAGTGTCTATGAGTAGGATCCTGGCAGAATACGTCCAGACTGCTCTTGTAAGTCAGATTAGGCAATTTGACCGGGGGGCGCGGGAGAGGAACGACCTTATGGTGATTCGGGAGGCGAGGTGTCCTGCATGTCTTGTGGAAGTAGTCTTCATGTCCAACCTCAAAGAGGAGCTGCTCCTTCTTGACCCTGCTTTCCGGCAGAAAGCTGCCCAGGGCATAACAAACGGAATAGCCGCCTATTTCCAGTGGCGCAAAGATCGCCAATCACAGGCGCCGGTAGGCCCGGAAGAGAAGCCGCTTGTGACGGAAAGCGATGAGGCCGCAACCTTCTCCGGCTCTGGCTTGCAAGAGGATGAGCAGGAAGACAGCGGGAGCCGAACTGAACAATTAGAAGGGCAGGAGGAGCAGTCATAATCCCGATCTGTTCAGGCAGATAGGCAAATGACGAGGCAATGCAGCTTGATCCGAGAGGTAAGCTATTTTTTTTGCGCTATAGGCCAAGGTATGACATATAATAATCATCGTAGCATCAGTTGCCGGAGGTGAAGTTATTGAATTCGCGACCCATCGGTGTCTATGACTCAGGAGTGGGAGGGCTTACCGTCGTCCGTGAAATATCCTCTAAGCTGCCCTGGGAGCGTGTTGTCTATTTCGGGGATACTGCCAGGATTCCTTATGGGGAGAAGACAGCCGAAGAACTCCTGGGGTTTTCCCGCGAAATCATCAAGTTCTTGATAGGCCAAGGTTCGAAGTACATTATTGCTGCATGCAATACTACGTCATCGCAGGTTTTGGAGTACGTGAAACTTGAGTTTGACATTCCTATCATAGGTGTTCTGCGTCCAGGAGCGTACGCTGCGTCAAAGGCAACGCGAACCGGAAGAATCGGCGTTATGGGAACGTCAGGGACAATCCGGAGCTGCACCTATGAGAAGGCGATAAAGGAATATTTAGCTGAAGGAAAGGTGTTTAGCTCAGCTTGCCCACAACTTGTCCCGCTGATTGAGAAGGGTGCCATCAATTCAGAGGAGACCATTCGCGCGCTTCATGATTACATTGCCCCCCTGATGGCTGAGGATATTGATGTTCTGGTTCTGGGGTGCACTCACTATCCTTACCTGATTGAGCATATTAAGCGGATTACCGGGCCGCGCGTGGAGATTGTGGATCCTGCCCGAGAGACGGTTACGGTAGCGGCTGCAGCCCTTCAGGAGCTGGGCCTGCAAAGCCGGGAGAAAACAGGGCAGCATGAGTTTGCGGTAAGTGGCGACCCTGTGCTCTTTACTGCTGTCGGAAGCAAGCTATTAGGCGACAACTTAGCTGAGACCAGGCGAGTAGACTTGTCATAATCTGATTTTCGTGTTTGGACTGCTCTAAACTGGGGATGATAGGCTGATAGCGGAGGTGAGGTTGGCATGACACGGCACGATGGGAGAGCTTGCAGGGAAATGAGGCCCGTGAAAATTACGAGGGGGTTCATTAAGTACGCAGAAGGTTCTGTGTTGATTGAGGTTGGTGATACCAAGGTGGTATGCACAGCTTCAGTTGAAGACAGGGTGCCTCAGTTTCTGAAAGGCCAGGAAAAGGGTTGGGTGACTGCGGAATACGGTATGCTCCCGCGGGCTACCGGCGAGCGGAATCCGCGCGAGGCCGCAAGGGGCAGGTCAGGACGGACATACGAGATTCAAAGGCTGGTAGGACGGGCGCTGAGATCAGTTGTGAATTTGGAGTCTCTCGGCGAACGGACTGTTTGGATAGATTGTGACGTCATACAAGCTGACGGCGGCACACGGACTTGTGCGATAACCGGGGCTTTTGTGGCGCTCGTGGATGCGGTCAATACGATGTTTCCTAATGGAAGTTCGTGGAACCACAAGCCGTTTCCTGTTACGGATTTCATTGCTGCGACCAGTGTAGGTATAGTTGACAACAAGGTAATGATGGACTTGACCTTTGAAGAAGATTCGCGTGCAGGTGTAGACATGAACGTAGTCATGACCGGACACGGGCTGCTTGTTGAGGTTCAAGGCACGGCTGAAGGAAATCCCTTTACAAAAACCCAGTTGGACGAGATGCTCAAGGTCGCAGAGGATGGCATTGTGAGCCTCATTGATGTGCAAAAGGAGGTCCTTGGAGACCTTGTCCGGAAGGTGGGGCGCTGAGATGTCGCGCCTGGTTCTGGCAACGAAGAATCCGGGGAAGGTGTTGGAAATCAAGGAGATATTGAGGCATCTTCCTATAGAAGTTGTGGCGTGTTCCGCTTACAATGACATACCCGATGTTGTGGAGGATGGCGAGACATTCCAGGACAACGCCATGAGTAAGGCACGGGTGATTGCGAAGGCCACAGGAGAGGTGGCGCTGGCGGATGACAGCGGCCTTGAGGTTGATGCGCTTTGCGGGGCGCCGGGCGTTCACTCTGCCAGGTTTGCAGGGGGTGATCTCCCGCGCGGCCGGGAGCGGGACAGAGCTAACTATGAGAAGCTCCTGTCGCTGTTGGAAGGTGTTGAGGATGCGAACAGGACTGCAAGGTTCAGGTGCGTTGTGGCGCTGGCGGATCCTTCCGGGAGAGGTGAGTCGGTTGAAGGGGTATGCGAAGGCAAGATAGGTTTTGCACCTGACGGATGCGGCGGATTCGGATATGACCCGGTTTTCATTCCCCTTGGGCATACCAGGAGTTTCGCAGCGCTGCCTCAGGATGTGAAAAATGCCGTGAGCCACAGAGCCTTAGCCCTTAGGGCTGCTCTTCCTCTTATTGAGGAGTTATTCCGGTTGTCATAGCTGCTACGATATTGGCGCCGCGCGGGTGTTGACTCGTTGCAGGCTACCTATATGGATTTGCCGTAGGGCAACTCTATAGATTCGGTGCGGGGGGTCTGTGTAGAAGATGTGTCCTGAGAACTGACAAGGTATACTCCGGTGATTGTTAGAATCCCCCCTAACAGTTTAGTGAAAGACACCGGCTCGCCAAGGAAGACTCTCGCTCCTAACACGCTGACAAATGGGACAAGGTTTATGAAGCTCGTAATCACAGTTGAGCTTAATCTCTGTAAGGCAAAGAGATAGAGGAAAAAGGCAAGGGCAGAGCAGAATATACCGAGATAGAGGATGTTTGCCCAGATCACCGGATTCCATCGGGCAAAAGGGATGCCTTCTTTGAGAAATGCAATCAACCACAGGACCGCTGTCCCTACCAAATGTTGATAAGTGTTGAGAGTCAGATTGTCGTATTTGAGAGTGAGAGGCTTATTCATTATCGTATATGCCACCCATGAGCAGGCGGACAAGAATACCAGTGAATTGCCGAGCATTGCTGTTTGAGACACGGAGAGGTTGATGTCAGCTCGCGCTACCACGTATACGCCGAAGCATGACATGATTACACCTGCCCACTGAATGCGGGCTATGCTTACTCGCAGGAAGATGAGAAGCGCGATTGCGTTTATGATGGGAGAAAGCCCTGTTATGAGCGACGCGGTGCCGGCAGAGGTAAAATTGAGGCCTACGGTTTCCAAGAGGAAGTAAACCGGAATACCCATTATCGCGGCTAACCCTGCTTTTGCTGGAAATTCCCAGGTGCGGCCCGGGTTACCGGTAGCATGACGCGGTTGGGGATTTTGGTCTTGATGTTCAACTCTATCGGCCCGCAGAGAGTGACGGGCAAGATACAAGATTAGGAAGACTGCAGTGGCCGGAATGAACCTGGCGGAGTTGACCTGAATGGGCGTTAATCCTGCAATGAGCAGGGATTTTGCGCTGATGAAGGACAACCCCCATAAGATCGTGCAGGTGAGTATTGCGAGAATGGCCAGGGTATGCTGATTCTTAAGTTTGCTCAACAGTGACGCAGGTATACGCTGCAACTCAATCAAACCCTTCCTGGATCGCGTTCATTCGCGCTGCAAAGGTTCTTCCTTTGCTGCCAAACCCTTTGCCTCACGATAGCATGGAATTCAGCTTGAATCAAGATACCGCTATGGACAGCGACAGAGGCAATTCGAGGGTTTGACACGGGGCAGTCGTTCGCGTATACTATCGTTGTCAATGAAAGACGGGTCTCTGTCGGGGCGTAGCGTAGTTTGGCTAGCGCGCCTGCTTTGGGAGCAGGAGGTCGGAGGTTCAAATCCTCTCGCCCCGACCATTTATCTACCACTGATCCACTTATCGGCTTATCGGCCGCTGATTCACCACTGATCTGCTGCGTAAGTTTTTTCCCAACTTCCTGTTTGATTCTCACGTTACCTTATACTCCGATTTTATGATTTGAAACGGTTTCTCCTATTGCGCCGGGCCGGCACTGTTAGCTTCTGAGTCAGGCTAAGCCGGGCAGGTAGAAAGATCCTGTTGGCCATTACAGTCCCGGGAAATGCCGCAACAATGAGAGGCGCGAGCGTTGCGCGAGTGTTGCGCGAGCGCTTTAGATCAATGGAGAAGGAAACCTATGAAGGGAAAAAATGGCCTTCGGAGAATAAGTAATGTAGGCTTCAAAGAACTTATTTGGGAGGGTCGTATATGTTGAGGGTGCCAAGGAAAAGCAATCTCCGCTTACTGATTCTTGCAGTCGTAATGATGGTGGTTTGCGTCGCGCCCGTATGTGTGGCGGCTGCAGATGAGAATGAGATCGTCATTCTTTACATGAACGATATTCATGGCAGGCTGGAGTCTTCCAAAGCGGCGGATTCTGATGTACTTGTCGGTGGAATGATTAAACTGGCAACGCTCGTACAAGATATCGTCGGAGAGAAGGCGGGAAGCGTAATCATTTTGAATGCAGGGGACGCACTTCATGGAACCAACATTGTTAATCTGTTCGAAGGCGTGCCTATGGTGGAAGCCTTGGAAGCCATTGGCGTCGATGCCATGGCCATAGGCAACCACGAGTTCAACTATGGACAGTCTGTATTGCTTAAGAGGGCTGAAGAAGCGGATTTCACATTTCTCTCAGCCAACACAATCCAGGCAAACAGCAGGCGTACACTTTTTCCCGGTGCGCTAATCCTGCCTGTCGGCGGAAAGAGAATAGGCATATTCGGCCTGACTCCGACTGATACGCCTACAGTGACACACCCGAAGAATGTCGAGGGTCTGGAATTCCTCGATCCAATAAGAATTTCAAGCTGGATGGTTCCATACCTTCGAGACTATGAGAACGTGGACCTGGTGATTGGGCTCACTCACATCGGGTACGATGATGACAGGTTACTTGCCAGCAAGGTTCCGGGGATTGATATTATCGTCGGCGGACATAGCCATACGAAATTGGACAGACCTGAGCTGGTTGCAAACACAGTAATAGTCCAATCAGGTGAACACGCAGAATCCCTCGGCAGTCTCGAAGTAAGTTATGAAAACGGGAAAATCACTGACTACGCAGGCGCTCTGATTCCTTGTGGGCCTGATGTTGTGGAAGACAGCAGGATAGGCGAAATCATCAGGACCTATAACAAGGAACTCGAGGTGAAGCTTTCGGAGGTCATCGGCGAGGCGGCTGTCGCTCTTGACGGAGAGCGTGCAAACGTCAGGACGAGAGAGACTAATCTCGGGAACCTTGTGGCAGATGTGATGCGTGAGGCGGGTGCTGCCGATATTGCTCTGACTAACGGCGGCGGAATTCGAGCCTCCGTTAAGGCAGGGCCCATCACGGTGGGGGATGTGTTTACTGTCTTGCCGTTCGATAACACCCTTGTGGTAATGGAGGTCACGGGGGCTGACATCAAAGCCGCGTTGGAGCGATCTGTCAGTGAGTATCCAAATCAGCTCGGCGCATTTCTACAGGTGTCCGGCTTGTTGTTTGAGTTTGATCCTGCCAAAGCTCCCGGGGAGCGGGTGGTGTCCGTATCAGTGGACAACAAGCCACTGGACGAGAAGCGGGTATACACAGTCGCCACAAACGATTTTGTTGCTGCAGGCGGAGACGGGTACGACATGCTTAAGGAGTGCAAGGTGATTTTCTCATCAGGTGAGATGCTTCGCAACGTATTTGCCGCCTACGTTGGGCGGTTAGGTAAAGTATCTCCCGGGATTGAAGGAAGGATAGTCGCGAAGTAATCTTATGTATGGGTCGCAGGTTAGGATTAATGTGTGCCCGGGCTTTAACGGCCCGGGCACTCTTCTATAATGTGATACTGCCATGAGCCGACCGGGCCGTTACAGACTTGTCCTTGACATGCAGACTATGGAAATGTGATAATATTCTTGTTGATACTACAACGTTATAGCGCGCTATGTTTGGCTATATTTGATGCACTGACATCTTACCGGCTGTGAATATGCTCCGGCTAAGGCGTAACCCGGGCCTGCCGTTGAGGAAAAACCTGGGTCTGCCGCCCGGTGGTAACCCAAGCTTACTGCTGGGGAATGACGTAGGCGTGTTGCTGAGGAGTCACCTAGGCTTGCTGCCAGGGAATAACGTAGGCTTACTGTTAGGGAATAACGTAGGCTCGCTGCTGGGTGGTAATCCATGCTTGCTCCTAAGTATGAGCTCATTAGTTTTCGCTCGTTTCCCGAGGTCTTGGGTGGCCCCGCACGGTACGTACACTTTCTGGAACCGGCGATCACTTATGGTGATCTATTTAGGGAATAAAGCAGGCGTGCTGCTGAGGAGTGGTGCAGGCTTGCCGCTGAGGGGTAAGCCTGGAGTGCAAAGATGTAAGGAGGTAACGCTAAGCCATGAAAGGATGGATTTTGAGGGCTCCGGCACTTGTGTTGCTTGTGGCGACTGTGATGGGGTTAGCGTCCATATCGGCGACAGCTCAAGACGAGCCATTGTATGTGGCGCTTATCTGGCATAACCATCAGCCTTTTTACAAGAACACTGCGACTGGATTGTATATGATGCCGTGGGTCAGGATGCACGCGGCAAAGGATTACTGTGACATGGTTGCGATTCTAAAGGATTATCCCAATGTGCGTTTGGGATTCAATTATGTTCCTTCATTGATTCTTCAATTGGATGAATACGAAGCAGGAGCAAAGGATATTCAGTTGATTCTCAGCGAGAAACCTGCGTCTGAGCTGACAAGGGAAGACAAGGAGTTCATCCTGAGAAGGTTTTTTGACGCAAATTGGGAGCGCATGATAAAAAGGTATTCAAGGTACTGGCAGCTTCTTCAGAAAAGGGGAGAGGTCGTCTCAGACAGCGGAATTGCAGAGGCGATAGAGAAATACACGGAAGACGACTTCAGGGACTTGCAGGTGTGGTTCAACCTCGCCTGGTTGGATCCTGATTTCATCGAGGAAGACGCGGCTATTCAAGCCCTTGTTAAGAAGGGCGCAGGCTTCACTGAACATGAGAAACAGCAAGTCTTAGACAAACACCTGGAAATCGTGGGGAAAGTCATTCCACTTCATAAGGAGATGCAGGATAGAGGGCAAATTGAAGTGACTACGACTCCGTTTTATCATCCGATTATGCCGCTCCTTTACGATGTAAACCTTGCACGGATTGCCAGTCCCAACCTGGAGCTTCCCGGAGAGCCGTTTGCACATCCTGTGGACGTGGAAGCGCAACTCCGGATGGCAATCAAATCATATGAGGATCATTTCGCGAGGAAACCCAAAGGGCTATGGCCTTCTGAGCAAGCCGTAGGCCAGGATATTGTAGGGCTTGTCCATGATGCAGGATTTGAGTGGATGGTATCAAGTGAAGGGATACTTGCGCGGTCTCTGGGGATAAGCCTGCGAGACAGTGCAGGGAACGTAGCGCGTCCGGATCTTCTGTACAAACCCTATCTCGTTGAAGAGGACGGGAAGGCAGTTGCAATTCTGTTCAGGGACATTGTGTTGTCTGATAAGGTTGGGTTCAGTTACTCGGGAATGAATGGCACGGCTGCTGCCCTGGATTTCATGGAGTATTTACGGAAAGTTGAACGCGACTTGTCAGGCGAGCCGGGCCCGCACATTGTGACTATTGCCCTTGACGGAGAAAACTGCTGGGAATACTACGAGAATGACGGCAAGGAGTTCCTCCATGCCCTCTATACGATGCTTGACCAAGATCCCGGATTCAAAACTGTGACAGTAAGTGAATTCCTGAAAGAGCATCCGGCTACGGCAAAGATCCCGAAGCTTTACACAGGATCGTGGATCGACAGCAATCTTGAGACATGGATAGGTGAAACCGAGGAGAACAGAGCCTGGGATTACCTGGCTAAAGCCAGAAGAACTCTGGCTGACTATACTCAGGAAGCGGCTGCGCGAAAGTTGGACGCGAAGGAGGCGGACGCGCTTGAGAAAGCGTGGGATGAGTTTTACGCAGCCGAAGGCAGTGATTGGTTCTGGTGGTACGGGGATGACCAGGATTCCGGGCAAGATCATGCCTTTGACGAGCTTTTCCGGATTCATTTGCAGAATGTCTACTCATATATAGGCCGGCAGGTGCCGGGATACCTTTACATGCCGATCATCCCGAAGGAGCCTGCAGTGCCCAATGCGAAGATGAAGGATTTCATGAGAGAAATGGAAGTTGATGGCATAATCCAGGCAGGTGAGTGGAACGAAGCCGCTCTCTACTTCAAGCAGGAGGCTGCAACGCTCCCCGGCGGGGAGGAGATGAACATCCTGCGCGCCTTGTGGCTGGGAGTCGACGCAGAAAACCTCTACGTTCGTATAGATATCAGAGGCGGGCTGAAAGACGTCTATGGAACTGATTTGGCAGTGGCTTTGTATCTTGCCAATCCCAGGCGGATGGAACAGAACAGCATGCCAAGGTGGAGCAGGGAAGGCCCTGATGCGACAGTAGTCGGGTTTTCTCCCGGCACTGAGATGCTGGTGGATTTTGGCAAGGTAGCCGGGCCCGGCACAGGGAAAGCACAACTTGCGTTCGCTGACGGTAATGAAGCGTGGGTTGACGCAAGGCCTGTAACGGCATCAGGCGTGAACCAGACCATTGAGATACAGCTACCGTTTGCAGATATCAATCTAAGGCCCGGGGATGTTGTGAGCATTGCTGCAGTCGCTTCACAAGATGGGCGCAATGTGGACATGATTCCTTGCGAAGGCCCCTGTGCAGTCAGGGTGCCTGAAGTTGTCCGAGGAACGACCCTGTTTAGGTGGGATGATCCGCAAGGTGATGACTACGGCCCGGGCACATATACATACCCGCTAAGCCAGGTGTTCACACCGGGCGTGTTTGACATGTTGTCCTTTGAAGTGCTGGACGTACAGGATGAAATTGTGTTCCAAGTCGAGTTTGCGGCTGAGATTACGAATCCATGGAACTCGCCGATTGGAGTATCCCTGCAAACCATCGACATTTACATTGACACCGACGGCAAGCCCGGTAGAGGAGAGACTGACGCTCTTGGTGGAAGGAACGTGACATTTTCGCCGGAATGCGCATGGGAGTACGCTATTTGGACGGAAGGCTGGATGCAGCGGATATTCACACCTGACGGAAGAGAACTTGATGGAGCGGTTAGAGTAAGCGTGGATACTCTGAACAACGTTATCTCCATCCATGTGCCCAAATCGGTTCTGGGTATGCCGGAACCCCATTGGGGGTACCAGGTATTCATACTAAGCCAGGAAGGTTATGCTGCCACCGGGAACCTCAGGGCGAGGGAAGTCCAGGAGACTGCGCAAGAGTGGAGGCTTGGAGGCGGACACGATTCACACGTCGATCCAAATGTCCTGGATCTCCTGGCTCCGTTGGGAATGACTCAGGAGGAGATTTTAGGAGCTTATGACATAAATGCCGGCAAATTGGCTGAAGTGCCAATGGTGTATGGTTCTGAGGAGTGAAGGCTAAGCCCCGTTCGGGGATAGCCCGGTTTCCCCTCATGCTGTAATGCCCGGGGGTTGTAGGTAAGAAGAGGCCAAGGGTCTCAGGGCGTGGAGCCCCCGGGTTTGCATGGGGATTGCAAAGCGTGTGCCGGACCGGAGGTCAGGAATATGTCCAAAGCTGTCATGCGGAACGTCTTTGTATATAGTATACTGATGATCGTTGTTTTCTCTCTGAGTCTGCCGGCGGACAGCAAGGCTTTTGAGGTAGAGTTTACATTCATGCCCGGACGTCCTGTGAGAACTGTCTGCTTGGCAGGGACATTCAACAATTGGAGCGTATCTGCCACGCCTATGGAAGATACGGACGGAGACGGCACATGGAAGGTAGTGCTGAGGCTACCTCAAGGTGAACACCAGTACAAGTTTGTCGTGGATGGGACGGTGTGGGTGACAGACATGAAAGCAGAGGAGTTCCGTGATGACGGTTATGGGGGGCGAAATTCCGTCATCATAGTGGGTGATAACGAGTTGCTGAAAGCCGAGTGCAGCACGGGAGACGGTCAGATAGTGGCTGAAGCCCTCCGGCACGAGAATGCCTCCCCCTACGTCGAACGTGAAAGCAGCACGACCGTTGCAATAAGACTTAGGACAAGGGCATCTGACGTTGAGAAAGTGCGGATGGAATATGCGTTGAGCCTCTTCAGTGACGAGGGTTGCACTGACGGTTGTGACAGCCAGGCACCGGCCGGCGTCAGAGGAAGCGTTCCTATGGAGCCTTATGCAACTGTCGGGGGCTTCACGTATTACCGGACTGTGATTCCTGCATCCTATGGACTTCTATGTTATCGATTTGAGCTGGAAGACGGTGATGCGAGGCTTTGGTACTCGTCCGCAGGCGTAAGCAGGGATGAACCCGGCGCGAACGACTGGTTTGAGCTGGACCTCACCGGTTTTTCTGTGTTTCAGACCCCGGAATGGGTGAAGGATGCCGTGTTTTATCAGGTATTTCCTGATCGGTTTGCAAACGGCGACCCGGCAAATGATCCATTTGCTGTTCGTAGCTGGGGAGGAACTCCGACAACAGGTAATTTCTTCGGCGGCGACTTCCAGGGAGTCATCGATAATATTCCCTACCTTGAGGAGCTCGGGATTACTGCAATCTGGTTCAACCCCATTTTTGAGGCGCCTTCAAATCACAAATACGATACGTCCGACTACAAGACGATTGATCCGAGTTTTGGCAGCCTGGACAAGTTCAAAGAAATGCTGTCAGCTCTTCACGCTGCTGGAATCAAGGTTATCCTAGACGGGGTCTTCAATCACACAGGATACAACTTCTGGGCGTTTCAGGATATTGTGAAGAAAGGGCGAGATTCCCGTTACGTGGACTGGTACCATATTCATGATTTCCCAATTCAGAGGTCACCGAAACCCAATTATGAGGCTTGGTGGGGATTTCCCGACCTTCCCCAGCTTAACATGGAAAATCCGGAAGTGCGCAGATACATTTTGGATGTAGTCACATACTGGATGGAGTTAGGGATTGACGGGTGGCGGCTGGATGTTCCCAACGAAATCGGCCACTTTTTCTGGAGAGAATTTCGTGAGCATGTCAAGGGGATCAATCCTGACGCATATATCGTCGGTGAGATTTGGCATAACGGAAGTGCGTGGCTTCAGGGGGATCAGTTTGATGCAGTAATGAATTACGTGTTCCGTGACGCAGTTCTGGACTTTTTTGCACGGAAAACCTGCAAGGCCTCGGATTTGGTGAGGAGGCTTGAGTCCGCAAGAGCGGACTATCCGGACGTTGCGTCAATGGCACTTCTGAACCTCTTAGGAAGCCATGACACAGAGCGAGTGTGCACTGCGTTTCGCGGAAACAAGACGCGGATGATACCTGCAATCGTTTTCCAGATGACATACCCCGGCGCACCTATAGTTTATTATGGTGACGAAGTCGGGATGAGGGGTTCTAAAGATCCGGGATGCCGTGGGACAATGATCTGGGATGAACCTGAACAGGATCGAGAGCTTCTCAAGCTATATAAAGGCCTGATCCGCCTTCGGAAGAGCAATATTGCACTGAGGCGCGGGAACATGCGCTGGCTATTGGCGGATGATCCTACACGAACTTTAGCTTTTTCCCGTGTTTATGGCGGGCAGGTTGTTGTTGTGGCGGTATGTGCAGGGGATACGGGTGTGTCGGTAGACCTTGCTGTGGACAATGTCAGTGACGGCACGGTCTTTGTTGACGTTTTCACAGGCCGGTCAAATGAAGTCTCAGGCGGGAGACTCGGGGTTTTTGAACTGGGTCCGGGCGAGGCCTGTGTATTAGTTGCGAATAATTTTCCAAAGAGTCCTTGACAAGTCTGGTAAGCCGTGCTAGAGTATCCGTAAATCGGAACATCCTGAATGCAAGCCTGCGCAGGCCAAAGAGTTTACAGGGTGAAGACGATAAGACCGAGTGTAATGATAAGAAAAAGCTATGACGGGGATAAGTAGGCCGGATGGAGGGTCTAAGCGAGCCGGGGACGGTGAGAGCCTGGCACAAAGCGCCGGTTGAAACACACCCCGGAGCGCAAACCGAAACTAGGTCATGTGGTGGGGAAATGCCATAATGACTCTATGATGGGAGTAGGCTTTGACGGGTCCCGCCCGTTACTGCGGGGAGGTATAATCACATGAGTCCACTCGGGACAGTGTGCCGTACCGGACATGAGTGGGTTGCCCGATCGAAAAGAAAATGGGTAGCCAATTAGGGTGGGACCACGGGAGTCACCTCTCGTCCCTTGTATGGGGCGAGAGGTGTTTTTTTGTCCAAAGGTCTGATGCAGCACACAAAGACACGTGCAAAGTAGAAACCAAGAGAAGGTAAAGAAGTGAGGAGGCAATTATTATGGCAAAGAAATCGAGAAGATTGTCACAGATTGTGCTGATTACGGTGGTTACTGCTGTATTGATGGCGAGTAGTGTGGTTTTGGGCGCGTCAAGCGACGGTTCGTTGGAAAAGGTGAAGGCAGCAGGTGTCATCAGAATAGGCGTGGATGACGCCTTTCCTCCCATGGAGTACAGAGATGAAAAGGGTAACCTTATTGGTTTTGATGTGGATCTTGCAGATGAGAT
>JAAZEW010000364.1 GCA_012512055.1 Bacillota bacterium | reverse complement strand
TCTACAAAAGTGTACCCGTCTCTGATAACAATCGGTTGTGTTTCTAATGTAGTCCCGTTCTCAACTTCCTCACCCGTCGTCGCCAGTGTGCCACCGTTACCCTTAAAGGTGACGATAAAGGGTTCTAACATTGCTTGCATGAGACCCATAGACAGTGGGTTTGAACCATCGGATGTTGTTGTACACTCTTCGTCAATGAACCAGGGGTCGAAGAGAACATTGTCACTGACAGAGTTGCCTTGGCCACTTGGGTTCTGAGTGGCATGGTATGGACCGCTTTCATGACCCCAGTAGTTGAGGGTGGCGTCGACTCCGGCGACACCAAAGTTTGCAACTCCAATATTGTTACCGAAGATGCAGTTAGCACGAAGAGTGACTCTCGTCTGATATTGTTGAGCGTCTGTGAGAATTCCCCGGTCCCATCCAGTCACTGTGTTTCGATTCATATCCAATGTAGCCGATGCAGGTACAACCACAAACAAAATCCCGATGCTGCTCGCATACGCTTTATTTCCATCGAGATAATTATCTTCTACTGTCCAGTTTCCTGTAGCATCGCCCGCAATCATGACCCCATCGCAACGCTCATCAGTCCCACCGATTATCTTAACGGTGTTGCCGCTGAAGCTGGAGGTGCCACCGACATTATCCAGGTGGACAGCATAGCAGAATGCGTTTGGATTGTTGACAGTGAGATTGTTGCCGGTTATACAAATATCTTTCAGATCTCTAGTGCCGGCTCCGGTTTTCCAGAGGTTAATTGCGACAAAATTACCCGTTATATTGTTATCGTAAATAGTCACATCCTGAATTGTCGCACTACAGTCGGAATACATTGCATTAGCGTAAATATATATCGCTCTGTCCTGGCAGTCGATGATCTCGTTGTAGCTGATCGTGATTCCAGACATGGTGAGATGTTTGGGACCCGTTACCTCAGCACACAGCACTATAGCCATGCGAGAAGGGGAGGGGAGGATTTTGTTTTTGCTAATCAGCGAGTTGCTAACACCAACGAAATAGATTCCATTTCCGCCGATGCCGCCGAATTTCTCAATTACATTGTGTGTAACGGCCCAACCTGTCATTGTTTCTTCCTCGTATGCATTAAAGGCGCGGACGCCATGAGCCGCGACATCATGAATGTAATTGTATCTTACTGTTATGTTGTTTACCCCAACACAATGACCAAATATCCCTGACGCCCCGGCGGCGTTAAAGTTCTTTATTTCGAACCCCTCTATGACTACATCGTGTGCATTATCTCCAACAATGTAGAAGCCATACTTATGGTCTCCTTGGCCGGTGCCATCGAGGATTGGGGCATTTTTACCGGGACCAGGAGTGTTTTCCTCACCGCAGTCTCCCGTCAGGGTGATGCTCTTACTGATGGTGACACTTTCATAATACGTTCCCGCCGCCACCTGTATGGTGTCTCCCGGGTTGGCTTCATTAACAGCTTCCTGGATGCTGTGATAATACTTCTCTTTGTCAATGTTTACCACAGTGCCATCGGACAAGCTGATGAAATCTGCGTCTTGGTGCCAGGGAACAAAGTTGACATTGTCGCTTACAGGGTTACCCTGTCCATCTTGGTTGGTAGAATGATATGGCCCGCTCTTGTCGCCCCAGTAGTTGAGGACAGCGTCGATAGTGGCGCCGTTAGCATCGTTTGAAATTCCGTAGCTGGAGTTGCCTGAAATCCAGTTGCGGCGAAGCTCCACTTTCGTACCGCTAGCCAGCGCACCTGAGAGAATTCCTTGGGCCCAGCCGGTAATCCTATTTTTTTCGGTCAAGGTCAACTCTGCCGCTGAAGCTAGGCTGCTTCTCAAGCGGATGCCGGAACTTGCTGTTCCAACTTTATTCCCGTCCAACTCGTTACCGGTTATGGTCCAGCTACCGGTAGCGCTGCCGGAGATATCTACTCCGTCATAAGCACCGTCGGTCAGAGTGCCGCTTAGAGTTATCTTATTGTTCTCAAACTCGGAATAGCCTTCCACATCTGCTAGGCCAACTGCATACGCGTCTGCCGTTGGGTTAGTGATAGCCAGCCTATTGCCCGTGATGGTGAGATTCCTCAGTTCGGACCAGCCACCGCCGCTGGCCTGCTTGGAAACATCGATGCCGACAGAGCTTCCCGCCAATTCGTTGCTGTTTACGAATATATTTTCTACAGCGGCAGAGCCCGATCCACTTAGTGCATTAGCTGTGATATTGATGCCCTTATCTGTAAAGTAGATCTCGTTGTCTCGCATGGTGACATATTCAACTTTTGCATAGCCGTCTGCCAGGGTTTCGATATTCGTCCTTCCGTTTATCGTGTTGTCCTTGATGGTCACAGTCTTTAGGGTTACGCTTTGGCCAACTGTTGACTGAGCAAGAACATTCACGGTGCCTGAGATTTCATTATCCGTGATGTCAACATTCGCGACCGTATGGTTACCGCTTGCTTTCACTTCAAGGGCTGTTCCGGCTGCGGTGATACGGTTCTTGTCGACTTCCAAGCTGCCAATGTTAACTAAGTCAATACCCATACCACTGACATCCATTATATTCTTGTTGACAGACCAATCGGTTAGCGTCTGTGTTCCAGTGGTGCCGCCTGAGATAGCATCACTGACATTGTGGATGTAATTGCCTTCGATCTTCAAGTCATTCATACTGTCTCCCTGGGCAACTATGCCGGTGTCAAAGTTCTGGATTTCAAACCCTAGAACGGTAACATCGCTCACTCCACTGCCAATCTGGATGCCGGTTGCCCCGCTAAGGCCGCTGCCATTTAAAACAGGGGCGTTGGAGCTGGTGCCCAGAAGTCTTTCACAAACAACATTGTCTTCCACATAGTCAGGCATGCAGCCATCACTGGGGTCTCCAATGAGGGTGATGCTCTTGTTGATGCTTATGTTTTCGTCATAGGTTCCGGGGCCTACATAAATCCTGTCTCCGGAGCTGGCTGCATCGATTGCCGCCTGTATGGTGCTGTCAGTATAACCAACTTTCTTAGTGGCGTTGATAATGTTGAAGTCTCCGAAATCCCGCCGGACCGCCCCACCATCCACATAGTATTCGAAATAAGGATCAAAGAGATATAGCCCGGAGTTAATGAAGTGGAAAGTGTAAGACCTTTGATATTCAGTGCCATCGCTGGTTCTGCCGACCAGATTAAAGCTTTCCGATTTCCCGGCCAAGTACGAATAAGTGTCGCCCCATTGACCGTCTATCCATGAC
>JAAZEW010000014.1 GCA_012512055.1 Bacillota bacterium | reverse complement strand
GCGCACGACAATATCAGGCTGAGCGATGTACTCGGTGACCCTATCTTCCAGAGGGACCTCCGGAGCTGCTTTCGGCAGCTCCGAAGGTGGGAGAGGAGGAGCTGGGGGCGGCTGTGCTTCAGCCTCAACGACCCTAAGGACACTGACTACCTTCCGGGCGTAAAGCTTAGCCACAGCCTCAGCTCTTTCCTTGACATGATCATCCGACACTTCACCTTCGAGAAGCGCTGTGCCGTCTACGACCATAACTTCTATCCTGGGATCACGAAGCGCGGCTATTATCTTATCCCGGAGTTCTTCATCGGAATCTCCTACAGGGGCATCCTCGATCTCCTCAGATTTGATATCCGCCTCAGCTACTTTGGGGCCGAGGCTTGTATCTTCCGGGCCGTCTTCCACTTCTGGCACGTCTTCTTCATTCTCGCCTTCTTCAGGCGCAGGAGGAGTGGCAACATCTATGAAATTCAGCACCTTTGGCGTATAGAGTCTCGCGAAGCTTTCAGCGCGTTCTACGTCACTTGCCTTGTCCACCAGGCCTTCAAGGATTATCGCGTCTTTTACGACGCGCACGCCTACCCCGTCAATTCCCATGCTTGCTTCAACTTCAGACCCGTCAATTGTAGGCGGAGGCGGCGGTATTTTCGGGTCGAGCACTGTGATGAGGTTCAGGACTTTGTCTGCGTACGCCCTGGCTATCTTGTCTGCGCGCTCGTACTCGGCGTCTGTCTGACATACGCCTTCCATAAGGAGCGTAGACTTGGCAAGTCGCAGTTCCAACTCTGGAAGCCCTATGACTTCCGAGATCTCTTCGATGAGCCCCTCATTATCCTCATACACCTTGACGTCATATCCGGTACGTCCCATTGAATCCCATATATAAAGTGTGGTTCTGCCAAGAGCCTTGCCGTTGATTATTAGTTCCGTCTTTGAGACGACGACTACATCTGCGATGTTTGGATTTGCCACAGCCACTCTTACCACGTCTTCCACAGGAAGGATTCTGGAACAACCTGCCACCACTCCGAATGGCTTGCTTATAGCGAATACCGGGATTTGCTCCGCCTGATCCGCCTGAGGCGCCGCTGCCGGTTCATCCCCGGCCATTGCAGCCGGAGCATACAAGACTATGACTATGCCAAGAATAACGCTAAGTATTGCCTTCTTATGAAGCCTCATGCTTCTCTGCCCTCTGTAGCCGCGAATCACGGTTTGGCCACCTCCCTGCCATCAACCAAGGTAACGTAGGTCGTCTGAGTTCCTCTGATTACCTCTACTATCGAGGGTGCTTTCCCCTTCTCAGGGGTATCACTTGGACCGCTTGCTTTCAAGCTTGTCGGACCGGTGCTTGGCGCGCCTGCTACGGATCCGGAAGGAGGCTCTCCGGAGTAGCCGGTGGAAGTTAAAGGCTGCGCTGAAGCGGTGCTCGTGCTCGCGCCGGATTTGGGAGGTGACCAACCTTTGACTTCCCGCAAAACATCGTATGCAACCACGCCTTGACCCTTTGTCGCAGTTGCAAACATGGGACGCAGAGCAAGGCGTAGCTTGCCTATTTTCTCGGCAAGAGCCAGCTTTTCCGCCTCACTCGGCTTTACAGCCAGAGTGACGCTGGTGCTGACTTTGGCCTTCCCCTGACTCTTATCTTCCGTCTCCTGGGCTACTGCGAGCACCTCAATGTCCTCCAGCGCTGTAAAGGCTACATCCCCTGTGTCACCGACTCCGCCGGCCGTTACAATAATGTCGACCCTATCGCCCGGCTTGACAAAGCCTGCAACGCCCACAACCTCGTCGACAGGGACGGTCACCGCCCTCATGTCGCGAGGCACGGAAGTTACGAGGCCGATACGTTCATCTTCCAAGTACAGCCTGTCCATGAGGATTTGCTCGCCTTCGAGGATTTCGTATTTCGTTATCAGCCCCAGAATATCAGTCATGTCACGCACAACCTTGGGATGGGCTGCTTCTTCAGGAACTTCCTTGATATAGACTAAGTCCTGTGTAATCTTCGTCCGTGGAGGGATGGCTGACTTTGCAGCAACCACCGTCACGGTCGTTGTAATAGCAGGAGCAGGCGCCATAGTCTTCCCAAGGTATATGTAGACACTTACTGCAGCGATTAATCCACAGGCAATAGCAAATACCAACATCAATTTGCCGCCCTTCATCCAGCCCCCTCCTCTTACCTAACTATCAAGACGGTATGAAACCACTCCGTAGTCATTTATGTTTCCAAGATCTCCGTCCGCCGCCCACTTAATGAACCTACCGGTTACTTGACAAACGTTTCCCACCCCGCCCACTTCTTCTACGAGAAATGCGGCGAAACCCGTAAGTATCACACCGTTACGACCGGTTACGTCAAGGGAATCGATAATAGGCACAAGAAGTACTCTTGGGCATCCTTTGACAAAGCGGTCATATGTGCATTTAGGCTCATGGCTGCATTCCGCTATCCTAAAATTAACCCCTGTCCTGGTAGGACCGGCCATGTTACCGGGTTCCGTCTCAAGAATCGTAGGAATCTCATCTCCTACCTCAAGCCTTCCTTGGTAACCGTACATAATGTTGCTCAGGTAGTTGTCAGCCCCTCGGGCGCCCAGCGCCAACGCGCCGAAATTCCCGGGGCCTGTTTCATCAGAATTGCTTGGGCTGTACTTCATGGTGTAGACCCCGCCAAATATGAAACTATCCTCTACAACGCCGAAAGGGGCTGCGCCCCACAAACCTTTTGTTGAACCTACACTGGCTTTGGCGTTTGCAGTCACCTTAGTGGAAGAGAATCCCAGGATCTTGGCGAAACCCAACGGAACAACGCGAGATGTCTCAACTTGTATGCTGCGGCCGTCAGGCAGTACCTCTGCTGCTACTTGGCTTGTCTCTACACCGTTATTCGCCGCGTAGGCCTCTGCTGTCTCCACAGCCTTCCCATGATCCTTAGGAAGCTCCTGCACACCTGCTAAAGCTGCAGCATCAGCAGCGTTCGACAGAGCAACCTTGTTGTAGTATAGAACGCCGACGTCTATGACAAGGGCGGCGATCCCTAACATAAGCACCATAGCGCAAGCTACGATAATTATGACGCTGCCTTTCTCGTTGCCTCGGATATCCCGGTAGAGCTGTCTCACCTAAATCACCCCTTCCAGGGACGCATATCTTACTCCACACGCATTGTCGTGGCGCCGCGCACCCAGTACGGATCAGGTAGGATCTTGTTCATGAAAGGCATCACGATATCGACAGGGTATTTCACTCGGACTGTGAGTTGAGCGCCTCTCAACCTCTCACTCGGTGAAGGCGATATTTCAACAATGACCTTCTCGGAAACAAGGGTCCCTGCCGCATCCATCGTCCTCTGGCTAATGAGTTCATCAACCGCTCCCACCACGCCGATTCTTGCCCCTTCACGGGACGCATGGGATACTGCAAGTTGGGCGCTGAGTACCCGTCCGAATTCCACAATACCGGTAAGCAGGAGAAGGAGTATGCTAAGGACAAGAGCCATTTCAACAAGGGCCTGTCCACGGTCGTCTCGTAGCCAAGAAGTTTTCATTAGCGTTTTCACCTTGGCTCCCTCCATCGACCCTTCATTCAAAATCCAATAACCGAAAAACCGGTTGCAACCGCAATAATCATTCCAACGCCAATGGCTACTGAATAAGGGACTTGAAGGCCTGAGCAAAGCACCGGAACCCTCGCACCTGCCGGCCTCAAACTCCGAAGATTTCGTCCTACGGCTCCAGGGATTACATGGCCGATGAGCCCGGCGACCCAAGTTAGGCATGATATCACGAATAACCCGAGTTGCCCGTGCCTAAAAAGAACGACAGCAGACATGAATCCGCCTGCTATAGCCCCATACAGCATGGAGAAAGCTGCACCCTTTGCACCAAGAAGAGCGCCGATTGCTCCGAGGAGTTTCGCATCGCCTGCCCCTATCCATCCCAGGCAAAAAGGTATAAATAGAATGCCGACTCCCACAATCATCCCCAGACATGACCTGCCAAGCCCTTCGGTTCCACCGGAAGCCAGGCCCATGATAAGTCCGACTGTTATGCCTGTAAACACCAGAGGGTTTGGGATGCGTCGTTCCCTACAGTCAAACCATACTGCTATGACAGTTATTAAGCTTGCGACGCATACTTGGAGCATTCTCGTCACCTGCCACGTCTATTCAAGAACCGGTATAGGGACTTCAAACAGTGTCCGAACAGTGATCCCCAAGATAGACACTGTACCTATCGTCACTAAAGCTATAAGCGCCAGAATTAAGGCATATTCAGCTAGCCCTTGACCGTTGTCTTCCAATAACAGCATTTCAAATGCCTGTGTCATCGCTAGCCCCTCTTTCGTTGAATACTCTCTGGGGAAAGCACCCTACCGGAGGGGACGGTAGGGGTTGGTTCTC
>JAAZEW010000151.1 GCA_012512055.1 Bacillota bacterium | reverse complement strand
TGCCACGTACAAAATGGTTAACGAAGGCGAGACAATCGGTGTTTTTCAGTTGGAAAGCCCTGCGCAAAGAGCCCTTCAGGGACGCTTGGGCGCAAGCGATATAGAGGATATAGTCGCAAGTATCGCCCTTATACGTCCGGGGCCTATCCAAGGGAACATGGTAGAACCTTTTATTGCAAGAAGAAGAGGATTGGAGGAAGTCACTTATATTCATCCTTCTCTTGAAAAGATTCTTAAGAAAACCTATGGAGTAGTGCTTTATCAGGAGCAAGTAATAGAGATTGCAAGTCAAGTCGCAGGCTTTACCCCGGGGGAAGCGGATCGGCTGAGGAAGGTTATGACCCGGCATCGTTCCAGGACGGAAATGGATGAGATAGGTAAGGAGTTTGTGGAAAAGGCTATCAAGAACGGAATTGCCCCGGATGTGGCAGAAACTATTCTATCTTATATAGTAGGTTATGCAGGCTATGGTTTTTGTCAGGCTCATGCTGCTGCATTCGCTGACACGTCGTACAAGACAGCTTATCTTCTAAGGCATTTCCCTGCCCAATTTTACGCAGCTATACTTAATAATCAACCTATGGGGTTTTATCCTGCTAATACGATATGCCTTGAAGCAAGGAGGCGAGGAGTCAGGATTCTTTCGGTGGACATAAATAAGAGCATATATGAGTTTACCGTTGAAAATGAGGCTATACGTATAGGGTTGAGACAAGTCCGTGGCATGGGGGAAGATCTTGCCCGGGAGATAATCAAGTCTCGCGGGCAATCAGGGTATGATTCTCTTTTTGACTTTGTCAGACGCGTATCCGTACCACAGGACATTCTTGAAAACTTGATACTTTGCGGGGCATTTGATAACATCCACAGTAACCGTAGGGCAATGTTATGGGCGGTTCCAAAAGCATTGCGAGGCTCTGTGATTCTGCCGCAGATAGAGGATTTTTCGGAGCGAGAGAAGTTTAAGCGGGAATTTTACATACTCGGGCTCCATCCTACTATGCATCCTATGGAATTACAACGTGTCAGATTGAATAAGGATAATATGATTACTACATCCTGCGCCCGAAAGATGCCGATTGGGACATCTGTTAGGGTAGCAGGGCTTGTAATAAGGCCTCACCGGCCGCCGACAAGAAGCGGTAAGATTGTTGTGTTCTTTTCCCTTGAGGATGAAACCGGGCTTATTGACGTTACTGTCTTTGAGAATGTATATAAACAGTGTAAAGGCGTAATATTCACTACGCCTATGGTGACAATTGAAGGGCGTGTGGATGTTAGGGGCAATATTCCGAGTATAGTAGCCGGCTCCATACATGGGAATATCCCTAATTTTTCAGGGTAACGAACCTCTTCTGAATCCCGCGGAGCGCCAAAGACCTGAAGCTATGTCAGACCGGTGCCGGCAATATAGGATATATTCGGATATGATCGACTCAAGCTTGCTAACACATGCCATATTGCGCTTGAGAAAAAGAAGGGATTTCAAAGATTATGTGGAAATGTATACTGTGCCTTGCATGGCTAACCTTTTTGTAGGTATTTAGAAAATATCTGGGCAAGCAAGGTAAAGTTATTTGCTTAATATATGTAAGCAACCGTCAAGGGGGTGGTACCTAGCCCCAAATGAGTCGTATGAGTGTTGAGGAGTATTTACGCTTGATTGGTCTTAAGACAACATGACTGAAGGAGGTAGAATCGTGAAGTTAAGAAGGTTCCTTTTGCCTGTTGCCATTTGCCTGATTCTGGCTATGACGTACGGGACCGTCACTGCAGGGCAGGTCAAGTGGGAACCCTACGGGCCAAACGTAGACCAGATTATCATGCCAATTATTAAAGACGCTGAGGCGCAGCTTATCGCATTCATGCGTGGTGACATCGATGTATATCCCGGATTGACAAGGCCTGCCGACCTCAATAAGGTGAAAGCCAATCCCAGTGCGGAGATTACGATGAACTATGGTTTCCATATGTTCTATCTATGCTACAACATGAGGCGTGAGCCTCTTGATGCAGACGTTCTCCGTCAGGCCATCGCGCACGTTGTGGACCGTGACAATATCATCCAGACTCTCTTTGAGGGTTACATGTTGCCGCTGGCTGCTTTCTTGCCTCCGTCCAACGCGTTCTATAAGGAAGATATACCACGCTTCCCGTATAATCCGGAAGAGGCGAAGAAGTTGTTGGATGCAGCCGGCTACACGGTAGATCCGGCCACCGGAATTCGACTTGATCCGAAGACAGGAAAACCGCTTCGGAAGATGACTATCTTTACACCTACATACGAAGTTGCTCCGACTTCAGCCGAGCTTGGCAAGATCATTGCCGAAGCGTGCCAGGCAATAAACCTGCCCATAGAGCCGGAGCCAATGGATTTCCCGGTTATGCTGGATAAACTGGATATGGCAGAGTTTGACATGTATATGTTGGCGTGGAGCCTGAGCCGTCTACCTACCTCGCTACATAACTTCTTCCATTCATCTAATGACATTGAAGCCGGGTACAACAGACCGGGTATCCGTGACCCTGAACTGGATAAGATCCTTGATAATCTCTATTATGCGCCTAATGAGGAAGTCGCGAAGAAGGCGGCTGACGAGGCTCAGGTCATCCTTGCCAGACGGCAGCCGTATACTGTGCTATACTCCAGACCTTACATGGACGCCTTCCGTAAAGACAGGTTCACAGGTTACGTCCCAATGCATGGTTATGGCGCAGCCAACTACACCAACAAATGGACGACTCTCAACATCAAACCGGTCAAGGGCAAAGGCGGCACAGTCCGCTGGCTGCTCATGGAAGAGCCAAAAGTCCTTAACCCATGCACCGCAAGCAGCGCTTACGAGTGGGAAGTTCTCGGCAGGCTCTACGACGGGTTACTGGAAGTCCACCCTGAGACCATGGAAGACATTCCGTGGATGGCCAAGAGCTGGGAAATTGGCACTTGGGAGCCTGAACCCGGCAAGAAGGGCACTGTTATCACATGGTATCTGGAGAAAGGCATCAAGTGGCAAGACACTACTCCTTTCACCTCCGCAGATATCAAGTTTACCATCGAGTACCTGCGTGATAACAAGGTTCCGAGATACATTTCCAACGTAGAGTACATCGTTAAGGTGGAGACCCCTGATGAGTATACTGCCAAGGTGTACTTTGCGAACGAGAGCTACTGGCATCTGTACAGAGCCGACGACTGCTTCCTGCCTGAATGGATCTGGAAGGACGTAGAAGACTACAAGACCTTCGAGCCGTGGCTTGAGGCTCACCCGGAAGTTCCGGGCCTCACGAAGGTTATCGGACATGGCCCGTTCATCCTGGATCAGTATAAGGTAGGCGAGTATGTCAGACTGAAGAAGAACCCAATCTACTGGAGACTGCCTAAGTAAGAAGGGATGCATCCGGTAGGAGTGACATGAATAGAGAGTAATACCTGGAACATATCCGCCGCCCCGGGCTTCCGGGGCGGCGGAATTAGGTAGGGGCTGGTAACCGCTGCGTTGACCGGCCAGGTTACGTTAGTGAGGTGAGGTTGTTTGGGCTTTTCAAGGTATCTATTGCGAAGACTGGGCTATGCAGTGATAGTGCTGTTTGTTATCATGACGTTCAACTTCGCTATCTTTCGCCTTATGCCCGGGGATGCCACAAAAATGATAATAGACATCAACTTTACTCCGGAAGCCATCGCTGAACTCAAGAGGCAGTTCGGTCTTGACGATCCACCCATTGTACAGTACTTCAAGTACGTCGGCAATTTACTGAAATTCGATTTAGGGCTTTCTTTCTCTACAAGAAGGCCTGTGGTGAATGAACTGAAGGAACGACTCCCCAATACCATGGTGCTGTTCTTGACAAGTTTTACTTTCACGACCATTATCGGTATTTCAGTAGGGGTCTATACTGCGTCGAGAAGAGGGACATTCGGCGACAACTTCGTAACAGGAGCCGGCCTCTTTGCTTTTGCGGTGCCGTCGTTCTGGATACAATTGCTGCTATTGATGTTATTTGGCTACTATATACCCATTTTGCCGATACATGGTACTATGAGCGCGCCACCGCCTGACGGATTCTTGCTGCAATTCTTAGACAGGATTCATCACTTGATATTGCCTGCAGGGAGCAATGTAATCGTGGCTTTCGGCTCATGGGCTCTTTATACACGTAATACAATGCTTGAGGCCCTCGGTCAGGATTACATTGTCACTGCCAGGGCAAAGGGCTTGCCGGAAAACACAGTTTTGCGCCACCATGCTCTAAGAAGTGTCCTGCCTCCTATTGTCACATTGATATTTGGGGCTTTGCCCGGGATGGTGTCAGGCGCTGTCATTACAGAGACTATCTTCTCTTGGCACGGAGTGGGCAAGTACCTAATGGACGCAGTTATGATGCAGGACTACCCTGCTGCACAAGGGGCATTTTACCTTATTGCTTTAGCGGTTGTAATTTGCAATCTTGCGGCTGACATTGTGTACGGAATCGTGGATCCCAGGATCCGGGTAGGGGAGGGTGGAGCAAAATGAGCAAGAACAAGACGCAAACGGGAATAAGCGCGCCGACGTTTTGGGAGCAATACAGGCGTAAGCCCTTGGGCATGGTTGGACTGTCCATGGTGGCTGTTTATGTTTTTGTCGCAATCTTTGCTCCGTTTTTAACCCCGTACAATCCCAAGCAGATTCTTTTGGCTGATAGGATAGCTGCTCCTATTTGGTTCAGATCTATTCTGCCGAAGTATGATGATGCGCCTTCGACTATCAGGACAACTCTTGGTCCCGACGAGTGGGCGGTCAGCGAGGCGACAGGGGGGAAACTTGTCGCAGAAGAGGCGGAAGGCGCTACGGTCAGTGTTATTGAGTTTGAACCTGTGCCAAGAGATGAGGGTATCCCTGAAGATGAAACCGGCCTTCTTGAAGTTGAGGAATATCAAGAAGAGCCGGAGAAGAGTGTTGTTGAGCTTTCATATCCCATAGCGTACAATTTCAGCCCGCCAAAAACCTTCGGAGCGACCTTCAATTACTGGATAGACGCATCCCCCGACTCCAAGACGGAACTGGAGTGCGTAGTGGAGACACCCGGGGGGAAAGAGTATAGTCTATGGGGAAAGTCGTATTCAGGCGCTCTTAGTAATCAGCCTGCCAGAGTGGACTCAAGAGACTTGACTCTCAAACAGAGGTTAGGCCTTACGATTTTTGACGACCCTGCTCCGAAAATCTTTTCATCTAAGGGAGACTACAGGCTTATACTGCGAGCGAGATCCACTTCCGGAGAAGAGCCGACGCGCGTATACATCAGTAACGCGGAGTTCTATATCCCTGGCATGGTACACGGCCTGCTCGGCGCAGATCATATGGGCTCAGACCTCTGGACTCAGCTCGTATATGGCACAAGAATATCGCTTTCTATCGGCCTTTCGGCTGCTGCCATTTCAGTGGCTGTAGGGACTGCAGTGGGAATAATATGTGGCTATCTGGGCGGAGTCGTTGATGAGTTTATGATGAGGGTTGTTGACGTTCTTATGGCCATTCCCACTTTGCCGATCCTCATAATCCTCGGTGCAATACTTGGAAAGAGCGTGTGGAACATCGTCCTTTTGATTTCCGCGTTCGCCTGGATGGGAACAGCAAGGTTGGTTCGCTCACAGACTCTGTCATTAAGGGAGCGCGTATTTGTGGAATCTGCCAAAGCATCAGGCGCGTCCGACGCTTACGTAATGCTTGTTCATATACTGCCTAACGTACTGCCTCTTGTATTTGCCGGCATGGTGCTTCGCATCCCGTCAGCAATATTGACAGAGGCCTCCCTTAGTTTCCTGGGACTTGGTGACCCAAGGGT
>JAAZEW010000150.1 GCA_012512055.1 Bacillota bacterium | reverse complement strand
TTGAGGGAAAGCACCTGTAAGATATCGGCCTGGCCTGCGGTGTAACCCGACCCGAGAAGGGCGGCTGCATCGCCCCAGGCGTACTTCAGCTTGAATTCTACGTCACCGCCGATCCGGAGAGATAGACCTTGGATCTCGTTTGCGTGGGCAAATCCCGTATGAATTAGGGGTAGGAGCAGGACAATGGGCATAACTAAACAGATCACCATAAGTAATCGCAGGTTCCGGAAAGTGTACGTACCGTTGAGGGTTGCCGGTGTTACACTTGGGGACGGCTCCCCAAGCGGGTTACCTTGACAAAATTCGGCCCGTAGGCGAGAGGCCGAATTTTGACACCCTTCGCTGCAAGCACCGACAACCCAAGACCTCGGAAAACGGGAGAAAACTAATGAACTTATACTTAGAAGAGCCGCCAAAGAAGGCGCTGACCTTGCCCAAGCTCTAAACCTACCATGATGGAAAGCCTTCATCTTCGTCACCCCTGACAGCGCCTGACAATGCTAAGGCCTAACACTGTCTATATGGATAGGCCGTTTGAGAGAAACGGAAGGGCCCCCTGCATAATCAGGGGGCCCTTTGGCGTTCGTCTAGAACGATAACCCCAGTGACAGCCAATGGGAATCAGGAAGTACGCTATGCGTCTGGTATGCGTAATCAATCTTGAAGTTCCGGTGGGAAAAGCCTGCGCCGGCTGTGAATCTCGTGCTGCCGTCCCCGGCAAGAATGCCTCCTCCCCTCAGTGCCACTTGAGGGATGATCAGATACTCCGCTCCCAGGTGACCTGTGGTATTTGTGACGTTAAAGTCCAGGGCCACTGTTAGCTTCCGGATAGGCTTCATCGAAGCTCCTATGACGAATACCGGATCGAAGGGATCGCTATGTCCGCTTTGGTACTTGACTTCGCCGATGAAGTTTCGCGCGACCGCCCCGACCCGGATTCCCGCCATTGGCAATCCTTGGATTGGAGGCAAATCCGTCAGTGCTCCGACGTCTGCAGTAACCCCGAATCCACTGTTGCCGGGGGCTGCCTGGGAATAGAGCTTCAATGCGGCGCCAAGCGAGAACATGCCGAACTTCCCCGCATATCCGCCCATCAAACCGTTTTCACGGTACCCGAACGAAGCACCCGGGTTACCGTACTCATCTCTTTCAGTCACAGTTGACATTAGGCTCACTACCCCGACCCCAAGGTTCGTCTGGGCATAACCTGCACCGAGGTAGTTGCCGGCACCAAGAAGAGATGAATACAGTGACGTGACATTGTGCCCTTCTACGTACGTCAAGCCTGCCGGGTTGTAGTATATTGCATTGGCATCATCTGCAATTGCCACAAAGGCTCCGCCCATCCCCAGCGCCCTGGCGCCCATTCCTATATCGAAGATCACTGCGGTTCCTACCGGGTCCACGACGGGTGCGGCAAACGCCGCCTGTGAAAACGCAGTGGCTGCTATCCCTACTAGGGCGACCATTACTAACCATTTCTTAAGACTCATCTCCATGATGTCACCTCCTCAATCAGCGGCTGATGACGAGCCGCATAATGTCGGACTTGATTCCGTCTGCTGTTTCCATGTAGCAGAGGTACAGCCCGTTCGCAAGTGGCCTTCCTGCATTCGTTACCAATGGCCATTGGTAGAAGCACTGCCCGGCTGGGATTTCATGAGAGAATACGAGTCCTCCGGCCATGTTATATACATAGAGTGTGGCGCCGTCCGGTGCGTTGATGTAGAAGTTAACTACATCGGAAGCTGGTACAGGCCCTACGATGAACGAGTTAGCGACCACATTGATCAGCAGGAATTCACCGCTTATTGCCTGGCCGGAGTTGCCGAAACGATCAGATGCAACAACCTTCACACGGCAGGGGCCGCTTCTGGGTATTTCGCTTACATCCCATTTGTGTACTCCGTTGTTCACCAGGCCGGTTGCCAACGTTGTCCATGTTGCGCCGTCATCGAACGAGTATTCAAGTGCTATGGTCAGTTCCACGTCGTCAGGATGAACGGCTTCCCACTTGACGTCATTCTTGCCGTACCATTTATCTCCGCTCGCGGGCGCGAGCACTGTTACTTCAGGCTGTAAGCCCAGCCAGTCAATTATTGTGTCCAGAAGGAGCTTAGCAATGGATGGCGGCAACGAAGGGTCTGCATCGTTATTGGATTTGATCCTGGCCGCTTCAGAGCTCGCTGTTGGGATCGCCTCAAACATGAAGGAAAGAAACGCTAGGCGATGTTCACCTTCATATCTCAGCGCGCACGGCTCGCCTGTGTCATTGAGGAATATCGGATATGCTCCTTCTGCGAGGACCAGGGAATCAGTGCCGTCAACTAAGTCAAGGTCATCAAAGACTATCTCCAGTCCGTCTGTAATCGGGTCTCCTTCGACTCCTGTTACGAAGGTGGTGCCGACATCGTCTTCCTTGCCTATGACATGCAGGTAGTTCCGGACGAATTCACTTTCGTCAGGGTCAAGTTCCCATAGCACTTCAGGGCCGGTAAGGAACAGTCTTCCGCCTTTATCCAGGAAGTCGGCTATAGCGGCTTGTTCTGCATAGTCAAGGCCGCCGTACTGGGCACACGTCCAGATTACCCTGAACTGATCCAAACCTGCTTTTGCCCCGCTGTCTGCCACTACGTCAGCAGATCTGACCTCGACGTATTCCTTGTCAAGCTTATCGAAGAGATCGACCCAAAATCCTGAAGTATTACTTTCGTTCGGATGACGGTCGTTCACAAAAACGATGTCTTCCCGATTGAGCACTGCCACATAGAGCTCAGCGCCGACAAACTCGCCTTCGGCGTCTTCCACCCATACGGTAGGCCGGTATTCGCCCGGCTCCGTATAGGCATGTCTTGCTATCGCCGTTTCGGCCAAGGTTCCGTCATCGAAATCCCATATATATGAGATTTCGCCATTTTCAATGGTGTCAGGGTCGTGCGCTTGACAGGCGAATTCGATTTCCTGGTCGGGTTTGGCGAAGTATAGGCTTGCCTCTGTCTTGTCGATAGCGGGTGGAATGTTGATGTCCCCGATAAGATACTCGTAGATCTTTGTGAGCAGATATGGTGTGGTGTTAATGTCGGGGTCTTCCGGATCGTAGCCATCCCATGCATACATCAGCGAAGACCATGGGGCTGATAGGTACACGAGCCTATATGTATCATTGGCGTGACGTAGGCCGAGAGCACCCGGAAGATCCACGATTACCGGGTCCTCATCATCATCTTCCGTAAGATCCCACGCACCTGTCATAATGGGCCTGGAAACAAGATCAGGAGCAATGAGGTCGTCTCTTTTAGTCATCACCTGCCACTCCAGTGATATCCCGTCGGTTATGGGATCGCCCTCGACACCCTTGTATATGTCAATTTCGACATTAAGCCCGTATGCGCCCAGTATGTGCAGGTAGTCAGCGCCGAACCAATCCAGGCCCATGTCTCCCAAATAGTCCGGAGCTGCGATGAACACCCTGCCTCCGTCATCCATGAAGTTTGCCAGCAATTCCTGATCAAAGGGAGATACGACTTCATACCGTGTGAAGCCGGTGTCCCAGAAGATTGGATTCTCGTTTTCTATAGCGGTCTCAGAGAGGCCAAGCGGGTATCTGGTGTTGACTCTCACGTAGGGGATGCCGGCGTCTTCAGCCGCCCAGAAGAAGAGCAAGTTAAGGGGAATGCCAACATCAAATCCGCCGGTATCGTCCACATAGATTATGGTGCCCGGTTCGGCTGTAGTCACCTGCACCGGCAACTTGGAAATGGATCCATCGATACCTTCAGCATAGAACCAGGCAACGATGGAGTTTTCCTCCACGAGCGTTAGGTTTGCTGAGAGGCCATACACCTTATCCTCACCCAACTGCCACCAGTAGTTAGATACGCCGCTCGGATCCTCGATCGCGGCTTGGAGGTTGACTGTAAGCGGTGGGGCTCCGAATGTTACATCTGCCTGGGCATATTTAATCCCAGGTGGGTATTTCTTGCTAAGCGCGTTGTAAATGTTGAGACGCCTGCCTGAAGTCGTTCTGCCTACCAAATCAGGCAGAGGGTCTCCGGATTTCAAGAGAATATCCTTGATTGTTTCCAGCCCCGGCGTCCAACCCGGACCCTCAGGATAGTGGGGAAAATCCGGAAATTCCGCAATCAGTAACGCTGCTGCTCCGGCAACATGCGGCGTGGCCATAGAGGTGCCGCCCATCCATGCCCAAAGGCTTTCGGAACCGTCCGGATAACAGGAGAGAATCATATGGCCGGGCGCCCCGATATCTACAGAGTTTGGTCCATAGTTGGAGAAGTTCGCCGGTTTATCGTTCCATTCAGTTGCTGCTACTGCAATAACGTTGGGTAGATCATAAGAAGACGGGTAATGCGGTATGATGTCGTTGTCTGTGCCTTCATTGCCTGCGGCAGCAATGAACAGCATGCCGGAGTTGGCGATTGCCTCCTCAAGAGCTTTGCTGTAGCTACCGCCGCCCCAGGAGTTACTGGTGAGTGTGGCACCCATCATTTTGGCGTAGTCTAAAGCCTTTATTGCGTCAGAGGTATAGCCGCCTCCGGGGCCGAGGAACTTACACGACATAATCTGAACGTTCCATGTTACTCCGGCAACTCCGCCATGAAAACCACCTTCAACCGCATCGTTGCCTCGGGCGCCGATAATGCCGGCGCAGTGTGTGCCGTGATAATCTTCCTCACCGTCTTCGTGGTAGATCGTGTTGTCGTCGTAGAAGAAATCCCATCCGTAAATGTCGTCGATGAACCCGTTGCCGTCATCGTCAACACCCGGCTCACCGTATAGCTCAGCTTCGTTTATCCACATGTTTGGGGCAAGGTCAGGATGATAATACTGTATGCCCTGGTCGATGACACACACGATCACGTCCTCGGTATCGGTTCGAATATCCCACGCCTCCGGCGCGTCAATGTCAGCATCCGCCAAAGGAACATGGAACCATCTCTCTGTGGCTGCCTTGAGACCAATATTGTGCATATTATACATGTAGCCCAATAGGAAGAAACGATCGTTAGGCATTACATCCGGATACCACAGGTAGTTGGGTTCAGCATATTCCACGAACGGGCTGGATTCATAGATTAGCACGGCTTCTTCAACAGACATGGTTTCGGGGAGCTTGATTCTGTGTATCTCTGAAACATCGCTGACTGCTATGGATTCTATGACTTCCACACCCAACCTGGTGTTGAGAGTGTGGAAGGCGTCGCCAACTGCTTTCGCGTGTACGTCAGCCTCCGATACATACTTATGTCCTTTCAGTTTGACCAGGATCTCTCCGTCTGCCCACTCTATGTCTGCTCGCCCTCGGGAAACAGGGATCACCGGAAATGGATCCTCGCTGATAGCAAACGAGATTGGGATGTTCGGTTTGGCAGAAGCGGTAAACGTAGCAAGGATCACTACAAGAATACCTATGAGTGAAGCACGCCTCCAAATACAGGATCTTGACACGTGTGTTCCTCCTCTCATCAGATACTTGCAGAAACGAACTCAGGCGCCTACTTAACCTCGCCGTTCACCGGGTTGGAATGCATCACCTCCGAAATGATTTTTAGGAATTCACGACCACTTTAGGTAAGCGCTATTCCAATTCTTCATCAGCCGTACAAATCCTTCCGAATTAACAGAATTGTATGAAAACTCAGAATTCCATGCTTGCACGTTCTCTTGTTCTTCTGAAAAGAGCAGACTACAGGTTGCGTTGAAAAGACGTGACTCTATCGGGATAATAGCCTAGCATGATATAATGAAAAAAAGGCAGGTGACACAAGTGGCCCCCAGTAATGTAGTCTGTTTCGATTTCGATGAGTTCCAAAGGTGGATGGCTCAGTCTGAGCAAACACTACGATCTGCATATGTCGATGCTAAGCACGAATTCTACAATTGGTCATGCTTCAAGGCTCATCAGGCAGGAGAATACTCACTAAAAGCGATTCTCCATGGTCTAGGGTTGTCTGCAATAGGTCATTCAGTCCTCGTGCTGCTTAACCTCTTGAGTGACCAGGGGATACAGATCCCGGACAGCCTTTTTGCCGACGCCAGGGCACTGGACCGGCATTATATACCCCCAAGATACGCAGATGCTTATCCCAGTGGGAGTCCGTTTGAGTTCTACGACGAACAGACAGCATGTGAAGCACTGAAAGCGTCAGAACGAGTTATCGAATTTACCCGGAAGTTGAAAGATAGCGTAACTTCTGATAAGGAGGGGGCTTCCGGATGATTGCTGTCCTTAAGAAAAGGCAGGCCCTTCGTGAGCACTATCTTCAGCTTGCCCTCGAATATGTGCAATCATTGGAATCGGAGTTGTCCATAACTGCAGCCGCTGTCATCGGTTCAGTGGCTCGGGGTGACTTTAATGACGCAAGCGATATTGATGTGATCATCATTTCCGAAGACTTGCCTCAAGACCCCCTTGAGAGATCCGCTGTGCTTTATGAAAACGTTCCTCCTCTTGTTGAGCCCAAAGCGTACACAAAAGACGAGTTCAGAAAGATGCTGTCAAAAAGGAATCCTATTGCTCTGGCAACTCTTAGCGAGGGTGTAATGCTAATTGATAAAGAGAGGTTGCTGGAGCAAAAGGAAAGGTTGCCGGTGCAAGAAGATAGCATGTAAACTCGATGCCCTTCCGGCCTATTGCTGTGCCCGTAGCTTTTGCCCTTAAGGAAGCACGCTCCTGAGCCTTCTTGCGATGAGGCTTGCTGTAATGACCTTGGCAAGGTCTCCGGGAATGAACGGAAGCACGCCGACTGCGAAGGCAGTGCGGAAAGGAAGCTCCGCAACTACTGCCAACTGCAGTACACCTATGGCATAAACTACAATTACTCCACCGATAAGTGAGGCAAAGGCCAGCATCAGCAAGGGGATTGGTTTTCCGTTCTTCTCCGACTTTTGGATCATGGCTGCCGTGACGTACGCTCCGACAATGAAGCCCCAAAGGTATCCCCCTTTTGGCCCTATCAGTATTCCGATACCTGAAGCTCCTCCTGCGAATACCGGGAGGCCCAAGGCGCCCAGAAGAACGTATAGTGCCTGGCTAAGCGCAGCCAGATTAGGCTCAAGGACTAGTCCTGCAAGCATGACTCCGAATGTCTGAGCTGATATAGCCACGGGGCTAATAGGTAATTGCAGAAACACATACGCGAGTACGCACATAAGGGCAGTAAACATGGCAACCCGTGTCAAATTACGTACGCTTAATGATTTCATATGGCTTACACCTGCTTTCAGTGGGGTATCCTGACATGTGCCATTTACTGCCATGCTGATACATCGGTGCTTGGTCACAGTGTCATGGTCACAGTGTCATGTCGGAACAAGTTGTCCTGGCCGCAAACATATTCATTCTCTCAAGCAGACTTAGATTCCTGCTCAATCTAGGTTTGCTGGGAAAATGGACCGAATTCACCTATTGTCTCGCCTGACATATCTTGCACCGGCGATTGATCCAGGTAGTGCCTTGCGATAGTATGATAGAAAGGGTTTAGGACGGGGGGATGCGGAAAATGAAGATCTTGGCTCTCATAGGCAGCCCGAGAAAAGAAGGTAATACTCAAGCGCTGATTAGCGAAGTCGTCCGAGGCGCTATGAGTGTAGGCGCGTCTTGCCAGGTCATAAATGTATGCGATCTTGCCATTGCGCCCTGTCGAGGATGCGAGAGTTGCAGTCGCATCGGAACTTGTGTTCAGAAGGATGACATGCTGGACATGTACCCAAAGATCTTGGACAGTGACGTCCTAGTTATAGGTAGTCCTGTGTACTGGTGGGGCCCGTCGGCTCAGATAAAGACGTTCATGGATCGAATGTTTGCCTTAGTCCAGCAGGGGGGACGGGAAAGATTCAAGGGGAAGAAGGCCGGGATTGTGACGCCGTATGGTGATACTGACCCGGATACGCCGGAACACTTATTAGGGATGTTCAGGAAAGCCTTTGACCACCTCGGAATTGACATTGTGGGGACTCTTGGAGTCACTGCGGGTCTTAAAGGCGAGGTTGCCGATAACGAAGAAGCCATGGAACAGGCGTTTAGCTTAGGCGTGAGACTCTGCGAACGATTTCGTTAGAAGGCCCGGAGGTTCATGCGTTAACCTAAGGTTGAGGTAATGTGCTGATGGACGATGTAAGGCAAGCGAAGAAAGGCCCATAGAACGAGGTGGGGCTAATGGACGACAGCACCGGCAAGCATTGGTATTCCAAGGAACTGCAGGCCGTGATCCTCAGGGAGCGTGCTGAAACCCGGAAGAGACTTCAGGCGGAGGCATTGTCTCGGGCTAAAGCAATTGCTGATTTCCTGAAACGGGAATATGGGGTATCAAAAGTCATTCTCTATGGTTCTCTCACAGATGGATTCTTTCATGAGAGATCTGATATAGACATCTTAATTGAGGGATTTTCCGGTCCATTTTGGGAGATGCGTTCTGCTGTGGATCGTTTGGCAAAACCGTTCCCGCTAAGTATAGTGTGCAGTGAAGACGCGGACGAGTCTTTACTTAAGCATGTGTTAGATAAGGGGGTGCCTTTGTGAAGCCTGAGGAGTACTTCTTGGTGGAGTCGAGAATCGTCAAAGAGAAGAGCAATCTTTCGTTTCTTCTCAAGCAACTAGAGAAGCACGACTTATACCCGGACGTAAAATCCGATAAAGTAGGCGGTTTTGGCCTGACTGACGATGAAGCGGCCAGAATTATTGGCTCGATTCTTCATGATTTCTATACAGTCTTCGAGAACATCGCAAAGACTATTGCATCCAGAATCGATAAAAGCATGCCTTCAGCGGAGGAATGGCACAGGGAGCTTTTGGTGCAAATGACACTTCCGGTTCCAGGGCTACGTCCGAATGTGCTGTCAACCGAAACTGCGTCACTGCTTGAAAGATATCGTTCTTTTCGACACGTATTCAGGAATATCTACGGTTCTCGGCTCGAGCCGGCGAGGATTGCGGAACTCCTGAAGAACCTACCTGATACAGTAACCTTACTTGACAAAGATCTGGAACGCTTTATCGATGAGATGAGAGAGGTTTGGAAGTAGGCAGGTAGCGCTTTCACTATAGTAAGAAAGGTTCGAGGAATATTTGAGGGGAGTCCTGCTCAATGACGGCTTTCTTCTCTGTTGCCAGGAAAACTCAATATGAACAGAAAATCCAACGGTCTGTCTTCATAGGCCACGCTTCGCCTGCTCAGGACGAGGAGGAAGCAAGGCAGTTCATCGCTGAGATCAGAGAAGAGCATGCCCAAGCCACTCACAACTGTTATGCTTACCGGGTCGGGCTTTCCGAAAACCCTTTGACTTACTACAATGATCATGGTGAGCCGTCAGGCACTGCCGGTAGACCGATTCTTAGCGCGATCTTGAAAGCAGATGTCACTAATACCGTTGTCGTGGTGACTAGATACTATGGCGGCCGAAAACTGGGGGTGAGAGGCCTTATTGACGCTTATCACAGCACAGCCGCAGGCGCCTTGAAGCAAGCCGGTAGGGTTGAAATCATCCCCCGTGTGCCTCTGGTTGTAACTTGCGAATACGCAGAGCTGGATCAGGTCAACTACTTGTTGAGTCAAAGTGACGCAGTGATTAAGAAGACAGACTACAAAGACAACGTCTCCCATGAACTCCTGGTCCCTGAGGCGGACTATGCTGCCATTATCGCTCAACTTTCAGCCATACTTGGGGTGGAAGCCATACCCGGGGTGGAGCGGAAGGGAAGCGGGTGATCCCATCCCATGACTTCACTACATTCTTACGATCTGCACCGGGGACATCGACTGTGGCAGGACGCACGCCTGTAGCGACCACGACGACATCAGGTTTCTCAGCGCAGATACCCTTGCAGCCTCCATTCCGGCAGGCCCTCCTCCGACCACCAGTACTCTGCGTGACGTTGGGGCCTTCGTCATAGGAAACTGACGTTCATACCCTGCGCGGGCATTGACTGTGCAGCCTATTCGATGTTCTGCGAAAAGCTCGTCAATGCACGCCTGGCAACACGCGATGCATCTGCGAATCTCGTGAACTCTGCCTCCCGTTACCTTCTTTGGCAGGTCTTCATCAGCGAGAAGCGCTCGTCCTAAGGCAATGAGATCAGCTTTGCCTTCAGCCAGAATCCTCTCTGCCGGTTCAGGATCGTTGATTCTTCCTATAGCGATCACAGGAATCTTCACAACTGACTTTACGCCTTCAGCAAGGTCAACAAGACATCCTCTGGCAATGGCCTTGCCTCGTGATAGGCTCGAAATGTGTCAGTTACAGAGCCGTCTTCATACGCAAAGTTTGTTACCATCGGTGGCATGATCATACAGTTGCGAAGCTCCATATTTGCGATCTTAATCGGACTTGTAAGAAGCTTAAAGCCTGCCATTGGAATCACCGCTCTTTCCTATGTTCTGCGTTACGCACCAAGGCATAGTTTCCGCATAAACCGAAGTTAGTATGCCTAATCCTTCCTTTAGCTCCCGTCTTTGCCGACTGAAAGTGTCAAAGACACAGAGTATGGCAGGAATTCCTGAGAGTATGGATGGACCATTGACAATGTACCAACTGTACTCTATACTAGAACAGCATACAGTTCATTGCCCAAGGCGGCAATTTCATTTGGTTGGGAGGAGAAATACACTGTCTGGGAGTAAGACCGCCCAATCCAGAATAGCAGTGACGCATCGGGTGCCTATTGTCGAGCAAATCAAGACCAGCGTGCTTCGGCAAATAGCTCAAGGAATATACAAGGAAGGCGACAGGCTGCCCAGTATTCGACAACTGGCCAAGGATCTGGGGGTAAACCCTAATACTGTAAGCAAAGCCTACAGCGAGCTAAGTCAATCCCACGTTGTGGAGTCGGTTGCGGGCAAAGGGGTCTTCGTCAAACAATCAGTCATTGCAGTGGACTCGGAGAATGTTCCTCTTCCACGTGAAGCGCAGGTTGTCATTGAAGAGGCTATTGAAAGATTCTTTGATGAGGGCTACAGCGGAGAGAGCATTAAGCATGCTTTCATTGTGGCCCTCGATAAGATCATAAGGTCGCGACAACCTAACGTCGCGCTCGTGGAATGTACGCCACAGGATACCGCCTACCTGGCAAAAGAACTCTCCAGTAAGCTTGGCCTTCATGTGACACCGGTATTGGTGTCTGACTTAGGGGCCACAGTCGAACCTCGAGAATTTGACGTTTTTGTTACTACTCTGTTCCATTTTCAAGCTGTGAAGGAAATTGCCGACGAGTGCAGCACGGTTTTTCCCGTCAATATTGCACCTGCTCCCGACCTTTTCTTGACAGTATCGAGATTGAAGAAAGAATCCACCGTACTTGTTATGGCTACAGATCCGGATACTGTCGACTCTCTGAAATCAGTTGTTGACTTGTGTCATAGCGGTCAGGTTGTCGGATGTTTGTCTGAAGATATCGACAGAATCAGAGAGGCGCTAAGAGTGGCTAAGGTAGTGATTCATAGTGCATCATGTTGTGATGTCATCAAAGAGCTACAGCCTAGACAGCCGACAATTGAGGTTGCATTCCATATTCTGGACGATTCGGTCCGGATGATTGGTGCCGAGATTAAGAGACTATGGCCGCATCTGGAGGTGGTGAGTTAGGGACAACGAGTACGATCTGATGTTGATGTTGCATGAATTCTGCATCTGTCGAAGTCACGTATGAAAGGGGTAACAGCAGTGAGCGCAAAAACACAAAATGTAGTGACAACTCAACCGGCTATTAGGGGAGAGCTTTGGGCGGCTGGCGCTGCTTTAGGATTCACTCTGTCAAATATGTTTGACAAGCTGGGTCTTGCCCAAGGCAATCCGTACGTCGGTCTAATTGCCAAAGACATGCCTCTTTGGATTATTGCTATAGTAACATGCTTGTCACAAGGACTCTTCAGGCAACAGCTTTCAGCAGACTCGCCTGGATATGTAGGCAAACAAGGTTGGCTGCCTTTCGTTTGGAGCGGGCCGATCATGGATGCTTTCGGAACAGTCATGTTCTATGTTGCCATGTCTCTTGGCGGAGTAGTTATCGCAGTTCCCGTTGTCCAGTCTCAAGTGCTCTGGGCGGCGATAATCGCTCACTTTATGCTAGGCGAGCGGTTTGATAAGAGGACTGCCATTGGAAGCCTGGTGTTTGTGGCAGGTTTAGTGCTATTGTCTTTAGGGCAAATGCAAGGGGCGCCTGTCTCATCTCAGTGGGCAATGGCGATTCCGCTGGCTTTGATAGCAGGTCTTGGATGGTCATTAGGGACTGTCCTGTGGAGAAAAGGCCTTGTGAATGGTACGAGCAAGTGGGTCGGGATGTCAATTCACTATCCCATGGCTTGGCTTGCGGTTATCGTCTACCTGATGATTACAGGACAGATGTCTGCGTTTAACATGCCTATGAAGGCCGCTGCTGCATTTGCAGGAAGCGGTGTTTTCTCCGGGGTTATTGCAGTTACGATGTTCATGAATGCCTTGAATGTGATACCTGTCGCTAAAGCTAACATAATTAAGTCGAGTTACCCTGTGCTTGCTGCCATATTCGCTTGGATTCTTTTCAAGGAATACCTGAATGCAATGATGATTGTAGGTATCATAATAACAATTGTTGGCTTAGGCATTATTACTCGGAAGTCGGAGTAAGCAGAGGAATAAGGTTGTTTGCCGCTTGGGGGAGTGTATTATGCTAGGTGGTTATGCTGGAAAGCTCCTTAA
>JAAZEW010000149.1 GCA_012512055.1 Bacillota bacterium | reverse complement strand
GCACTCAACTTACTATCGTCGCTAGGCTTTGCCAATAAGGAATTACTTGTTGCAGCAGTTGCGTTATGTTTCTCATCACTTCTGATCATCTATGCAGTTAAGTTTTATCTGCTGGAAGAGAAGTAGGGAAGAGCATGGCTAAGTTTACGTGCAACTTGAGGAAATATCGGCAGCTTGTGGACATGACACAAGAGGATTTGGCTGCCAGAGTAAATGTACGGCGTGAAACCATTGTCCGGCTGGAAGCAGGGAAGTACAACCCATCTTTGAAACTGGCGATTGATATTGCCAGAGAGGTAAAGGCGCCGATTGAGGACATCTTCATATTTGACTAGAGCATTGATCTTGTCACACGTGTATAATATACTGACAATTAGTCACATATATCAACCGCCACGACGGCGAAAGGAGACAGCCATGGAGACTCGACATCTAATCTCAATTATCAGCACGGATCCGGTAAACGCTATATTATTCTAAGACCGGGGAGAATCAAGAGGTTACATGGCTTCTTCGCATATCGCCGAGGATAGATCTTCTTGCCCCCGGTCAACCAGACAGGGGGATTTCTCATGTCACGACCACTTCTGCAAGCTAATCAGCTAGCTAAATCATATGGTTTCAGAGAAATATTCAATAACATAAGTTTTGTGTTGCGGGAAGGGGACAGGGTCGCTCTTGTAGGGCCTAACGGAGTCGGAAAATCCACGCTGATTAAGATATTGGCAGGCAAAGAGAGCGCTACGTCAGGTACAGTAACGTTTTTCGACAGTAAATCAACTGTAGGTTATGTTCCTCAAGACATAGATTTTGATCCAACCGTGACGCCATGGGATGTGTTGACAGATGAGCGATTTCGCCTAGGCTCCCCGTCACTCTCAGAGGCGGCTGAGGCCTTGAGCAGATTCGGCTTTACTGACACTGATTCCGAGCTCTTGATCGCAAACCTCAGCGGTGGTGAGAAAACCAAGCTTGCACTGGCCAGGGTATGGCTCTTCCGTCCGGATATTCTCTTTCTTGATGAGCCTACGAACTATTTAGATCACGCTGCCTTAGACCGGCTTGAGGACATTGTTCGCGGCTATCCCGGAACGATTCTTTTGGTATCTCATGACAGGTATTTCCTGGACAGAACGGTTGAGAGGATTATTGAGCTATCACCAAACCAGGCTGTTGAATATAGGGGCAACTACACTACGTACAGGGAAATGAAAGAGAAAGACTTTGCCTCCCACTTAGCCCGGTACGAGAAGGAGCAAAAGGAAATCCGTCGTATCAAGGTAGCAATTGATCGACAAGTAAGGTGGGCTGAAAAAGCTCATAGAGATGCCGGAACCCATGACTTCTATCGTCGCAAGGCAAAAGAGGCGGCCAAAAGGGCGAAAGGGGTTGTCAGTCGTCTGGAAGCTCTCAAGAAAGCCAGTGTATCCAAACCGAAGCAGGAAAAAGCCATTGCCTTTGACGGCTTTCAGGGAGAAGGCGGAGGACGGGTCATAGTTACTGCCAAGCGTCTGACTAAAGCCTTCGACAAACTTCTGTTTAAGGCATCAGATTTCAGCGTTCAAAGGGGGGATAAGGTTGGTATAGTAGGAGCCAACGGCTCGGGAAAGACTACTCTGCTTAGGATGATCCTAGGGCAGGAACTCCCATCTGAAGGCACCATCTGGGTATCTCCGGGGGCAAGGATAGGTTACATGGATCAGCAGCTCGAAAACCTCGATCCGAAAGCTTCGGTCGTGGAGGAGGTTCTAAGCAGCTTCGAAAACCAAAGCCCTGAATTGACAACTAAGGTCAGAACCATGCTTGGGTGTTTCCTATTCACTCCTGACGACGTGGAGAAGTCGATAGAAGTGCTCAGTCCCGGCGAAAAGAAGAGAGTAGCCCTGATTAGGCTCCTCATGTCAAACTCAAACGTCCTGGCCCTTGATGAACCCACTGAGCACCTTGATCTTCTGTCCAGAGAGAAGCTGGAAGAAGCGCTCGTTTCCTACGGTGGTACTGTAATCCTTGTATCACATGATAGGTATCTTCTAAAGAGAGTGTGCACTAAGGTGATAGCCATCGAGAATCAGAGAATCCGAACTTACCTGGATGGATTCGAGGAATATCATGAGAGCCGCAAGGCAAAGGATAGACGTCTGACAACCGATGAGGCCAACGGCGACAAGGAGGCATCGCCTAAGTTGCACACTGAAGAAAAGCTGCTGCTAGAGACCAAACTTGCAAGGCTCAACTCCCAGCTTTCCATGATGACAAAGGACGACCCTAATTATCAGGATATTGAGAGGCAGTTTTTTGAGGTTGCCCGTCGGTTGCGGGGGAATACCAAACGTTCGGCCTGCAAACTTGAACCGATTTCGCATAGGACTGAATCAAGGAAGTGATAGCAGTGACCAAGCACAAGGAGCAAGGCGACAGGGATCGCGACACCGAGAGAAATGTTCACAGGCGATTTATGCAAGTCATAATGCAGATAGTTTTGTTTGCTGTATTGCTGTTTGTCTCAGCCGGTGGACTATTCTGGCCCTGGGCCTGGATTTATCTAGGCACATATGTAGCAGGGGTAATAGCCAACGCTTTCATATTGCCCAAGAGTGTAATTGAAGAACGCGGCAAATCCAAGGAAAACGTCAAAGAGTGGGACAAAGCAATCACAACGCTC
>JAAZEW010000148.1 GCA_012512055.1 Bacillota bacterium | reverse complement strand
AGTGTTCATTTCTTGAGGTATTTCCTCACAGTAATTCCACATTCAAGGGTACGCTGTCAATGCTCATGCCTCGTGCCTGTGGTAGCTTATATGATTGAGCATAGTATGGTACCGGTCCTGGCATGACCGTAGGCTCAATCGTATGGGACTCAATTATAGAAAGTCAATGGTGATTGCATTAATGACATATCAGGATCAAGCAGAGACTCATCAAGGACTTTTACGTCCGGATTCGCCCAGCGCTGCGCGTAGGCAGGTTCTTGAACTTGCTGGGCCATCCTTGATGGAAATGGCCTTGGTCACTTTCGTGAACATGGCAGACATGATGATGGTGGGAAGGCTGGGGCCTGCAGCTATAGCTGCAGTCGGACTCACAAACCAGCCGGTGTTCTTTGCCATGGCGAGCTTCATTGCTCTCAACGTAGGCACAACAGCAGTCATTGCTCGCTCTATAGGGGCAGGTGAGGATGATGTGGCGAATGACGCGATGCGCCAAAGCCTCATGCTGGTTATAGTGATGGGTCTCGTAGTAAGTGTTCTGGGTTTCACCTTTGCAGGAAACATCCTGAATTTCATGGGTGCAGAGGCAGACGTCCTCCCTTTGGGAACCGGCTATATGAAGATCATAGCAGCAGGCGGCGTGTTCATGGTAGTCTCCATGAGCCTTACCGCAGCGCTTCGTGGAGCAGGGGATACAGTCTCGCCCATGAAAGCCAACATGGTTGCTAACGTCACTAACGTCATTGGAAACTATCTGCTGATTTACGGGAAATTCGGCTTCCCGCAGTTGGGTGTACCCGGAGCTGCGTTAGCTACCACCATTGCGAGGATCATCGCTTTTATTCTTCTCCTGAGGGTAGCCATTTCGGGCAATTCCCACTTGCACCTAACCGGTCCTTTCAGACTTAACCGGCAGTTGCTTGGAAGGATCATTCGAGTAGGCATACCATCTGCCGTTGAACAAGTAGTATTGCGCGCAGGCCAATTAACTTACGTAAGGATAGTGGCCGGATTCGGAACTACGGTGATAGCAGCTCACCAAATCGGAATGAACATAATGAACCTTTCATTCATGCCGGGAATGGCGTTTGCAATTGCTGCCACCACCCTGGTTGGCCAGGGCCTTGGTGCGGGTATGCCTGACGTGGCCGAGAGTTGGGCGAGAGAAACCAGGAGGATGGGGACCTTTGTGTCGGGTTGCATGGCTCTGCTGTTTATCTTGTTCGGCAAGTATATTGCCATGTTGTATACAAGTGATCCTGAGGTTATTTCGCGGACTGCCACTGTCTTGAGGATTCTCGGCTTTGTCCAGCCCGCCCAATCTACGCAATTCATCCTTGCAGGAGGCCTCAGAGGGGCAGGGGACACCAAGTGGCCACTATACTCCACTGCCATAGGTGTATGGGGATTCCGGGTTGCAGTAGGGTATGTGCTCGCTGTCGTCATGGGCCTGGAGCTTGTCGGCGCTTGGATGGGGATGGCAATTGACCAGTTGGCCAGGTCAGCCATTATCGCTTTGCGCTTTAGGAGCGGAAAATGGAAACTGGCAAAGGTCTAGGTATAAGTTCATTGGTTTTCGCTGGTTTTTCGAGGTCTTGCGTGGTCCCGCACGGTACGTACACTTTCCAGAACCGGCCATCACTTATGGTGGAGACCGTTGAACTTCGCCAGTAGCTGCCAGTTTCGCCGAAGACGGCGACCGGTTTTTGCGATTCAAGCGAGCTGCGTTAACATAATGTGGGAGAGAACAACGGTCTCATGGTGATCTACTTAACGTGACAAGTTACGGATTGACTAACGGGTAAGCCAGGGAGCCGGCGGGAGTCATGGGAAAGTTATGTGGGCCTATACCTTGACAAATACAGAGCTAGAGCATATTCTAGAACATGGAGGGAAGTCTCTGGTGTTACCTAATCGACTTCTGAATAACCGGAAAACTCCGCGAAGGGAGATGATGAGGTTGGATGCCGACCCCGGAGGTAGTAGCAGGGTCCGGCCTGTAATCAATGT
>JAAZEW010000147.1 GCA_012512055.1 Bacillota bacterium | reverse complement strand
GAGGTTTCAAACGCGACTACAGGCAGATTATTTTCTACAGCATCTCTAACCTCGTCACTGACTATTATGTATTCATTCATACCGGGTGCTCCTTCTTTCTCATGTCTTGTTCTAAGCTCTTAACCCATCCCCTGGCAATACTCACGTCAGGCCTGGCCCCTATAGTAGTCACAACCTTACCTGCCAGGGAGTTGGCGAAGCATGCTGCAGACCACATGTCCCCTTCACGGAGAAACTCACACACAAACGCAGCGTCAAAACAGTCCCCTGCACCGGTAGTATCAACCGGATCCTCCACCGCTTCTGTGGGGCAAACCTGGACATAGCCTTCCTTAGCAATAACGCAACCGTCCTGCCCTAGTTTCACTACGACATGTGAAGCATAATCCAAAAGTTCCACTGCCATCTCTTCGGGAGGCTTTCTCCCTACGAGAATCATCCCTTCTTCATAGTTTGGCATGAGGAGAGTGGAATTTCTTGCATGGCTTAAAAACCGCGAAACTCCATACTCTTCTAGAGGGTACCACGATGACGGATCTATGGATATCGGGACTCCGCCGGCCAGCGCAAGCCTGATCGCTTCTTCTGCGGCAGGACGTGAAACATCACTGTAGAGCATATAGCCACCGACATGTAACCACTTAGCCTTTGCCATGAGTCTTTCCGTGATAATCTCCGGGGGAATTGCCTCGTCAGCACCGCGCTGAGTAATGAAGGATTTCTCACCTGACGGGCCTACAAGGTTTATGATACATGCAGTCATGAGGTTTTGATGGGATTCTACCAAAACACTGACCCCTGCTTCATTGAGATCTGAAAGCGCAATGTCGGCAAGGGCGTCCCTGCCTATTGCCCCTACAAGTCCGGATTCCTGACCAAGGAGTGAACACCAGAATGCGAAGTTTGAAGCTGTTCCGCCGGGACGCGCCTGGATTATTGCAGGAACATCAGTACCGGGTTTTGGCTCAGTCTTCGGAGATACCAGAATGTCTGTTGCAATACCCCCCATTGCCAGGATCAAGCCATTCCTATCCTTCCTGTCCTTCTTTCTTTCCGGCGTTTGCTCTTCACCTGACTTCCTTTTTCCAATATCAGCCCAAATCTTGTCCAAGATGCGCTCATCATCTTCTGATAACGTAATATCCTTCGCCGGATTCTTCTCCCGTGCCATCTTCAACCCTCCTTTGCCCTTTCTACCACCCGCAGCCGTTCACCTTCCATCCAAAACTATCAACAACTTCTTCTTTCCGTACTACGAATACCCTCCCGCCGTACCATGAATACCCTCTCTCCGCACTACGAATACCCATTCGCTGCCACATAGCTATCCAACGCCTGTCGACTTGGACTTCCTTCTTACTGCCAGGCGATTGAGTCTCCCGGCAGACGACAGGTCCATACCGGCAGCAGTAGGACTTAAGCCTTTGGCGTAGTATATATATGTAGCATTTATGTCGCATTCGGGAAGTAGTTTGATCCAACACAGTGAACCGTAGAAGAGATGAACGGAGGATTCAAGTATTGGGTCAAAGCGCCAATGAGCATCCTAAACCCAGGGTTTTCTCATCATCCCTGTCGCGCATCGTCATGCCGCTTGTTTCCCGCCCCATCATACCTATTATTTCCCGAACCGTCATACCGGTTATTATCACAATACTCCTTGCCGGCCTGTGTGCACAGGCACCGGTGCAATCCAGCGCGGGGCAACCCTCTTCGCAATCTGCCTCAGACGTTGTCCCGGCTGAGAAGATCAGGATAATCCACTACTTCTATTCACCCGGTTGCAATGAGTGCCTGCACGCGGAAGGCATTCTAGGCGAGTTAGAGGACGCCCTGCCGTATGTGAGAATAGAACGCTGCAATATGTTCGAACCCGGTGTCATGGAAATACGCGAAGGCTTTGACGAAACATATGGTGTGCCGTCTGCCAGGAAAGGCGCAGTTCCCGCAGTCTTTGCCGGACAGTCCTGGTTCATCGGTGTGCGCGAGCTGGAGATCGCAAAAGACGAAGGATGGCTGGCTGAAGCCTTGGAAGAAGCTCCTATGGAGCTTTTGCCGGCTGACAAAGACGGGATAACGCAGCGGTTTGCCTCATTTGATCTAGGTATCGTGCTGGGCGCCGGCCTTATTGACGGCATAAATCCATGCGCATTTGCAGGGCTGGCATTTCTGATTTCATACCTTCTTATGTCAGGCAGCAATAGGAAACACCTGCTCTATACCGGTTTAGGTTTCTGCACGGCAATGTTTATGACATATCTCGCAATCGGCACAGGAATTCTCTCTGTCATCAAGCGTATCCAGGCAATATCGTGGATCCTTCCTGTGCTTGGCGGCATCGTGG
>JAAZEW010000146.1 GCA_012512055.1 Bacillota bacterium | reverse complement strand
TTGATTGTCACCGGCGATCCTGAATCATTCGCGACGATCCGGCTTGGCTGTCTCCTCACTGCCCTTCCCGTCTCCCTAATCAGGATCGCATAATGTATCTTATGTAAACTAAAGAAAAATAAAGGCAGGTAGACCTAAATTATGGGTATCCCCCATCGCGCAGGAATGCAATTTCCTGGCAAGTGGTTATTCCCGGGCGCTATTTGTTAGCATACTTCTCTTAAGGCGGCCTTAATCTCTGAAATCACTTCGAGGTCCTTTTCTTCATAGAGGGCATTCGTGAGGATCTTTTCTGCGTTGGGAGTTCCGATTTTTCCTATAGCCCATGCGCTATGGGCACGTACCGGAACGTGAGGATATTTTAGGGTTTCCTTAAGGTATTTTAGGAGGTCCGGGTCTTTGGCGTTTCCTGCAACAATCACTGCATCTCCCAGTATTCGGTTTTTGCGGGCATAGTTCTTGCCGATAACGCCGGAGATGTTCTCTAGGGTTAGTTTCCATGTAGGTTGATTTAGGTCCAGGAGCTTTGGCAATGCGAACATTTCCAGCTCTTCGCAAGGCGGTAACGATACATCCTGTAATACGTGGGCATTCTTAGGACAGACTCGTTGGCATATTTCACATCCGAGCAGCCTGACACCGTAGGCTGTTCGGATTTCAGGCGGAACTATACGCCCTGAGCCCATATGATTCCTAATACATTTCGAATGGTCTATGACGCCTTGAGGCATTATTGCCCCGGTCGGGCACTCGTTGATACATATATTGCATTCAGCGCAGTCTGATGCTATCCCGTCCAAATCACTGCAGAAAATGCCGCCCCTTATTTCTGTGTCGGTTACTACTCCGTACAAGATCATAAAGGACCCTGAGGCCTCAGAGTATACCAAGGAGTTTTGCCTGTACACTCCAAGTCCTGCCTCTACCGCGAGGGGTTTGAGCGGAAGATGTGAGGTAACGGATGCGTTTATACCCATATCACGCAGCCACTTAGTAAAGGATACAGCTTGTCTTAGGCCTGTGGGATACTCACGATAATGGGCTGAATAAAGGGCTGTTGCCGACGGAAAAGGTTCAACGAAAGGCTTATATGATCTCACCAGTACAAGCGCTTGCCGCGTGCAAGGCATGATTTCCTCCGGCGCAAACTCCAAGTTACGCCTGAACCATGTTTCAGCTACGATTAGACCTTCATCAATTCGTCTTTCCACTTCCCTCTTCCATGCGAACAGAGGTTCGGTCAAGGTTTTTCCGACGAGATTAAATCCGAGCTCCCGAGCTTTTTCAGTTATGTCTTGCATAGTCGGTAATCTGTCTATTTGAACCACCGTCCCGGATCTTGCCAGTGACACGTTTTTTGGGGCGGTTTCAGACAAACTCCCGTCCCCAGGCTCACCTCACTGATTCTAATCCAGAGGCTTACCCGACGCCTATTAATGACAAGTGCTACACGAACCGCCGCTACATGATCCGCACCCGCCTGAACCTTGAATACTCGTTTTGAAACCGCTTCCTCCGCTACATGCGAAAGCTGACATAAGGCGCTTGATTTCGCGGCTCCCACAATCGGGACAAGTTACGTTGGAGCTATCAGAAGACCTTAGTAATTCCTCGAATTTGGCGCCGCACTTTCTACACTTAAACTCAAAAATCGGCATGATCTGCGCCTCCTTATTGGTTCTGACGGAGCCTTGAAAGCTCTTTCCTGTACTTTGAGTTAAACGGTTCCTCTCGCAGGGCTTTTTGAAGTTCTGAAATTGCAGCTTCTTTTCTTTCCATAGCTTCGTACACCAAGGCCAGATGGTAGTGGGCGGTTGCCAGAGCTTTCTTATCAGGGAAGAGGTTATCAAACAGTAATGCCCTGCGTATTGCCAGTTCAGCTTCTTCCAAATTGCCTGACTTGAAGTAAGCCCATCCTAAGCTATCCATGTAAACCGGGTTTGCAGGATCTCCGCCTACTGCAGTCTCAAGAAGGGTAACCCCCCTTCTGATGTCACGGCCTGTGTCTGCAAGGATGAACCCGAGGTTGTTGTAAGCAGGCAGATAGCCCGGGGCTTTTGCCAGCACTGTCTCAAGTGTATCAATGGCTTTGCTTACATCGTCAGTCAACCAGTAGCACAGCCCCAGATTAGATCGGGCTTGGATATTCTCAGGGTCCAGTTCAAGAACGCGCGTGTAGGCTATGATAGCTTTGTCGTACTTCTTCTTGGAATATGCTGATTCGGCTTCCTTAAGCTTGGCCCTCATTTCCTCAGCTTCTTTTACGACAAAAGCTTCATCCTTTACGCCTGTGTTTGTCTTAATTTCTTTCATGACCTGGTCAATGCTTCCTGAGTCTGTTAGCAGGCTGACTCGGGTAGGAAGATACAATCCCCTCTCAACCTGAGTTACGGTGATCTCGCCTCTTATGTCTCCTTTGAGATCAAGCACTGTCAGTATGTAGCTGTCCCAATTCCCTTTATCGCTCACGCTTGCCCTCTTAAGCTTCAGAAGGGTGCGCTCCCCGAGGATATCACTTGTTTCTGCCTGGAGAATCAGGTATTTCACATTATCTATCCAGAAGACCTCAGGCTCCTTTTGAGGCTCTGCTCGATTCGCTGCGACTACTACATAAGCGACCCTGTCTTCCCAATTCACCTTGTCGCTGAGAGTGACATCGTATGTCTTTCCGATGTCATCTTTTGCAAACCGCAGCATGAAGCTGAGGGTCTCAAGGCCTTGCACTGTCAGTGAATCATACGCCTTCCAAGTGCCGTCCTTGTTGACTACTACACCTGTCTTGCCTGATTGCACTATTCGACTACCTTCATAGGTCGCAGGGGCCAAGTAGGTTATGCTGTACTTGTCAGGACGCTTGTATGTGACTTTTGCTACAACAGTCTCGCTTACGCCGTTTCGATTGTAGACGGATTCCAGGGTACACTCGAAATCCTTTACGTGAGCAGATGCAACCGACATCTGCTTGAGTAAACCCTCAATGCTAAGGTCCTCCGCTGATACTCCCCATGTGCCGGCCAGGAGAGATAAGACAACGGCAAGTACCGCAATTCCGGCAATCTTAGTTTCAGGAAAGTGTTTTCTTATGTTCACAGCTCTTCTTCCCCCATAATCCCCTAGAATGTAATAATCGGGCCAAAAGATACTTACTTAGTGTAATACCTATAAAACTTAAATTTCGTCGAGTACTGTACCGATTCCTGCTTAACCCTATTCTTCTTCATGGAAATGAATCCTTATAATTCCAATGCAAGCATAGCCTGCAGCATTCGTGCATTTTCAGCAGCTTGACCGGAATGGCAATTATTGAAAAAGACATATGTCTTCTTAGTCTTGTCTACTATCTTCTGAATCTTGGGAATCCACTCTCTAAGTTCAGCCTCGGAATACAGGTAATCATAGCGTTCTGAGGGGTTGCTGTGCTTCCACCATTTCTTCGCATTACGGCCGTGAAACCTTACGTAGCCTAGGTCAGAGGTGGCTTCGGCAACCGGCGGTACAAGCCCGGGGAGTCTCGGCTCATCAACTGCGCAGAACGCAAGATCATGCGAGCGCAGCAAATCAAAGGTCTCATCAGTGATCCATCCTGCATTTCGAAACTCCACCACGACCGGGACTTCAGATAATAGGTCTTTAAACTGCAACACATACTCAGTGTTGGTCCGGGTCTTCTTGAAACTCCATGGGAACTGGGCAAGGACAGATCCAAGAACCCCCCGGTCAGTCATGGGCTTGAGCGCGTCCATGAAGTCACTGAATGTTCCTCGGCGAAGTCCGGGATCTTCGTTTGCGTCTATCTCATGAGTCATTGTCTTGTTAGCCTTTACACAAAACTCAAAGCCATCCGGGACTTTTCGGACAAGCCCTTCGATTGTCCTTGTTGAGGGCATTTGGTAATATGTGAAATTCAGTTCTACCGAGGGGAATATCCGGGCATAGAATTCAAGCATATCAGCGCTTTTGGTGTTCTCCGGGTACAATACTCCTACCCAGTCCTTGTAGCTGAAACCCGATGTGCCTACCAAAATCATATGCCAAGACCTCCCTCAGTACGTCCTGCCTTCCTCTTCTTCGGCTTTTTGCCGGGCCTAACAAGACTTGCGCGCGTAATAGCGTTTTCCCCGAATCTATCACGGACCTTGTCCATGGCTGCTGTAACGCGTTGTCTTTTCTCGTCCTCTTCAAAGAGCGCAAGTTGGTGCATGAAATCATCCTTTGACGAGAGACTTGATACAGTCACTCCCACCAGGCGGATTTTTCTCGCCCGGTTCCAGTGGCAAAGGAAAAGTCCTTTGGCTGTCCGATAAATGTCCTCGTCAAGGCATGTGAAGAACGAGAAGGTGTTCGCCCGTGTCAGTGTGGTAAAGTCAGAATAGCGAAGCTTCAAGGCTACTGTCCTCGCTACGAGCCCCTGCTGACGCAACCGGCGTCCTACCTGCTGGGAAAGGGATAGAACACAGGTGAGGATGAAGGCTTCATCACCCGAGTCTTCCAAAAGAGTGGTCTCGTGCCCTATGGACTTCGGCATTTCCCGAATGGAAGGGTTAACACGGCTGTTGTCTATACCCGAAGCAAGGCTACTAAGAAGGCGGCCGGTTTCCCCGAACTTCTCCGTCAGTAGTTCTACCGGCATTCTCGCCAAAGCCCCCACTGTCTTGATGCCTAACGACTCCAAGGTTTGTGATGTCTTCCCCCCTACCCCGTACAGCTTCCGGACAGGAAGGGGCCATATGACACTCGGTATGTCCTCGAGCCGTATAACAGTGAGCCCGTCAGGTTTATGCATGTCAGAGGCCATTTTTGCCAGCAGTTTGCAAGGAGCTACGCCCACTGAGCATGAAAGCCCGAAACCCTCTCTGACATCAGTCTTAATCTTTTGGGCTATTTCGCGCACGTCTCCATGAAGGCGTTCACAACCTGCGACATCAAGGAAGGCTTCATCTATGGAGAATGGTTCAACAGTTGGAGTATACTTACGATACACTTCGAGAAGCCCGTTAGATACCTGTTGGTAAAGGGAATGCCGCCCTCTTACGAGTATGGCCTGGGGACAAAGGCGCCTGGCTTCCCTTACAGGCATAGCTGACCGAACCCCGAACATGCGCGCTTCGTAGGATGCGGTAGCCACCACGCCTCTGCCGTCAGGGTCTCCGCATACAATCACGGGTTTCCCCTGCAGATCGGGATTTGCTTGCTGCTCTATGGCAGCGAAGAATGCATCCATGTCTATGTGGATGATTGTCAGCCCATCTTTAGTCATGCTTCTTGCACGAGACTAATAAGCCTCGCTGTTTTGAGATCCTTGATGAAGCTCCTCAGGTCATCAATGAGAAGCCCGGGATACTCTGCTGAGACAAGAGATGCGATTTGCCCGAGAGTTCTCTTGCCGTCCATGAAGTTTATGACCTCCGCTAACCTCCATTGGAAGCCAGGGTCCTCCCTCTCTCGCTTATGATAGTGTTCACGA
>JAAZEW010000145.1 GCA_012512055.1 Bacillota bacterium | reverse complement strand
GAAGCTCGGTCCTTCTTTATCTTATTTCTCGGCAAGTAGGTATCCCTCATGAAATACGTTGGTTCGTACAGGTCTCTTTGGAAAACAGGTGAGCTCGAGAAGAGGAAAATAGCTGCATGGGCGAGACTTGGCGCCTGCGATCTGTGTGGACATAAATGCGGCATAGACAGGCTTTCCGGTCAGACGGGGATTTGCAGGGCTGATGATACAGTGCAGATATCAAGCCACGGAGCACATTTTGGTGAAGAACCTCCCCTTGTGGGGACATGTGGATCCGGCACCATATTCTTCACCGGATGTAACCTTCAATGCGTATTCTGCCAAAACTGGGATATCAGCCAAATGCGAATCGGCAGCCGGATATCAGAAGACGAACTTGCGAGAATCATGGTCTCCCTCCAGGAAAAAGGCTGTCATAACATAAACCTGGTAACGCCTACCCATTACGTTCCACAAATACTCACTGCTCTCGCAACCGCATGCGAAAGGGGATTGCAAATCCCTTTGGTATACAACTGCGGGGGGTACGAGTCCCTGGCGATACTTGAAATTCTCGATGGAATAGTGGACATCTACATGCCTGATGTCAAGTATGCCCACGCAGAATCCGCGCTTCGCTTTTCCCGGGCAAAGGACTATCCCTCCGTGGTGAAGTCAGCGCTTAAAGAGATGCATAGACAAGTCGGAGACCTTGTAATTGATGAGAACGGAATAGCCCGGCGAGGCCTTATCGTTCGCCACTTGGTGCTGCCTGAGGGGCTTGCCGGGACTTCCGACATCATGGAGTTCATTGCTGATGAGATTTCCCGGGATACCTACATCAACATCATGGACCAATACCGGCCTCAATATCGTGCCGGAGAACACCCTCCTCTGAATCGACTTATTACCTCGCGCGAATACCGAGAAGCTATGCAAATGGCAAGAAATGCGGGGCTGCACCGGTTTGCCCGTTGATTTACCCATATGCGCCGTAAAGCCCCTGACTTTAGTTATGGGGATATATGGCGCGCTTCCTGGGAGACTTCGCGGGACGCAAAATGGAGTTGAGTTTAATCACACGGGAATCCCCTGCCTTTAGGCATGGGGAGTGTCAAGAAGGCTTCTGATACCGCTCAAGATTCTCAAATCTCGTGAATTCTTTACGCCACATCAAGTCAACTGAACCGGTAGGGCCGTTGCGCTGCTTAGCCACAATTATCTCAGCGATATTCTTCTTCTTGCTATTCTGATTGTAGTAATCTTCACGATAAATGAAAGCCACTACATCAGCCGCAGTCTCAATCTCTCCGCTCTCCTTCAGATGACTGAGGAGCGGTCTACGCTCGGAGGCAGTCTCAACAGCCCTGCTAAGTTGTGCCAGGGCTACAACGGGCACACGTAATTCCCTGGCGAGGGCTTTGAGTGACCTGGTTATCTCAGCAATTTCCTGCTGCCTGTTCTCACTTCGTGCTCTCCCCTGAACAAGCTGTAGATAGTCGATTACTATAAGGCCAAGACCGCATTCCGCTTTTAACCTGCGAGATCTTGCCCTAATATCCAACGCTGTAAGCGTCGGGCTGTCGTCTATGTAAAGCGGGGCTTCACTGAGCCTACCAAGCCCGTAAGAGAGTCGCTGCCAGTCTTCGTCTGCGAGCTGGCCCCTTCGTAACCTCTGCCCGTCCACTCTTGCTTCAGCGGAAAGAAGGCGCATTGCCAACTGTTCCCTGGACATTTCAAGGCTGAAGATTATTACAGGCAGATTCTCATTCAACGCCACATGTGATGCCATATTCAGCGCAAGGCTGGTCTTACCCATAGACGGTCTTGCTGCAATTATAATAAGGTCGGATGGTTGAAGTCCGGTTAGCATTACGTCCAGGTCCTTGAACCCTGTAGGGACTCCGGTTCCCCTTCCTTTAGTCTCATAGAGGCTTTCAATGCGTTGGAAGGTGTCCATGAGGACTACCTTTATGTCTGCCACGCCGTCAGTGGTTCTTTGCTGGGAGAGGGAGAATATCATTTGCTCTGATTGATCCAAAGCCAGATCCACGTCTTCAGTGCCTTCATACCCTAGGGCGGCAATGCTTGTACCTACTTTAACCAGGGCTCGATATATGGCCTTTTCCTTCACTATCCCGGCATAATATTGGATATTGGCTGCGGTAGGAACAATACTCGCCAATGACGCTATGTATGGAATACCGCCTACGACATCAAGCACGTCGCGCCGCCGTAATTGCTCTGTAACAGTGACCAGGTCGATAGGCTCTCCTTTTTCGTACATAGAGACAATGGTGTCGAAAATAATCCTGTGGGCATCCTTGTAAAAGTCCCCAGGCGAAAGGATATCCAGGGCTTTTGTAATAGCGTCACTGTCAAGGAGCATTGAGCCGAGTGTTGCTTGCTCAGCTTCTGTATTTTGCGGCGGCACCCGGCTGAGGTCGAATGCTGCCTCCATATCCTTCACCCCTTTTCTAATTACGTCTTTGGTCTTGGCACGGCTGATTCCGGAGCTTCGCCTCTATTGAATATGCACTCTGAAGGCATAATGGGGCACGTCATGCTTTTTCTTCCAAACAAGTATTATTCCCTGAAAGCTTGCTCCGAAATCCTGGAATCATCGTGCCCGCGGATGGATACATGTATCTCTAGCCTGCGGAAACAGAGAACGATCCTTCGTCGAAGACATACGGGAAGATCTCTTCAATATGCTCAACAGTTGCCACCCGAATTCCCCTGAGATCCGGGGGACTGTCCATGGCATTCTCGCGAGGTATTATTACAGTATTGACCCCTGCCTGTCTGGCGCCGTATATCTTTTCCATGATTCCACCGACGCTTTTTACCTTCCCCTGTATGGAGATTTCGCCTGTAACTGCAACATTCTGCCTGATGGGCCTTGCGGTAACCGCACTCAAGATGGCAATCGCCACAGCGCTGCCGGCTGAAGGGCCGTCTATAAGCCCACCACCGATGACGTTTACGTGGACGTCGTACTCGGCAAGGTCTTTACCTGTAATCTTACGTAACACGGAGGCAGCATTAAAAACCGAGTCCTTTGCCATGCTACCTGCTGTATCATTAAACCTGATCCTGCCTTTGCCAGGCTCCCTGGCAGGGAATGCAATCGCCTCTATCTCAATGACGCTTCCTACGAAGTCACTTACTCCGAGCCCCAGGATTCTCCCTACTTCTCGGCGGTCTTCAGCTTTGACAAGGACTTGTGGAGACATTCGCGCTGAACGGACAACTTCCAGGACATGATCTTTGGTTACCTTTGGCCTTTTTGTCTTTCCCCCGGCCTGATAGAGAGCAAGCCCGATAGCATCAGCAAGGATCGCCACTGCCTTTCTTCCTTCAATTGTGTAGTCGCTGATAATCTCAGGCACGTCTTTATCAAGGCGTATCTTCATCCTTTCAGATGCCTCTCTGACGATTTGCGCAATATGCGTCGAGGTCAATGGCTCGAAATAGACTTCAGCAGTACGGGATCTCAATGCCGGGTTTATAACCGACGGGTCTTTTGTGGTCGCGGCAATCAAGATAAAATCCGCAGGCGCGCCTGTCTCAAACAGCTTCTTTATATACTTCGGCACATGGGGATCGATGGGATCATAGTATGAGGAATCAAAGTGCACACGTTTGTCTTCCAGCACTTTCAGCAGTTTGCTCAAGAGAATAGGATCCATCTCTCCTATTTCATCAATGAAAAGGACTCCCCCGTGGGCTTCTGTGACAAGGCCCAGCTTAGGCTCGGGTATGCCGCTTTCGGCAAGATCCCTCTTAGCCCCCTGGTATATTGGGTCGTGTACAGAGCCCAGAAGCGGATTGGTGACCTCTCTGGGATCCCATCTTAATGTGGTTCCGTCAACCTCCACAAATTTCGCGGACTTCTCAAAAGGCGTGAACTTCAGCTTGCGCGCTTCTTCCAGGACCAGTCTGGCAACAGTGGTCTTTCCGACACCCGGAGGGCCATAGAGTACTACATGCTGAGGGAAGGGCGAAGCAAGCTTCGATAGAAGGGACCGGATGGCACGATCCTGCCCGATAACCTCTGACAGTTCTTTGGGACGCAACAACTCAAGGGCGGATTTAGACAGCTTCCTTCGCTCCAGCTTCTCAAGCTCTGCGTATTTCTTCAATGTGTGAGCGTTATCGGCTACCCCGTCTTCCTTTATCATCTGCATCTTTACTTCCCGAACATACTCTTCGTGCTTCTTCTGCATCCTTTCAACTACTCGCCGCTCAAGCCTGTCTTCCACCTCACGCCTGGCCAGGATTTCAGCGACTTCATTCTCGATTTCCCCAATGATATTGGGAATGTCCTTGCCTTCAGGTAGTTCATCAAGGGTGGGGTCTTCGAAAACGATACGTTGAAGCGCAATAACCTTATCCTCGAGGCTGGGAGATTTCAGGAGCCCCAATGCCTCCAACTTGCCTGCCTTGAGGACTAGCTTATCAGCACCGTATATCTGGGCCAGCACTTCGAGCAAGGCCGATAGCTGGTGTTCCAGCTTGCCTGAACCATCAGCGCCATGTGTCTTTGAGAGTTCCCCGACATTATTCCCCATTACTACTGATCTCCTTCTGGTTGTGACTCCACTTCTACCGATATTCCAGTAGAAACCTCTGAGTGAAGCTTTATAGGCACAGTATACGAACCAACTGCCTTAATAGGCTCTACCAGATCAATCCGTCTTTTGTCTATAACAATCCCTAATGCTTTCTCTACAGCGTCAGCAACATCCTTAGCAGTCACTGACCCGAACAATCTGCCGCCTTCACCTGCTTTGCGGCGGATGGTGATTGCTGAATGCTCCAGCTGCTTCGCCGTCTTTTCAGCCGCAGCACGCTCTCTTTCTGCTTTTGTTTCCATGGTTTCTCTCTTATCCTTCAGCATGCGCAGGTTAGCCTTGGTTGCCGGCACAGCAAGGCCTTTGGGTATGAGGTAGTTTCGCGCGTACCCATCGGCTGCCTTGACTACCTCTCCCTCGTTACCAAGTCCCTTAACATCCTTTATGAGAATGACTTCCATACCTCCACCCCTTACTCTATGAAGACAGTCTACGGAAATCCAGCCACGCGTCAAGTACTCCGGCCCAGGATAATATCTGGAGAAGAGTCGGATTCAGGACGATAAAAATCATAATCAGCCATTTTGCAACAGGAAGCAGTTTGTACTTATCAAAAAAATACCAGGCTACTGCCGCGCCTTGAACCAAAAAAACCATACCGAATACTGACATCACGTTGGTTCCAATGTTAGAAACTAAAGTAACGGCGGCAACCTGTCCAATAGATGCCAGAATGAGGCCGGCGACATAACCCCACCCATAATGCCAGGATAGTCTCCATTTCGAAAAAGGCTTAAGCTCCACCATTTTGTAGCCAAGTCTGCTCAGAATCAGCCTGGCCACCAAGTAGTTGAAACCCGCGACTGTCACCACTACCATGAACAGCGAGGCAGGGAGAACGATTTTTGCAGCCTCGGTAATCTGTGACAGGTAAGCCTCCATTCTGGATATTTCCGCTTCGGCAATACCCATACGCCGGTAGAACTCAATAGCCGAGTCCATACTCTGTTGCATCATGTCCCATATTTCATTTATGCCGAAACCGCCAAGAAGCAAGTTGACTCCCACGGTAAAAGCCATGGATACGGCTACTGCTACAGCAGTGATCGCCAAGGTCTTTGCAGGTGAAAACCGACTACGGATACACTGGGCAAGGGTAATCCCGATAATCCCTACCTTTGTGAAGACCAGGAGTCCCTGAAACGGCCCTACAAACATGCTGGTGGCCGCGATTGTAACGACGGTTGCCCAGGCCCCGGCACGGAGCCCCCGTCTCACCACAAGTATCACAATGGGAATGGGATAAACAAGGGCGAATATAGGTATATAAGCATCAAGAACGCAAAATAGTGTGGATATGGCAACCAAAAGAGCGCTTTCCACAAGTATTCTGGTATTATCAGAACGAGTCATTTATCTCAAGTCTTCCTCCCGGTTAGATACCTATTAAGCAAGGAAAAATCACCGTACCATGCCTCAATCTCATGACCCTGCTCAAGATTTGCTTTGACTTTCTCTGCTATTTTCCCGTCAAGGGCGCCATAGGGAAGGCCCAACCGCTTACCTAGAAGATAACACCCTACCACGATGTTAGCAAGGGAATCCGCAATGAGTTCATCGCTGTTCTTGAGCATGCCTCTGAAAAGTGAAGATATGCCCGTGATAAGTTCAGTCTTTAGCCATTCAATTGTTTTGATATTGCGGGCAATATCAACCCTGGATACGACTTCCTTGTCCGTACTCCCGACACTCCCCTGGAAAGCCATATAATTCCCTGCCCCCTCCCTAAGCGGAGCTTTCATGATCACTTCAGTTCATGACTCATTTATTCTCCGATTCTTTCAGGTTCTCCTTCACAGCCCGTTGAAACAATTGATACCTCTATTGGCATTACAGGGTTTATCACTGAAAAGGGGCCACCTGTCCGGTAGCCCCCAAATGCTGCGGCTCTAAGTACTGTCCATCAGACTATTCAGCAGTAAACGGAAGCAGGGCAACTGCACGCGCTCTCTTGATCGCAAGAGTGACCTGTCTTTGGTGTCTCGCACAATTGCCGGATATCCGCCTGGGAACAATCTTGCCCCGCTCTGTTATATAGCGCCTGAGCCTGGCTACGTCCTTGTAATCCACGCCTTCAATTTTATCTACACAGAATCCACATACGCGTTTTCTGCTTCTGCGGCCTCTTTCTCTTCTCACGCTCTTTCCTCCTAAAGATTTGCTACGAGAAGTCATGATTATGAATCGACGGCTCAGAATGGCACCTCGTCCGGGAAGCCACTGTCATCCTCTGCCTGTTGCTTGCCTGTGTCGTCACTTCCCTCACCGGTATCTTTTGCCCGATCAAGGAATTCGACTCGATCAGCAACTACTTCAGCTACACGTCGCCTCTGGCCATCGGCAGTCTCATAGGATCTAATCTGGAGTCTGCCGTCAACACCGACAAGCCTTCCCTTGGAGAGATAATTCGCGCAGTTTTCTGCTTGGTTTCGCCATACCACAATGTCAATGAAATCAGCTTCCCTCTGGCCTTGCTGATTTAGGAAAGGACGGTTTACTGCAATGGCAAACTTGGTAACAGCAATGCCTGTCTGCGTATAGCGAAGTTCGGGTTCCTGCGCAAGCCTCCCTACGAGCACTATCCTGTTCACGTTATAGCACCACCTATTCTCGTGCTCTTACCTAAGACTCGGTTTCTAGTCTTTCTTGATCAAAAGATATCGTATCACTTCGTCCGTAATCTTGAAGACTCGCTCAAGCTCTCGTGCGACATCCGCTTCAGCCGAGAATTCCAAGATTACGTACACGCCTTCTCCATAACCTTGAATCTCATAGGCAAGGCGGCGTTTTCCCCACTTATTGACGCCTGCAATAGTACCGCCTCCGTCAGTTATGAGGTCCTGGAACCTTGTTGTGACTGCCTCAACAGCCTCTTCCTCCAGGTCAGGTTTTAGGATGAACATAGTCTCGTAATCCCGCATCTTGGACACCTCCCTCCGGACTTATGGCCCCACACCTTGTGTGGAGCAGGGATCTTGTACGCCTGTGCTCTTCCACATCTATATTCCAAATGCACGGCGTCCCTATTATAGCATCAGCATAACGAGATGACAATTACACAAAAGAATTACAAGTATCACCCCAAGCTACTAATTCCTCGAAGGTTCACTGAATCGAAATAGGATTACATCTCCATCCTTTACCAGATAGTCCCGGCCCTCTTGTCTCACCAATCCCTTGTCCCGCGCTCCCGCCAACGAACCTACCGTCATAAGGCTCTCGTAATCAATGACTTCCGCCTTTATGAAACCTTGCTCCATATCAGAATGAATAATACCTGCAGCTTGTGGTGCAGCCGTCTTTCGATTTGCAGTCCAGGCCCGCGTTTCATCTCCCTTGGTTGTATAGAAGGTTATCAAACCAAGGGTTTCATATGATGCAAGAATAATCCTGTCAAGCGCTGACGACTGAATTCCCAGTTCCTCAAGAAACTCGGCAACGTCTTCAGAATCCAGCTCCGCAAGCTCTGACTCAAGCTTGGCCGTAATAGCGTTTACAGGAACACTGTACCCTCTCGACAGAGCCCATTCCGCCATTGCTTTTACCTGTTTTGGCTCTCCGCCCAAGTCGCTCTCTCCTATGTTCGCCACATAGATGACAGGTTTCATTGTCAAAAGGAAAAGATCTCTCACAGCCAGCCTGTCTTCTTCTGAGGTAAAAACCTCTCTTCCGGGCTTACCCTTCTCAAGGCCTTCTCTAAGTCTCTCCAGCCGCAGGGCCTCTTCCTTATACCGTACATTACCGCCTTTTTGCATCCTTATGGTCTTCTCAAGTCTTTTCTCTACAGTCTCCAAATCACCCAAAACCAATTCGAGTTCGATTACCTCCATATCGCTGATTGGATCGAGATGCCCGCTGACATGAGACACGTCCGGATCAGGAAAACACCGCACAACGTGAAGGATGGCATCGACCTCCCGTATGTATCCTAAGAAACGGTTGCCGAGGCCTTCTCCTCTGCTGGCGCCTTTGACGAGACCTGCGATATCCACAAACTCCATTGTGGTCGGCGTGAGTTTCTTTGGCTTCGTAAGCTCCCCGAGATTCTGAAGGCGCTTGTCAGGGACAGCCACAACCCCCACATTAGGTTCAATTGTTGTAAACGGATAGTTGGCTACCTCGGCGCCGGCCCGAGTAAGCGCATTGAATAGAGTAGACTTGCCTGCGTTAGGCAGCCCAACAATACCCACTCGGACCACTATTCTTCACCTCCGAATCGAGACACTACTTGCTTTACGCTCTTTTCAAACTTGGATCTACTTATCAGCAAGACTCTCCCACATCCAAGGCACTTAATGCGAAAATCCGCCCCCACCCTCATGACTTCCCAGTCTGTCGACCCGCAAGGGTGTGCTTTTCTTAACCGCACAATGTCGCCCAGGTAAAACTTCAATGACTGCTCCTCCTACGCTTGGGAAATGTCGTATTCCTTCAGGGCGTCATCTTCCCTGCTTACAAGGACCTGCATGTGTCTGTAGGGAATTGCTATCCCTTCCCGATCAAAGACATCTTTTACGCGCTTCTTGAGAGCCCTCTCCACATTCCATTGCTCCATTGGTTTGGCTCTTGCCAGTATGCGAAGTTCTACTCCTGAGTCACCTAACTCATTTACGCCGAGCACTGTTGGGCCATCTATGATACCGGGAATTTCACGCCTCGCGGCTTCGAAATCTTGATTCAAGACCTGGATCACATGGTCAATATCAGCCTTGTAGTTTACAGTTACGCCAAACAACACCCTCATCGAAGCTCCCATATGGTTCACTATTTTCTCCACTTGCCCGTTGGGAATAATATGTAACTCGCCGCCGAAACCTCTCACCCGTGTGACCCTGAGGCCCAGGCTTTCAACGATCCCTGACACGTCGCCGATACTCACATAATCACCTACGGCAAAGTGGTCTTCAAACAGAATGAAGAATCCATTTATGACATCTCGGACCAGGCTCTGAGCGCCGAACCCAATAGCGAGGCCTGCCAGTCCGGCACCTGCAAGCAAACCGGTGGTATCAATACCAATTTGCCTGAGGATCGCGATTATCGCAAAGGCATAAACCACATATCGCACCACGCTCCGAAGAAGCGAGCTCAGGGTCTTTGCTTTCCGATCGTCCAGCAACTGGGTCTCCCCCGGCCTGCGTTTCAAGATGATTCCGTCAATCGCAGAATTCGCGGCTTTAATAGCCAAATAGGCTATTAAAAGGGTCACGGCTACTCGTATTATTACTCCGCCGACACTCACCAGTAGAGTAAACATGCTGTTAATAGCACCTTCACTGGCTTCTTGCATATCCATCATAGACGCAACAATATTGTCCAGATTGTATACCTCCCTCACTCATTCGTCGTTCCATCGATCCGCTCACGTGTTAGTGGCAGCAGGACTTTCAAGGCGCATCTCGCAAAGACAAAGTATGCAGCATTTCCATGGTGGCTATAATTGCAGGCTCTTCTATCCCCAATCATATTCTAATGTTTTCGAGAGCAAATGCAATTGGTTCCCGAAAAGCTATTCGTGGAATGCACAAATCTCAGAGTGTCTTCATAGGACAAAATCTGCTTATGGAAGGGGGAAAAACAGACAAGCGTGTTATGGGACGAATATGTCGGGTAAAAAGCGAATTCCCCGTCCGGACGGGCGGGGAGTCCAAATTGTTGTTATTGAGACCGGCTACAGATCGGATAGACGCCTCTATCGCAAAGTGGTAGGAATGAACATGTCAATGAGCCCAATGATAAACGCAGCAATCAAGGCTCCCAAAAGCGTAACTCTCAGCGCTGGGACGATAAACTGCGTAACGTAGATAACAGCAGCGGACACCAGAAATCCCACGACCCCTCTGCCGAACGGAGAGACGTTTCTCCCGATTGCAGCCTCAATCAGATACCCAATGCCTGCTATGACTACGGCTGCTAACAGAGCATTCCAGAAGCTGAGCGTACTGAAACCAGGCACGATAAGCCCAATGAACATAAGCACCAAAGCTGACACAACAAACCTTACTATATGGCGAAGCCAGTCACCCACCTGCTTTCACCCCCTGCAGTCAGAATTCGCTGGATACTAAATATAGAGTAACCAGATATTGACGCAAT
>JAAZEW010000144.1 GCA_012512055.1 Bacillota bacterium | reverse complement strand
GATCCCAAAACAGATTTAATCCCACTGTGCTCAAATTGCCACAGAATGATACATCGTCGACATGATGAAGTCCTAACAATAGAAGAGCTCAAGCAGATTCTAGATGTGGAACGGTAAACGCTGTCTAATAACCCATCTTTTCCTCTCAAGAAGAGGATAACAAGCAATTCGAAGAATCGGACGCAATAGAGGCACAACTCGGGCTAATGTAATACGCTTGAAATGAACTATAGGAAGTCACCTCATCACGACAAGGCGTCGTTGAGGCGTGCGATAATTGGGTTAAATCCGTGAGGAGGAAGGGCATATGTCGGACTTCCAAAAGATTCTACGAATGCGTGTTAGTGGTATGCCTACGGCTGTTGCGCACACGCTGACCCTCGCGGCAGCCGATGGATATCAGTACGGTGGTAATGCGTGCGTGCTCGCAGTAGGAGGGGGCGCCGCGTACACCCGGCGAAGGGGAGCTTATACAGATGTTTGTCTCGTTTGGCTGGACCCTGACGCGCGTTCAGAGTATTATTCAGAAGCCACGACATGCTTTTGCACACATCACCTGGGGCAGTGTTCACGAATCTATCAACCGTATCTTCTCCGGAAAGAGTGACCCCGTCCTTGAATTTGATCAGACGCTGCTACACCGCTATCTGAAAGAAAAGACATCCGGGTACGACTCCAACGGGAAGCTAACGGGAAGCTGACGGCTCTTCTTTGATCCATACCGTCGAGTCTCACTCGGTCTTATCTGTCCCCGAATTCTCTGCGTGCACTAAATTCCTAGATACGCCCTCTGCACCTCAGGATTGCTCTTCAGCTCTTCTGAGCTCCCTTCAAGGGATATCCTCCCGGTTTCCAGTACGTACCCTCTCGACATAGTAGATAACGACTTCCTTGCGTTCTGTTCCACAAGCAGTATGCTGACTCCGCGGCGGTTCAGTTCACTGAGTGCATCGAACACCTTATCCACGAATATCGGCATGAGTCCTGTAGAGACTTCGTCCACCAGGAGAAGCCTGGGATTTGCCATGAATGCCCGTCCGATTGCCAGCATCTGCTGTTCTCCTCCGCTGAGGGTCTTGGACACCTGACGCCTGCGCTGATCCAGGATGGGGAAGAGAGCATACACTTCCCTCATGGACCTTTCAATCTCCTGTCTGTCTGTGCGAGAGTATGCTCCGATTGCAAGATTCTCCTCTACTGTGAGATCTGGGAAGACCCTACGTCCTTCAGGGACCATAGCCAGCCCGCGGCCGGACCGTTCCCATGCCGGCAACCGTCCGATGTCCTCTCCGTCAAGGAGGATAGTCCCTTGGAATTCCCGGTGCAGTCCCATGAGCGTTCGAAGGAGCGTGGTCTTGCCGGCTCCGTTGGCGCCGATAATCGCAACGCTTTCACCTTCCTCTATGTCAAAAGAGATCCCGTGTATTACATTGATGTCCCCATACCGTACTTCAAGATCCTTAACTACCAGCAATTCCTATGCCTCCTTCCCGAGATACGCCTCAATCACCTTGGGATTTTCAGCTATCTCCCCAGGCGGTCCTTGAGCTATCTTTATTCCGAAGTCGAGGACTGCCACTTCATCACAGAGGTTCATGATAACTCCCATATTGTGCTCTACCATAACCACTGTGACGCCGGTCTCTCTGACCTTGTGCACCAGATCCATAAGACTCTCGGTTTCTCCGTAAGTAAGGCCTGCGCATGGTTCATCCAAAAGAAGCAGCTTCGGATCCAGGGCTAATGCTCTTGCTACTTCCATGCGGCGCTGTTGGGCTATGGGGAGCTTGCCTGCAAGTGTGTCAGCGTGTTCAGCCAAGCCTACCATGTCCAGGAAGGCCACGGATTTTTCCCGGATCTCGCGGGTCTTATACCTCTCGACGAGGCGTGATATGCTCCCATACACTCTGTGCCCGCATCCTACTATCACGTTATCCAATACACTCATATTCCGGAAGGAATGGGCGATTTGAAAAGTCCGGGCTATCGCTAATCGCGCGGTCTCTGCTGCAGGAAGCTGAGTTATGTCCTTTCCTTCAAAGGTCACCTTTCCGGAGGTGGGGGGATATGCACCTGAGACTATGTTAAAGAGGGTGGTCTTGCCTGCACCGTTCGGCCCTACGATTCCGAAGATCATCTTCCGTCCTACTCTCAAGCTGACATCTCTTAGCGCCTGTACCCCGTAGAACTGCTTGCTGACGTGTTCAATTATGAGGATATCCCATGTTTCAGTCATTGCTCTTCACCTCCGGATACAGCCTTGGGCTTGTTGAGCCGCAATCTAACGGACCGAAGCGACTCCCATATGAAGCTTCCGTCACCAATCAGTCCGCTGGGTTG
>JAAZEW010000143.1 GCA_012512055.1 Bacillota bacterium | reverse complement strand
TCGCGATCCACGGTGACAAATACAGCCTGGTTTTCCCGGAGGATCTGGATTTGCCTATCCACGTCTTCATCACTGACTTCCGGAATCTCTCTCTCGATACGGATCTCTTTGTAATCGGGCAGTTTTACCTCAGGCCTCACAAGAACCTTAGCGGCAAACCTTACAGGCTTACCCTCTTCAGCCTCGGTAACCGTGAATTCCGGCTCATCAATGGGATCTATTCCGGTCTCCTTCACAGCCTCAACATACGCCTCAGGTATAATGTTTTTCAGTGCATCTTCGATAAGGGTTTCCTTACCGATACGCATCTCCAGGATCTGCCTTGGGACTCTTCCCTTTCTAAAGCCCGGGACTCTTACCCGATATGAAAGCCTATGGTAGCTTTCGTCCAGGGACCTTTGAAACCTGTCCTCATCTACTTCAATGCTTAGATGAGCAAAACTATCTTCTAGTTTTTCCACTGTCGCTTTCACTTATGTCCACCCCACCGTCAAGATCTGAGTACCACGTCACCCCGTCGTGGCTGGGAGATATGTAATGTTAACACATAAGTCCGAAAAATATGTGGACAAACAAAAACAATACCTCGGTAGACAACAAATCCGCATCCGCCGAGGCAGTGATCTCCACAATTAAGATCATTCAGCCATGAATATTTTATCACGCAACAGGGCACCTTGTAAAGCTCGCAAGATTAAAGGAATTCCACGACACATGTCGAATACGGTTACAGAATCTGATAATGCGATCTCCGAGTCCCCTAGCCTAAAGCAATTGCTACGGCAGGCGGACCGATAGGGCGCAACTAGGAAACTTCAGCGCCTCCCATTGCGGAAAGGAGAGTGGACTGTAACCACCGATTTGAACCGGCCGGGTTCTGCTCTTTTCCGCGGAACCCGGTTTCTTTATTTCTCAGGACGACTGACACAAGAACGGAGGATAACCTGAACAATGAGACAACGACTTCCTAAGAGGCCGACACACGTGGCAAGGCGAAAATTCCCGTATCCTATCTTCATAGGAGCGCTGGTGATATGCATTGTGGCAGCGTTCGCAGTAAACAGGCACGTTGCCTCTAACAGAAATCGTCTTGTCTTTGCAGTAGTCGGAGACAGCCAGGGCAGGAGTTTCGTTTGGGAGAACGTGATAGGTGCAATCAACACAGCTTCTCCTGAATTCGTGCTTCACTGCGGTGACATGGTGGCTTCGGGAACCAGAGTGCAGTACGAAGACTTCGCAAGCCAAACCAATAAGCTGAAGATGCCTTGGTATCCGGTTTTGGGAAATCATGACATCCGAGGTGAGGGATTGTCTTTGTTCACTGAACTTACAGGTAAAGACAGGTACTACTCTTTTCTTGAGAAGGGCCATAAGTTCATAGCACTGGACAGCTCCCAAGGATTTATAGACGACCTGCAAATGTCATGGCTCATGGAGCAACTGGAATGGAACGGACCGAAATTCGTTTTTATGCATATTCCGCTCTTTGATCCTCTGCCTGAAGTTGAGCATTCCTTTACGGACAGAGATCAAGCCAATAAGCTCAAGGAGCTCTTTGCAGCCAAAGATGTCAAGGCTGTCTTTAACGGGCATGTCCACTTTTTTGACTCAAAAGAGGATAACGGTGTCCTTTACGTCACCTCAGGCGGAGCAGGAGCGCTGCTTTACGCGCCTCCTGAAGAAGGTGGATTCCACCATTACGCCTTGGTGCAAGTAGATCGAGACAGCATCAAGGTTGAAGCTGTCCAAGTCGATGTGGAGTTTGAAGAGCCTCGAATTAAAGTCATGTCGCAAGAGGGAGAAAAGGAATTCACCCTGGGTGAACTCTCACTCCTCCCTTCTCTGGAAGCGAATTCTTCTTTTGAGAATCAGTTCGGCAATCTTCGTGGACAAGGACTGTACGTAGGAGTTCCTG
>JAAZEW010000381.1 GCA_012512055.1 Bacillota bacterium | reverse complement strand
TGCCTTCTCCCACAGTTACTCCTCCGGCAAGGTTCACCCCGGGAGATATATGCGCGTAGCTTCCGATTTTGCAGTCGTGATCAATAGTGCAGCCGGTATTAAGTATGGCATGCTGTCCGACTACCGTCCCTGCATTCACTATTGCACCTTGTAGGATAACTGTGCCTTATTCCATGTCGCCTGCTATTCCAATACTTGTACCACGACCAGTTATCAATCGTCCAATGTCCTAATTGGTTTAGCCGGTACCCCTACAGCCACACACCGTGACGGGATATCCTTCACCGCTGAGGCTCCAGCACCGATAATACTCCATTCACCGATGTTGACACGGTTAATCACACATGCATTCAATCCGAAGTAGCTTCCGTCTCCTACAACAACTTCACCGGCAATGTTTACTCCAGGCATACAGCTTGTGTAATTTCCAAGGATTGAATCATGCCCTACCTTGCAGTTTAGGTTTAGGATGCTGTGCTTTCCAATCTTGATATTGGTCGTTAGGATCGTGCCCGCGCAAATGATACTACCTTCACCGATTGATACGTACTGGGACTTGGAAACCGTGGGATGGATTAACGTGGCAAACTTACAGTCATAAGTCTGGATGTGTGAAACCAACTTACGCCTAAGTCTAGGATCCCCCACTGCACATACAGCGTAAATGGGTCTTGCCAGAGTACTGATGGAGTCAATCTGACCAAGAATAGGATAGCCTTCTACTGTAGAACCATTTACTCCGTCATCTAGGAACCCCAAAAACTGCCATTCAGAACGTATGGCATTTACGTCGTGAATAAGAGAAGCAACTTCCCGCCCAAATCCACCTGCTCCAACCACAACTAGCGGCTTCAGTTGTCCGGCCTTAGACATGTCCTAAATCCCCCATTTCCTGCAAAGTCTCAAATGCCCTCATGTTCCTTCCCTATTCTTCAATGCCCTTGATATTCTTTAGTTCCGATGAATTCCGGCATAGTTGAGCACCCTTCCGCACTAGTATCTTCACGCTTAAGAACTTTCCCGACAGTCATGCCTGGAATGTGAGAATCCGGAGCAACATTCCAGTCGTCTACGTAACACACATCTAACCTAGACTTCTCCTCCCAACTTAGGTTATTGCGTCAGTTTACCTGCGCCCATCCAGTGGTACCGGGCTTTACCTCAAGGCAACGTGCTTGCTCAGGCGTATATCTGTCCATGTAATCTATGAGTAAAGGGCGTGGTTCTGCTAAACTCATGTTTCCTGTAAATACGTCAGCAAATTCGGGAAGCTCGTCAAGACTCATTAGCCTGAGTCAATTAGTGAACCGAGTTGGTCTATCCAGAACTCTTCTCGCTAGAACGTTTACAGCTAGTTCTCATACTCTAGAAACCCTCATGAAAAACCAGCTATAAATATCCATTACCACTATACCAGATGAATATCTCCCATTGAAGCACCATGACTCTTAAGGCATTATCTATAGTATATAGATGGCTAAAGGTGTCCGCAACGTGCAGCCAAGCCTGCTGCATCTAGGACCGTGCTCAGTCTTCCCCCAAAAAGCAAGACTGATAGGATGTGTTTGTCAATCCAAGCTCGCTAGGCTCCGCTCACTGCTCAGAGGACTTGAACACGCAACACTAAGATGCGGAGCCGGTATACATCAGTCACTTCTCCATGGGAACACCGTCATAACCAACGACAGCTGAAACTATGATAACGAGTACAGAAGCGATTATTACCCGCTTCTTCGATTTTGCTCAAGAATCTCCCATGCTCCCACCTACAGATCGTATTCACCGGAAATGCTTCATTATGATTTCGTAACTATGCTTTGCAGTATACTTCTGTTCAAGAAGTCTACGCGCATTTTGAGACATATGCGTCCGCAGATCATCATCGTTGGCAAGTCTGTCTATCGCTGATAGAAACCCATTTAGGTCTCCGTGCAACGTCTTTATTCCACAATTCCACTCTTCCACTATGTCGCCGACATCGCAGACATCATCAGTAGCGCAGAGTACTGGCATACCAATATCAAGATAGGATAGTAAGCGTGACGGGAAATTAGGAATCGTGAAGCACCTATCAAGCAATATTAGACCTACATCACTAGCGCCACATAGTTCCTCATAATCAGATGTGGGAAGTCTTTCCAAAAGGAGCATATTCTTGAGTCGGCGCTCTTCTATCTGTGTCTTGATCCTAGAATACTCAGTTCCCGACCCTACGATTACGAAGAATACACCCTCTCTGTCTAGTATTGCTTCAGCTGCATCTAATAGAAAACCAATGCCCTGTGGCTTGCCGAGGTTTCCACCGAATAGAAATACTATAGGCCCTTCCGGTACTCCGTACTTCTTTCTTACGGGTTGGGGATCAATAGGTACATGTTCTCTCGGTTTTATGGTGTTTGGACACTCTTCAACCTTACTATGAGGCAACTCCTTGTTATGCTCAAACACATACCTGACATTCGCCGGCGAAAGGCACCCTATGTAATCAGATATCCTATATAGCAGTCTCTCCATTTGTCTAAAATACATCCAAATCAACCCATTTTGCCTTATCGCCCCCATATCCGCGGGCCCCTGTGGCCAAATATCCTTAAGCAGCAGATATGTCTTTGCACCATGCTTCTTCTTAAGTGTCTTTACAGTCTTTGCCAGCGTGATGGGCGGAGTCGAATAGATTATTAAGTCGAAAATAGTAGTGGGTAGATGTTTCTTCATTGAAGCTTGCATTTGGTACCCCAGGAGTACAGATGACAAACCCTTTTCTATTGGACCTGTTTTTTGTATGTTCCCACATTTCACGCGTAGTACATGCAAGTTGCCTTTCACACAGTATTCTGTAGCCTTTCCAATTCTCCGTTCTCTAGCAGCGACTACGTATACAGTGTGCCCATTAGCTAGAAACTCGTCCATCAGGTCTGTATACAGATTGTGCTCACTGTTCTCGGGCCACGCAAGAGTAAGGAATAAGATATTCATTGATGATCTCTCCATTTTGCTAGACATTCTACGCTGCTCGGTCGTAGGTTCCCAACTACACCAAGAAAACCTTGCCAATAGGTCTCGCCGCCCGCTACACGTATAACCGGCACCGTCATTACTGCCCTGGTTGATCATTAAGCTTGAGAGCGATGAGTTCAGGTTATTAGAGTACCCCCTCAGACAGTATTTGAATGACCCTCACACAGAACCAAATGGATATCCCAAATAGATATCCGCGAATTGAGGGTATCATTAATGCCAGTACTTGACATCGAAATGAAAACAACGTGCTGGAATGAAATCCAGCGAACCACGCATCTGCCTATAGTGCTATAGTGCGTTAGTATGCGTCTCATTGTTAGAACCTAGAAACGTATCCCGAGTAGCATAACCTTCTCTGCTGACTCCGTCCTTTCTAAGGACTGTGCCAAAAGTCCGGAAGAGTATCTTGCAGTCCAGCAAGAGCGACCAATTGTCTATGTACCACACATCCATCTCAAACTTCCGGTCCCAATCGATGAGGTTCCTCCCATTGACCGCTGTCCAACTAGTCATGCCTGGTCTCATCTCATGTCGACGCATCTGCTTATCAGTATAAAGGGGCAGATACTTGACTGGAAGAGCCCTTGGGCCAATGAGACTTATTTCACCCTTAAGGATATTCACGAATTGGGGTAGTTCGTCTAGGCTACTGTTCCTTAGGCGTCTTCCCCATGACTTAAGTCTCTCTTCATCAGGCAGTAGTTCGCCATCTTCCCCTCTATCTTCCGTCATCGTCCTAAACTTATAGCACATGAATGGCTCGCCCATGAGTCCTGCACGTTCTTGCTTGAATAACACCGGACCATCTGAATTCAGTTTTACGTAACATGCAATAGCCAGATAGACAGGTGAAAGAATGATTAGGGCAACTAGTGCAAGACAGATGTCTAGGAGTCTCTTTATGCACAATTGCATTCTCTTGCTCATAGACCCAATGAATAGTCGTAAGCTGTTATGCTCCCTTTCCATATTGCTACTTGAAAAGAGGATGGCCGGGTCCCACTTCTCTTTCATTTTGTACCTCCTCTGCCTCGAAGAGTCCGCACTTGTACTTAACAAACGTAGTGACATTCTCAAAAGTGTCTGCCCTCTCGTTTATCATCGTAACACCCGCAGGAACAGATCTCTGTATTCTAGCTGATAGTCCGATAACGGCGCCATCTCCAATAGCAATCTGGTTCATTATCGCGCAATTCGGTGCTATCCAGACATTTCTTCCAATCTTAGTGCTTCCCGATATAGTTGTTCCTGCACCCACAATGGTACATTCATCGATCTGAACATTATGGGCAATATGAACATGGTCATTGAGCTTCACTTGGTTACCCAGAATAGTGGGATCACTCGTTCCAGAAGCAACAGTACATAATGCCCCAATTTCAACATAGTCACGAATAATTACGCCGCCAAGCTGGGGAGTAGCCAACAAATCCCCGTTTTCCCCACGCTCAAAGCTAAAACCTGAGCTTCCAATAACGGCATTCTCCTTAATTATGCAATTCTCGCCTATACGCACTCTGCTCCTGATTCTTGATCCAGCCTTAACAGTTGTGTTATTACCTATGGTGACACCATGATCTATCAAGCATAGAGGCTCAATAACTACATGCTTTCCCAGATTCACATTGTCGCCTATGATAGCACCATTGAGATTACGATAATTGCTTTCAATTCTATTTCGCGTTTGGTCTTCCACTAATTGCCCATATATTCTCGTAAACATCAACCTTGGATTATCTGTTACAACAAACTTATGGCTATTTGTTAACTCCCGTGGCACCGCTATTCCCTGCTCTAGAATCACACAACATCCTTTAGTTTTGGTAAGATTCATCAGCAATGAATCATACCGTTTTTCGACGAAAATCAATGTGTTGTCTTGTGGATTTGAAATGGTAGAAACACCGCAGACCTCGTATGCAATGTCTCTTATCTTGACCGGATTCTTAAACAGAACCACAGTAACGCCTCCCTTGCACAACGCTGCTACTTGAGACATCAATACGCACAAACGCCCCTATGCCGGCTCCAAGCTTCCTCTTTGTGCACTAGTTGTCCACTTATAAAACACATATAGCTTCAGAAATACAATGGCAAATCCAGCAAACAGTCGTCCCCTCAATAAAGCGCAAAGTTACATAGCAAAATCCGCTCTGAGATTCGCGCGCTGATTGAGCTACTTCTGAAATTGATGGTGAGACCTTACAGGGAGCACTACAGCAACCAACCGAATGGAATACTTCCCACGATTA
>JAAZEW010000142.1 GCA_012512055.1 Bacillota bacterium | reverse complement strand
CCAAAGAAGGATCGTACACCATCGACAGTGGTTTTCTGCTTACATACACAATGCGCGGGAAGACTCAGCGGCAAAGGACGGCTCCGCATTCGATAATTGCCCAGAAGAACCCTAAGAGCCTTGGGCCTAATGCCGGTTCTTCTGACGTAGTCAGCAATTCGTTTGAACGTCAATGGCCTTATCCCGAAAGGACTTTTCCGGAGAGATCATCTACTTTTGGCCCCGGCTCAGAACCGTCTGAAACCACTGAAAATGAGTCTGCTAAAGACTCCCAGGGAAGCGGCGCATTTACCGCCTTGGTCACACCGCTCGGGGAATCCGTTCAGATTGAGAGGATTCACGGCTCCGGTCTGTTTAGCCTGTTAGCCACGGGAATCTCAGAGAACATAGGAGTCGAGGACGATAAGTTTACTGTGCCAACAGGAGAGGCGGCTGAGTGGAAAGTTGAGCTCTGGGTAAATCACCCTGACGACGGATCCGCGCCGGAAGGGTGGAATGGTTGGATTGTCACTCTTCTCTTCGGGGAACATCTGGCTGCAGAGGAGATAGAGAGGCTTGTGTATGTGCCAGACAATCCCGACATCCAGGACGGCATTCTAACAATAGAGGTATATTACCCTGCTCCGGACATTACACGCGTTCGGGTCATCTGGTATTGGCACCAGACCGCGAAGAACAGGTTCCTGCCGGGTTCTCACGCTTACCTGGCGTTGAAAGTAACCACTGAAGGACTGCCTCCCAGCTCCGAAGATTTGATCTTCTGCAAACCTATCAATATGGAATACAACCCTGTGGGAAGTGGCTACTGGCACCAGGTCCCTCTTGAGGCCATATACATTAAGGCAGTCCAAGAGGCATACGCAGATGTCAATGTGACTGCATCACGCCTTGATTGGCGGGTGCAAAAGCCTGGGACATATGCTGCGATTGCTACAGAGATTAGCGCCACAGGCAAAGGGGACTTATCCGTGCAATTCAGTGAGTTCAACGATCTTACGAGGACAGACGGATTACCAGGCAGTATTCCCGCATTCTACGCGTTCGGAGAAGACCTCCCAAGCGATGAAGCGTGGACTTCTGCATGCGAGCTAAATGACCCGTCTGGATGGCTGGAACCGATAACCCTTAATCAGGAGGTTCAATCCACGGTTCGAATGTGGTCAAAGATAAGTGTGGACGGCCAAGATTCGTCCGCGGAATACGAGAATGAGGGGGTGATAACGTTCATAGTGGGCAACATGAAGGCGGGTGGCGGACAGTAGATGTCCTTAAACCTGGATGGGCTACGGCCCATCGTCATTCCACAAAGAAATCCTAAAAGGAGGATTCATGGAAATGAAAAAGTTGTTAGCTTGTCTCGTAGTTCTAGCGTTTCTTCTAGCGCCGGCGATGGCGATGGCGGAGAAAACTTATGACCCAGGCGTAGCGCTTCCTGATGGCGCAACCGAGGTAGAGCATTGGGAACTCGTGAACGGTGAGTGGGTGCACCATGACCCGGACGACATACTATCTTTGGCTCGATGCTGGCGCAGCGGTGGAGCGCAGGGAGCGTGCAACAGGGAACAATGGGAATTGGGTTTCACGCACCACGCATCAATGGCTCAGTGGCTCGATTGGTCAGTGGGCGGAACTCGATGGGATTGGCGTATACTGAAGCCCGGTACCTATGCCGCAGACTGTATTGAGTTCAGGATTCAGAGCAACAACGATGTGGACGTTCTCTTCTCCGGCTTCGGCGACCTTCAGTACCTGGGAGAAGGCGGTGTAAAGCAGACCATCGACACGTACTATAGTTATGGTGAAAGTATAGCCCAAGCAGACAAACTGGGCTGGTTTAGAGCTGCACGCCTCAACGAAGGTCTTTTCATAGGGGACTCAGCAACTCTCCATGCAGGAATCACCACTAAGCTATTCAACAAGATAGTCGTCGAGAACTGCAACTCGTCATGTGAGTATGAGAATTCGGGTCTGATCACAATCAAAATAAAGAACCTGAAGCACTGGGTTGATCCCACCACCGGTCTCTGGGCGGATCTGGTGACGCAACCGGGAGAGTAAATCAGGCTCTTCAGCCGGGTCCGAAAACGCAGTGGTTGTTTTGTATCAGGGTGAGCCTGAGATCCGGGGGGTGGCCATGTCGGCCGCCCCCCTCCTGAGCAGAAGAGGGGAGAGAATGCGGTGATGCGACTCCAGACAGAGTCTGTGATGAAGATAGCTGCTATCTTCATGATCGTGATTGCTTTGTCCTCAATTTTCGCTTGTCATGCCGGCGCTCAGATGGCACTAAGCTTTGCTCCCATGCTTATAGAAGCGACGGTGAATCCAGGCACTGTACGGACATTTGAGGTAACCATGATGAACGGAAGCAAGTCCGGCACTGCGGATTTTCTCATATATGTCGCCGAACTGATCCAGAAGCCCGACGGAGACTACGAGCCCGTCTCCGTGGGTGAAGGAGAGAACTCGTGTGCTAAATGGATAAAACTCTCATCTGACAAGGCTAGCATAGGGCCCACTCAGGCCTTCTCTGTGAAGGGAACTCTCACAGTGCCCCGGGGAGCCTCCGGTGGTAGGTACGCTGCAGTCGTGTTCGAGCTCATTCCGGAGCAGAGAACGGGAGAAGCTGCTTTTGCCTCAAGCACATTCGTGCAAAGGTTTGTCACTGTCATAGAGCTTACCGTACCTGCCAGGCATGTTCAGAAGAGACTTGACGTGACAGGGTTCAATGTAACGTATGCCGGTGAAGTTCCTGTATATTCCAGTGTCTACGGTAAACAGGCATTAATACTGTCAGCGGAGGTCAAGAATGAAGGCGACATCCATGTCTTTTCCCGTGGGAGCATGATTTTGCGCGATGGCGCCGGGAAAAGACTTAGAGAAATCCCGCTTGGTGCAGGTAGAGGCATTGTGCTGCCGGGGGCTGCTGTTAGCCTCAGTTCCGTTCTACCAGGCGGTCTTACGTCCGGTGACTACATAGCTGACATCTCAGTGAAATACGGGGGGTTGAGGCCTGCTACTGCCAAGATCCCGTTCACAGTTGAAGAAACGGGAGCAAAGGTTGCCAAAACGGAAACGCTTGCGCATATCGCGCCTTTCTCAGTTGACCCTGAGCAACTTGAGTTGACCGGTATTCCGGGTGCCACCATAGCACGGGCGCTGGTTGTTGAAAACCGCTCTGACCAGGCCATCCGCATTGAGGGTCATGTTGCCCCACTGGCATTTGACGATGAAGGAGAGCTTATCCTGGGAGAGGTTGCAGAGTCTGAGATAAGCTGCGCTGACTGGATTGAATTACGGCCGGATGTCGTCGAAATTCGGCCCAGGGCGCGCCAAGTAGTACGCATGATGCTTTCGATCCCTAAGGAAGAGTCGGGCGGTAAGTATGCCAATGTCATTTTCACTGCGACACCTGCCGCAGATGGCGAGTCTCCTGCTCCGGACGGTCCGGAATGGTCCGGAGAAAGCGGTACCGTCGTATTCCTTAAGGTAGGAAAGGAATTTGAGACTGCCGGAGAGCTCGCTTCTATAACCATTGATGACCTGGGGCCGTCTGTGGGAACAGTCTTTGGAACCGTCTTTAAGAATACCGGGACGGTTCACGTCAAACCCAGTGCATCCATGGCATTGAAGAAGCGTGTCATGCCCGAAAGCATCCCTGGGATCGAATACGTTGGTCCGGGCTCACTGGAGGATGTGAGTTTGCTCGACTTGGGCGAGGAAGTGAATGTCGTGTTACCCGGATGCATTAGAGCATTTGACGTGGCGCTGTCAGGCCAATTGGAACCGGGTGACTATGTAGTTGAGTTCCTAGTGCACTATGGAGGTAAGTCCCCAGGTTATGTCATGCGGGAATTTACAGTAGAGTAGGGCAAGGCCTGCTAGGGCGGAGCCTGTATAGTCACACATAATTGCAAGGAGGGAACCGTATGATTCGAAAGAAAAAACTGCCGGCGGGATCCCCTAAAGCGCTTGTTCTAGTTGTTGCGATTATTGCAACGACCCTGATCTTCCCCGCTGCGCTGTTGGCTGAAGAACCCCTGGTGACAAATATCTTCGACAGTGAAGACATAATAAATGTTCTTCGCGATATTTCCGCTCAAACAGGGGTAAACATCCTTGCCGATCCGTCTGTGCAGGGTTGGGTGACGTTGGAGCTTCTGGATGTGCCGCTGGAGAAAGCCCTGGAGATGATACTTGCCCCCTTCGGTTATGCCTTCGTGAAGGTGGGAGACTACTACATGGTGGGCATGCCGGATGAGACAAACCCCGCGTTCCCGCTGTTTACCAGGACAGAAGTGGTGAGACTGAAGTATGCGAAAGCGGACAATGCTGCAAGATTGCTGTCAGACTTCTTCAAGCCATATGTAAAGACCGGGCCTGAGGAAAATATCCTGGTCATAACCGGCCCTGAGAACGTGATTTCCCGTGTCATGGCTGACGTAGAGAAAATCGACAAAGCCCCGCCCCAAGTGCTCTTACAAGCTCTTGTTGTGGAAGTGTCATCTGACACCGGGAAATCCCTGGGCGCGGACTGGCGTTATGAACACACTTTCGGCGAACCAGACGCAAAGAAGCCTGCCTCAGGGTTTGTCGATTTCATTTCAGGTATGTGGGGAATGAAGTATAGCGTAGCCGGTGGCCTTCAGGCGGTAATGGCGTCCATGAAGACGCTTATTGACTCAGGCAAGGCGGAGATCCATGCCACGCCACGTGTTGCGGTCCTCGACGGGGAGCCCGCAGAGATCTTCCTTGGCAGAGACAGGTACTTTGCCATTTCTGCGACTACCTCTGAGGGCACGACAACTTCGACCAGGCTCGAGAGTATTAGAACCGGGATATCGCTCAAATTCACTCCGCGGATATCCGAGACAGGCGAGATTATGGTGAAAATCGAACCTGAAGTCAGTGATGCAATAGAAGGAACAACAGGCTTGCCTATTGTGAATAGGCGTAAGGTAGCCACGACCGTCCGAGTAAGGGACGGAGAGACTATTGTCATAGGTGGACTCAATCTAAAGTCTGAGTATGAGTCCAGGACGAAAGTGCCGATCCTCGGGGATCTGCCTATTTTAGGGATCCTCTTCAGCAATACTAAGAGCGTATCCACTGAGACAGAAGTCTTGATATTCATAACACCTACGATAATCCCGTCCGAGTAGGAGAGGGGGTGTGACCAGGTGCGCTTAAGACGAAACATCGTTATAGCTTGCATTACTACGGTGGTTCTGATAGCTGTCGTAGGATTGCTTCATACAAAGGCTTGTGACGCCGAAGATTTCTTAGAGTCTTTTGGATATGGGGATGCGCGCCTCCTCGGCATGGGGTATTCATATGTCGGACTTTGGGGCGACCCAAATCCTCTCTACTCGAATCCTGCTTCCTTCGGGCTTACAAAGGGCGTGTTGTCGCTTTCTTTTGGCACATTCTTTGGAGGTAGTGCTGAGGATTCAACCTTCAGATTCGTGTCTCTTACTGACGAAGAGCGTGATGCAGGTGCAGGGGGGTTCGCCTGGGGGCAGTACAAGCGGAGTGAGGATGATAACGAGACAATAAGCAATGTTTACAACTACATGGTGGGGCAAGGCTTCAAAGATCTGGGCTCTCTGGGAGTAGGGCTCCGTTATGTCAGTGGCTCGGAGTTTTCCGGATCCTCCTTGGTTTCCTCATGGCACGGGTTTGCCACAGATGTCGGTGTCATGTTCCGTTATAAAGTTGCGGCTCTAGGTATCCTTGCCCGGGATGTTGCCAAGACGCAACTGAAATTCTCAGACGGAACCGAGCGAAAAGTCGCGCCCACATACTCCTTAGGTCTTAGCCTGAGGCCGCTAAAAGGAGCGGTAATTGCCCTCGATGTCCACGAGCTTTCCATGGGCGAAAGCGTCTCCGGCGGGACCATCTCCGGCGGCTTCGAAGGTAGGATCACACCGCATATTGCGCTCCGAGGAGGAATGATTCTCGAGGATGGATTCCAAGGAGGGATCACTGCTTACACCGGAGGACTAGGGCTCTTCTTCGGCGATTTCGAACTGGGATACGCATGCCTTGTCAGTGATGAGCAAATCAAAAAGCAGTGTATTAGCATGATGAGGCGCTTCTAGTCTGTAAGTCGTGTGGACGTGCCATCCCTGGGAATAGCGTACTTTTGCAGTTTTTTGTAGAGCCCGGATCTTGAGATATTAAGTAACCTCGCAGCTTTCGAACGGTTATTTCCTGTGGCTCTTAAGGCTGCGATGATTAGGTCATGCTCATATTTCGCCAAAGAATCATCAAGATCCTTAGCGCAGGCAGTATCCTTTTTGTCTGTGTTTTCTATTACATGCTGCCAGATATGGGGTGGAATATGCTCAAGCCTGAGTTCGTCTCCGTCAGTGAGATTCAAGGCGTGTTCCACCGCATTTTCCAGTTCGCGGAGGTTCCCGGGCCAGGGATACCTGGAGAACGCCTCCATAACTGCAGGGTGGACATGGGCGACAGACGTGTTGCATACTTTATTCAGAGACTCGATGAACCAATCGACGAATTCAGGGATGTCTTCGCGTCTATCTCGAAGTGGCGGTATGTTAATGGAAATGACATTCAATCTGTAGTATAAGTCCTCGCGGAACTTACCGGACTCCATCAGTTTGGTCAGGTCCTTATTGGTGGCAGCTATTACCCTGACATCCACCGGTATTTCATACGTGTCACCCAGGCGTTCCACTACGCGATCTTGGAGCACCCGGAGCACCTTGGCTTGAAGAGTCAAGGACATGTCTCCTATTTCGTCAAGAAAAACTGTACCTCCATTTGCAAGCTCAAACTTCCCGGGCTTGCCTTTTCTGGACGCGCCGGTAAACGCCCCGTCCACATATCCAAAGAACTCTGACTCAATCAGGGTTTCAGGGATCGCTGCGCAATTCACAGTGACAAATGGTGCGGTAGCTCTACGGCTTGCCTTATGAATAGCCTTGGCAAATACCGATTTACCTACGCCGGTTTCGCCCATGATAAGAACCGTGGAATCACCTCGCGCGGCTCGCTTTGCCAGATTACATGCTATGATAATCTCCAGGCTTGATCCTAGGATCACATCAAAGGGATTGCTGCCGCCGTCTTTTGACTGTTCTCCCTGCTTTGATATTACCATTACCCCACGTCCTTTCTCAAAGAGGGGTGACCGGCCCTTAAGAGTCTTACTTTCATGAGCACTTGCCAAGATGACGGATCATGGCTTTTCCTGCACTGTAGGCAGTCATTCGCTGAAGAAATGACGACATGCTTGTTGAAAAGTCGAATCCCTCACAAGACGCAAAATACCCGCTAGACGGGCGCAGGCTGACTGTAAGAGCATACAACCATCACCACCGGGTATCTCACAAGATATACAAGAGTATGATATGTCAGGGCGTCTCCCGGGCTGACCTAAGCATGCCCATACTGCCCATATTCCACTCCATCTCTCCTTATGTCTCTACTAAGATCGTATAATGGCTAAGACCACTGCCCCAGATGAAATCCTTCTTGTAGAAAAACCTCTTTAGCGTTACCATCCTACCCGTTCTCGTCGTGCACACTTCGATGGTCACCAAGAGGTTTCAAGAGTTCAGCCTAAGAATTACTTCTGATAACAAGTGGCAAAACTGCATAGATGTCAAGCCGGCTAAACCCTGGCCCCTCTCTGTGACCTTCCGAAGCGATTCATCCTACCTTTCTCTTCGGCAGCCCGGCTATCCTGGCCGGAACCCCTCCCGGCTGTAGATCCGCAGCTTTGCGCCCTTGTCTTTCGACAAGTTGGCCTTGTCGTGAGAAATAAACGGCTGAATTATGCGATTCTTTTCATCTGCAACATGATGTTAACACACAGGGAAAAATCAGACTATTAGGCCTATGGCTCATTTGTATAGGTCTTTTAGCCTAGTCCACACTCCTGGATTGTTTCTCACGTGCGTATTGGGGGCGGGGCTTTTCTGAAGAGGCATTGCAGTTAACGGTGGATACAAGGCAGACTGTGCAGCGACTGACAATAATTGACAGGACAAGCGTTCCATGTTACTATAAGGCAAATGGATAATAAAGGAATTAGCGCTATCCCAGGAGGGTTTGTGATGACAAGCAAAAGAACATTGGTTATCTCGATAGCCTGGGCTTTCCTGATAGTCTGCATACTGATAGTTGATGCCTTGCTGCCTGGACAGCCTTCTATTGGCGCGGCCTCACGTGAGCAATTCCGAGATGGGGCTGAGCTTTTGACGGCAAATCCTTATGTTGCTTCCACTATGCGAGATTTCGCTGAGTCTGAGGTCCTCCGAGATTCCGTCTCCCGATCGCTGGAGAAAGGCCATGGACTACGTGATGGCGCTGCCAAATCCGGTTTTCCAGAGATGAATGCTTCGCCTGAGGTCAATCCTGCGGTATCCATTGAAAGAAAGGTGAAAGATGCCCAGTTAAAGATGCTGGCGACTACAGTTGCCGGAAACATCCTTGCAAAAGACGACGAGTTTCAGGTTCTGCCGGGTGATGCGGTTGCCTGGGAGGTTAGATTGATTGTCTACAATATGAGGGCATCAACCGGTTGGAGGTATTGGGATGCTCGCCTTGAATTCGGCCCTGAGCTCTCAGTTGAAGCCCTGGACGGTCCGGGAACCATTGATCCTATCCCTGAAGGAGGGTCTTCGGCTGAACCTACGCTGGCAATTATGCGCGATGAGAAGACCCGGAAGGCTAAAGTCGAATGGAGTTGGCATAGCTTAGAAGACAATACGTCCTCGGATTTTCCCAAACGAGCACAAGCGGAAGTCAGATTAAGGGTGTGTCCTTTGCCGGAATCAGGATACGAACCGGGAATCTTCGTTTTTTGTGATAACGCCCGGATAACATACATGACAGGGGCTAAGCGTCCTAAGGAAACCACTTACGAGTTGGAGCCTATTGTTGTTAACGTAACGTCCTTGTAGAGGATGTTCGTCGTGGGCCGAAGAGTACAAGATGGGTCTGCCGGCCTCTTGAAAGGGTATGCTACAATAAGACACTCAGACACCGTCGATGGGAAGTCGTTCTAGGAATTACAGGGTACCCGTGTCAGCAACTGTATCATGAAGAGAATGGAGTGACAGAGGTAAGGGGAAAAACCTGGCCAGACTGCCTTGACTCTTCCTGGCGTTTCAGCTATACTAACAATTGCCTAAGGTGTTTTGCCTGTGTTTTCAGGCGCAACTGGGGCGAATAGCTCAGCGGGAGAGCACCTCCCTTACAAGGAGGGGGTCGGCAGTTCAAATCTGCCTTCGCCCACCAAATGAATATAAGCGATACGCATAAGTTTGAGCGGAGGCGTGGTGTAGCTGGTCTAACATACCTGCCTGTCACGCAGGAGATCGCGGGTTCGAATCCCGTCGCTTCCGCCATTTT
>JAAZEW010000141.1 GCA_012512055.1 Bacillota bacterium | reverse complement strand
GTATTCGTAGGTGACCCGGGCCCGAATGAAGAAGGTTTCTATATCAAGACCGGAGACTCACCTGCCGTCTATTTGGTTAAACCCTCGGATTTTTCGCCCCTTGAGCTTACACCGCCTGACCTGGTTAAGAGGCAACTGGCCCAATGGGATCACGACAAAGTCGAGACAGCCACTTGGACGCTTGGCGAGAAACTTATCCCGCCTGTATCTTCCGGTTTAGACACGCTCCTTGCTGCGCTGCAAGATATCCGAATTACCGGGGTCGGCGAGAGTCTGGAGTATGATGTTGACCTTGATTCCCTCGGGTTTCGTAATCCTCGTATTTATGTGAAGCTTGATTTCGGAGACGGGAACATATTCGAGGTCAAAGTTGGGAAGGAGATTGAAGAGGGATTCTACGCAATTGCAACAGGCAGAAACTTCGTGTATCTTGTGGCCAAAGACGGTATAAAAGCCTTGGATGAGACTCTAAGAGAGCTATCTCCTTAGTCTTTGGCGACCTTGAAGTAGCCTGCTCATCAAAGAAGTGGAAATCACCCCACTACAAACAGGAGGTGGAGGTTTTGCAGAACCTGCTACAATCAGTTGTAGCAAACATAGATGAATACGTTGAAATACGATATCACAAGCGTATTGAGACAATTATCGATGCACGCAGCGGTGCTCTCAGAAAGGTAGAGAGAAGAACCCTTGCGGGGGCCGGTGTGAGAAGCCTTGTGGACGGGTGTTGGGGATTTGTCTCTACGACAGATGTAAGCAAAGAAGGATTACAGAATGCAGTCAACGAGGCGTTGCAGGCAGCCAAAGCCGGAGCCCCGCTCAGAGATAAAAAGGTGAGTCTTGCGCCTGCACGCTTCGGCCATGGCGAATTCACTTACTACGATAGCAGCAAAGAACCTGATATTTCCCAGAAGATACAGTATATCCTTGCCGCGGAAAAGCGTATGCGAGAGGCTTCTCCTCTCGTGGAAGGCAGTATTGTCTATTACCTACAGTATGAAGATGAGAAAATCATTGCTACATCCCACGGCGCATCTGTGCACGTTAAAGACAACAAGCCCAGTTTTCAGGTAACAGCCACAGTTCTGAGAGACGGAAAGCGTGAGACGGCTACGAAATCGTCAGGGGTAACCGGCGGCTGGGATGACCTGATAGCGAAAAGAGACCTCAGTGAGTTGGTTGATACTGCAGTGGAGCTAGCAATAAAGAAACTCGACGCGGACTATGCCAAAGGGGGTCAGTACACGGTTATCTTGGACCCGAAACTTGTAGGTATTCTGTCCCATGAAGCGATAGGACATACCGTGGAAGCTGACTTTGTCCTTAGCGGGTCAATTGTCCGGGACAAGCTCGGCAGGAAGGTGGCGTCAGACCTCGTGACTCTTGTTGACGACGGGTCAGTGGAAGGCGCAGCAGGCATGGTTCTCGTGGATGATGAAGGCGTGCTTGGTGAGGGTACAGTCATCATTGATAAGGGAGTTTTAAAAAGCTATCTCCATAACAGAGAGTCTGCGTCTGTATTTGCGGCAGTTCCTTGCGGGAACGCCAGGGCATTCACTTATCGCGACGAGCCTATCATCAGGATGACCAACACATTCATCATGCCGGGGAAAAGCGACCTGAAAGAAATGATTGCCGGGATTGATAAAGGCTTTCTTCTCATAGATTTGGCTCATGGAGGGCAGGCGGATTCCAGCGCTGAGTTTATGTTCGGGGTCTCCGAAGCCTACAGAATCGAAAACGGCAACCTCAAGGGGCTTGTCAAAGGAGTGACCATCTCAGGTCAAGCGTTCGACGTGCTAATGAGCGTAGATGCTGCATCTTCCGACTTTCAGATGGACACAGGTGCAGGACATTGCGGCAAATGGCAGCCTGCAAAGGTTGACGGAGGCGGTCCATACCTCCGCTGTCAGGTGACTGTCGGAGGACGCCATGAAGAGTAGCGGAGGGATTGGAGTGCAAGGCCAAGAATTGTGTAGTAGTCTGGTGAGCGAGGCAGTGCGGCTGGGAGCTGACGAGGCCGAGGTGTATTATACAAGAAGCCGTAAGCTGGAAGTCGTGTTTGAGAAAAATGACCTGCAGGTGCCAAAAGGTGACAATTACGAAGGTATCGGAATTAGAGTCATCTATCGTGGAAAACAAGGGTTTGCGGCAACTAACATCCTGTCCCCGGACTCTTTAGACGACACGCTGCGATCTGCGCTTTCGATTGCGGATGCTTCCCCTTTTGATCCCAATCATTGGCTGCCTGAGCCTTCTCAGGTTGCGCCCGTTTCGGGCATCTATGACCCGCCGGCAGGGTGCCTGGAACTTCGGGAGGCAGTCTCTAAAGGGAAGCTTCTTATAGAGTCTGCACGTGGTTTCGACCCCCGAGTCACTGTTGACTCCGGAGTCTTCGCAGTGGAAACAGGGACCAGATTCATAGCAAATTCCAAGGGAGTACAACTCGGTGAAGACGCGAGTTACGTTTGGTGTGTTGCCATGGGATTTGCAAGGGAGAAAGAAGATGTCTCGTCTTTTGACGCGGAATATGCTATTTCCTGTAAATTGCAGGATGTGGATCCTTACGCAGTGGGCAGAAAACTTGCTGAAAAAGTCGTCAAATCCCTTGGCGCGACAAGCGTGCCCAGTTTCAGAGGTAGTGTGATTCTCACCCCCTACGCCGGACTCGACCTTTTGATAGAGCCTATTGTGTTTTCTGTCAATGCGGAGAATATCCAAAACGGGCAATCCCAATGGAAGGGTAGATTGAACACCCAGGTTGGCTCGCCTCTGCTTTCCATTACAGACGATCCTACGCTTCCCGGGCGAATCGGGTCTACCGCATTTGATCGCGAAGGTATTCCTGTAAAGCCCCTTCCCATCCTTCGGCAGGGAATACTCAATCATTACCTTTACAACTGCTATACTGCGCGACGCGAAGGGCTGGAATCCAATGGACATGCAGTAGGCAGTGATAGGAGCGTACCCGGGATTGGGGTGACTAATCTGGTTGTAGCACCGGGGAAGGTCTCGCTGGAGGAGATGATTGAAGGGACTTCCAAAGGCCTTGTAGTAAATAGATATTCAGGGAGTGTTGATCCGGTTAGCGGTGATTTCTCAGGTGTTGTGAAAGGAGGTCACTATATCGAATCCGGCAAAGTGATACAGCCGGTTAAGGAAGTCATGATTGCAGGGAACATCTATGAGCTCTTGGGGCAGATTGGAGCTGTCTCGCGAGAGGTTATGACCTTGGGGAACGTTAGTCTGCCCTACGTAGCGATGGACGGGTGTTCGATTACCGGGAAGTAACGACCGGCTTATGCAGGGAACAGGACGTAAGCGTAAAGAGGGGAGGTTGAAACCATGGATAAACCTTGTGTGAGAACAGTGAACGTAAGTGAGGTAATGCAGGCTGTTCGGAAGCTTGCCATGAATACTACGTCAAACGTGCCGAAAGGTGCAATCCATGCCTTGGAAGAGGCATATCTACGAGAGGAGTCTCCTGTAGGTAAGGAAGTAATCAAGCAGATCCTGGAGAACCATAGGATTGCCAGGGATGAGAATGTGCCTGCGTGTCAAGACACAGGAGTCGCCATGCTTTTCCTTGAAGTCGGCCAGGATGTAAGATTTGAAGGCGGTGATCTCTACGAAGCGATTAACGAAGGAGTGAGGCAGGGCTATGTCCAAGGGTACCTTCGAAAATCCATTGTCACGGATCCGCTTTTCGAAAGGGTCAATACAGGAGACAACACACCTGCCGTAATCTACACGGACATAGTTCCCGGCACTGATATCAAGATAATGTTTGCAGCCAAAGGCGGCGGTGCGGAAAACATGAGCGGCCTCATAATGCTACCGCCGGCAGCAGGGGTTGAAGGCGTTCGCAAATTCGTCATCGACCAAGTGAGAAAAGCCGGGCCGAATCCTTGTCCGCCCGTAGTGGTTGGGGTTGGGATTGGCGGAACCTTCGACAGAGTTGCACTTCTGGCAAAGAAAGCAGTCATTCGTGATGTTGGCACAGGTAACCCTCACCCGAAATATGCCCGGTTGGAGAGGGAGCTCCTCGAGGAAATCAACAATCTGGGAATTGGGCCGCAAGGGTTCGGCGGACGAACAACTGCGCTGGCTGTCAATATTGAATTTGCTCCATGTCATATCGCCAGTTTGCCCGTGGCCTGCAACCTGAATTGCCATGCAGGGCCCCATGACTCCATCGTGATATAGAAAGAGCGACTAAACGGAGGTGAACAGGTGATGGCCGTTATTAGGATATCTACGCCCCTGACTGATGAGGTTACGGCTTCTCTTAAGGCAGGCGATAACGTAATAATATCGGGCACGCTTTATACGGCAAGAGATGCTGCGCACAAGCGTCTCGTAAGTCTTATCGGGGAAGGAAAGGAGCTTCCCATGGACATCGAGGGCCAGATAATCTACTATGTTGGGCCTGCTCCGGCAAAACCGGGCCAGGCCATAGGTTCCGCAGGTCCCACCACCAGTTATCGTATGGATTCATACGCTCCTATCCTCATGGAACACGGACTCAAAGGTATGATCGGAAAAGGCTCGAGATCACAGATCGTAAGAGATGCCATGGTGAAGTATAAGGCTGTGTACTTTGCAGCTATCGGAGGAGCGGGAGCGCTACTTGCAAAATGCGTGAAGGCATCGGAGATTGTGGCATATGAAGAATTAGGCCCTGAAGCTATCAGAAAACTCACTGTAGAAGACTTCCCTGCAGTCGTAGTCAATGACACTTTCGGTAATGACCTTTATGAGCAAGGCGTTAAGGAATACAGGATTGACGCGTGTAAGTAATCAGAAGGCATGTTAGGCATGTTGCTGCAATCATAACTGAACAGGGTGTCATTCATTCGCCGTGTGCCAACAGCATAAAGAAATTGCTCGATGGAGGCAAAGAGTAGGCTGTTTAGAGAGGCCGTCCCTTTTAACTGATGAAAGGTGTGGCCTCTTTTTTCGGGCCCTTGTCTCAATCCGGTTTGTCTAGTATAATCAAGATAATTTTCACGGAGCGGGAGGTGGTTGGGGAGAGGCCATAATGACTGCGGAGAAGACGACCGAAATTCTGTGAGTGCCATGAGTATGGAGTAGGTCAGATTGTATCAATTCGGTGGCAAATCTCCTATTGAAGGTGAGGTTATGAGAAGTGGAGTACGGATGGTTAACGATAGTCCCGCCTCTTGTTGCTATTACCCTTGCCCTCCTTACTAAGCAAGTAATCCTTTCGCTGCTTATTGGGATACTTTCAGGGTCATTTATTCTTACGAATTTCAGCCCTGTGGGCGCAATTAGCCTTTCAGCGATGACTATGTGGGAGAATATCACGGATCCTTGGAATATGGCGATCCTGGTCTTCCTGGTCACGCTCGGGATACTTACGTACCTCATGGTTATTGCCGGAGGAGCGGCCGCCTATGGGGAATGGGCGGCAAAGCGTATAAAGTCAAGGGCAGGAGCCCAGCTTGCAAGCTTGCTTCTGGGGATAATCATATTCATCGATGACTATTTCAATTGCCTTACAGTAGGCACAGTCATGATCCCCGTCACAGACAGGTTCCGGGTGTCGCGAGCAAAGCTTGCTTATATCATTGATTCGACGGCTGCTCCCGTTTGTGTGCTTGCCCCTGTATCAAGCTGGGTTGTGACTATTATGTCCACTATGGGTGACAAATTCCGAGACGTAGGTATTACCTTGGAGCCTTTTACAGCATTTATCAGGACTCTGCCTATGAACCTCTATGCATGGGCTACACTTGTCATGGTTGCGTTTGTTGCAGTTACCGAGCTTGATTTCGGGCCTATGGGGCGCTTTGAAAGAGAAGCGAAAGTTACAGGAAACATCTACGGGCCCCGGGCTTCAGAGGAAAAAGTGAAGCTTCCAAAAATCAGCACGAAGGGGACTGTTCCGGATTTGGTAGTCCCTGTTGTAGGGCTTATAGGCTTCGCGATTATTATGATGGCTTACACCGGCGGGTATTTCGTGGAAAACATCGGGTTTCTTGATGCTATCAAGAATACTGATGCTGCCACAGCCCTGATGTATGCCGGATTTCTTTCTCTCGCCCTTGCTTTGGTAATGTTCCTTTCGCGGGGAGTGATATCGGTTGGGAGGCTTCCCGAAGCAGCGTGGCAAGGATTCTTATCCATGGTCCCTGCCATACTGATCCTTTGCTTCGCATGGACTATAGGCGGAATCATAAATCAACTGGGGACAGGATTATTTCTGGCGACAAGGGTAGGGCAGGCCCTTAACCCCGCACTATATCCTTTGATAATGTTCATCTTATCCTGCATCATCGCATTCGCAACCGGTACTTCCTGGGGCACGTTTGCAATCATGATCCCAATCGCTGTGGACTTCGCTGTCTTGCTTGCGCCGGATCTGCTAATCGGAATGATCGGGGCAGTCCTTGCAGGCGCGGTTTATGGGGATCACTGTTCACCTATTTCTGACACTACCATCTTGTCATCTACCGGCGCAGGGTGTAACCATATCGACCATGTTTCGACTCAGCTCCCATACGCGACGGTGTCTGCCTTGATGTGCGGGATTGGGTACATAGTGTATGGATTCATGGCTCAATCAGGCGCGAATCCGGCAGTGGCTGTTGCTGTGAGCTTCCTTGTAACCCTGGGACTTTTAGGCCTTGCGCTCAAAGGCCTCAATACTCTGACATTGAGCTCCGAATCCGGGATAGAAACGGGCAGGAGGATTGCGTGATGAAAGGGTGGCCGGCGATTGTTTTGTCAAGGCAACCCGCTTGGGGAGTCGTCCCCTTAGTGCAACACCTGCCTCAGAAAACGTACGTACCGTGCGGGCCCACCCAAGACGATCGGAAAACCGGCGGTAACTAATGAACGAGACCGTTGTTCTCTCCCACATTATGTTAACGCAGCTCGCTTGAATCGCAAAGACCGGTCGCCGTCTTCGGCGAAACTGGCAGCTACTGGAGAAGTTCAACGGTCTCATGGTGATCTACTTAGAGCCGGCCACCCTGCAGAAGTGCATAGACTTGCGTTATCAGAAAGCATGCGCCTGTAGCGATGAGAAGAGGCATCAATGCAGCGAAGAGCGTCCATTTTACGTCGCGGGTCTCATGCCAAATCGTCCACAAGGTCGTGGCGCACGGATAGTGGAGGACTGAGAAAGCAATAAAGCACAGGGCGGTTCGAGAGGTCCACCCACATGACATGAGAAGGCCTCGAAGAGCGTTCAGGCTGTTCATGTCTACCATGACCCCTCCCGATGAGTACCCCATTATCAAGACGGGAAGGACTATTTCATTTGCCGGGAGCCCCAGAAGAAATGCAGTGAGGATGAAACCGTCAAGGCCGATGGCATTCCCAAGCGGAGTAAG
>JAAZEW010000379.1 GCA_012512055.1 Bacillota bacterium | reverse complement strand
ATTGCTGAGGTGCACAACGGATCCTCTCTTTTTACAGGCGATGCAGGACAGGGTGAAAGCAATATCCGGCGTTGGATTATTGAGAATGATTGGTTAGAAGCTATTATTGCCTTGCCCCTCAACATGTTCTACAACACGGGTATTGCCACGTACATCTGGGTTTTGAGCAATCGAAAGGCCGAAGACCGCAAAGGAAAAGTGCAACTTATCGATGCCACCAGATGGTACAAGCCTCTTCGGAAGAACCTTGGGATGAAAAACTGTGAGCTCTCGGAAGACGATATAAGGCGCATAGTTGAAGTATTCATGGCTTTCGAGGAAACAGAGGCGTCAAAGATCTTTCCAAACGAGGAGTTTGGCTATAGTAAGATCCGGGTGGAGAGACCCCTTAGATTCAAGGTTGAACTATCAGAATCAAACCGATCTCAGTTCCGCCGAGCCTGCAAGAAAGCGAAGGAGGAGCAGCTTGCAGATCTAGTGGACAGAATTTACGAACTCCTGGGTCCCGGACCTTACATGGACTTTAATGCTTTCATGGCTGTAGCTGAGGATCATGCAAACAGTCTAAACATGAAGCTGACTGCCACGCGGAAAAGACTCATACAATCTGATTTGGCTGAGAAAGATGAGAACGCGGAGCCTATCATAAAGAGGGTGCATAAACCTAGTAAGGCAGTGCCTAATCCGCTGTATGGACTCTTTGCTTTGACATTAGATGGCAAGCCTTGCGTGGTGGAATATGAGCCTGACAGTGATCTTAGAGATACCGAGCAAGTTCCTCTGCTTGAAGATGGGGGCATAGAGGCTTTTTTCAAACGAGAGGTACTGCCGTACGTTCCAGATGCCTGGATAGATGAGAAGGCCACCAAGATAGGGTACGAGATTTCGCTCACACGATACTTCTATAAGCCTGAGCCTCTGCGCACGTTGGAGGAGATCCGCGCTGATATACTAGCACTTGAGAAGGAGACAGATGGATTGCTCGAGCAGATACTGGTAGATGTGGAGGGTGGGCGATGAGGGAGATACGAGGCGATGCAAGAAATGTTAATCAACTTTTGAAGGGTGTCAAGTATTCGATTGACTATTATCAGCGTGAGTATAGGTGGGAAGGCAAACATATTAAGGAACTAATCAATGACCTGACCTCAAGGTTTCTCGAAGACTATGAACATGGTCATGAACGCCGACAGGTTGAAGATTATTCACATTACTTTCTGGGCTCAATCATCATTGTTAATAGAGATGGGGCAAATTACATTGTGGATGGTCAGCAACGACTGACTAGTCTCACTCTGTTGCTAATATATCTGCGTAACCTTCAGAAAGAAGGGAATTATTCGGAACAGGTTAATATTGACGAACTGATTTTTTCCGAAAGGTACGGGGAGAAATCCTTCAATCTACAGGTTGAGGAACGGACTGCTTGCATGGAAGCGCTCTTTGGGGGAGAGTCTTTTAATTGTACAGGAAAGTCAGAGTCAGTCCAGAATCTTGTCAGTAGATATGAAGACATCGACGATTGCTTTCCAGAGGAACTACGTAAAGAGGCCTTACCGTATTTCATTGATTGGATGATCCAGAATGTCCATTTAGTTCAGATTACAGTGTATTCAGACGAAGATGCCTACATGATCTTCGAGACGATGAATGACCGAGGGCTATCGCTGACTGCTACTGAAATGCTAAAAGGTTATTTGCTTGCAAATATTAGCGATGAAGACAAGCGCGATAAAGCTAATCATCGGTGGAAAGCCAGAATCACTCAGCTGAATGAGATCGACAAGGATGTCGAGGCCGATGCTTTTAAGGCGTGGTTTCGCAGCCAATATGCTATGACAATCCGTGAACGTAAAAAGGGTGCAAAGCCGAGAGACTTTGATAGGATCGGCACCGAATTCCACCGCTGGATTCGGGATTCCAGTGATGCGCTTGGGCTAGTTCACAGTAACGATTTCTATTGCTTTATCGAAACGGACTTTGATTTTTACACCAGACAGTACATGCGTGTGGTTGAGGCCTCTCAGGTTCTGACCCCGGGTTTGGAACATGTGAGATACAATGCTGATCATGGATTTACATTACAGAACATGCTGCTCTTGGCCCCACTTTGTCCAAAAGACAACGACGAAGTAGTAAGGCTGAAACTTAACCTCGTTTCTAGGTTCATAGATATCCTAATTACTTGGAGGCTATGGAATTTTCGAAGCATAGCTTATTCTACTATGCAATACTCAATGTTCTTGGTGATGCGGGATATTCGGGGGCTCGAGCCATGTAGGCTTTCACGCACACTACATGGGAGACTTGCTAATGAACAAGAGACTTTCACAAGCAACGATAGGTTGCGTGTTCATCAGCAGAATAGGCGCTATTTGCATCGAATACTTGCACGCATCACGGATTACGTTGAAACGCAATCAGGCAATCCGTCACGCTATGCTGAATATGTGAACGAGCGTGGAAAGAACCGGTTTGAAGTTGAACACATCTGGGCCAACAAACCCGAACGACATACTGACGAATTTGCTCACTCGGCTGACTTCAACGAATATCGGGATCGTATTGGTGGACTTCTCCTTTTACCCAAAACCTTCAATAGTAGTTATGGTTAACTCCCATATGAAGAAAAGCTTAAACATTACAATACCCAGAACCTACTCGCTCGCTCGCTGCATCCACTTTGTTATGACCATAACCCAGGGTTCCTATCCTTCAAGGCTAGGAGTGGTCTACCGTTCAAACCACATAAGCAGTTCAGGAAGGCGGACTTAGAGGAGCGCGGTGTTCTCTACCGGAAGATTGCAGAGCGGATATGGGATCCCGATCAGCTTCTGAGGGAGGTAGACTTGTGATTTCAAGTTTGAGGCTCGTGTCTGAATGTGGTGATACAAGCCATGTTGCTCCAGTGGGTACCAACACTTATGCGTGGACTTTAGTTGCCCCTCCTCATTGGCATCGGAAACGGCTTGGTATGCTTTGCAAGCTGAATCCTCCGAAAAGGAGATTCCAAGGCATAGATGATAACGCACAGGCTTCCTTCCTGCCAATGGAGTTGGCCAAAGCGAACAATCCAAGTTTCGAAACAAGAATAGTGCGAATGGCGGACGTAGCCAATGGTTTCACGCCCTTTCAGGACGGTGATTTACTGATAGCCAAGATAACACCGTGCTTCGAGAATGGGAAAGGCGGTATTGCACGCGGTTTGGTTAGCGGTATTGGATTTGGCTCAACAGAGTTCCATGTACTCAGGCCTAGGTCTGAGATAGATGTGAGATTCCTGTATTATGCGACGATATGTCGACCGTTTCGGGAAATCGGTGCAGCAATGATGAGAGGCTCTGCCGGCCAGAAGCGGATTCCCGCTGGTTTTTTGTCAAACTTCGTGATGCCATTCCCCAACATTGAAGGGCAGCGGCTAATAGTTAGGTTCCTAGATTACAGCGTTCGCCTGATAAACCACCTCATCCGCGCAAAGCGTCAACAGATCAAGCTTCTCAATGAACAGAAACAGGTTATCATCAACCAAGCTGTTACGAGAGGGCTTGACCCAAACGTTGGGATGAAGCCTTCAGGTATAGAGTGGCTTGGGGATGTGCCTGAGCATTGGCAAATGACTAGGCTTAAGTATTTAGCTCAATTTGTCAGTGGAGGGACACCAAGCACGAGTACACCGTCTTTCTGGAATGGCAATATCCCGTGGGTGTCTCCAAAAGACATGAAGTATTTCGAAATTCGTGATACAAGAGATCATGTCACAGAACGGGCTATACAAGCTGGGAAAACTGCTTTGGTTCCTGCGGGGGCTGTGCTTATGGTCGTTAGATCAGGTATCTTGCAGCGGACAATACCGGTTGCAGTAGCATGTCGTGAGGTCGCGATTAATCAAGATTTGAAGGCAATAATAGTTGACGATGAGCTATTGGTGCCGGAATTCCTGTCCATGGTCGTTATCGGAAACCAGCAAGCTCTACTTGCTCTTTGGCGCAAGCAAGGTGCGACAGTTGAGAGCCTTGAGTACAAATGGATTCTTAACACGGTTTTTCCCGTTCCACCAGTACAAGAGCAACGCGCTATTCTTACAGTGTTGTTGCCTAGGTTGATGGAGATAGAAAAGACGATTGAGCACGTACAACGAGAAATCGACCTCCTACACGAATACCGCACTCGCCTTATTGCTGATGTGGTCACTGGTAAGCTAGATGTACGGGGCGGGGAACTACCGGATATCGATGTGTCAGAAGGGTTGGATGAGTGGGATGAGGAAGAAGGAATAGGGCAGGAAGAGATAATTGAACCTGAGGAGATGGATGTTGATGAATACAACTGACATCACCGAAAGAGGATTGGAGTTGTTGATAGCCTCTGATCTAACAGGGCTCCCACCTGAGCAGATAACTAACAAGGAGCTACTTTGGGATGGTGCCCCTTCATATGGGGGGTGTGGCTATGTCTTAGGAAATCCTACGGATTATGACCGTGATCACGCCTTGGATCTTGCAACGCTGCTTGAGTTTTTAAGGACTACCCAGCCAAGAATCATAGAGCAGTTTGCGCTTGATGAAGATACTCCTGAGAGGCGAAAGTTTTTAGCGCGTCTCCAAGGCGAGATTACGAAAAGAGGCACTATAGATGTGCTCCGTAAAGGTATCAAACATGGTCCTGCGAATGTAGACCTTTTCTATGGCACTCCGTCTCCAGGGAACCAAAAAGCTAAGGAACTCTTTGATGCCAATATCTTCAGTGTCACTCGTCAGCTGCAATACAGTAAGGATGAGACCCAACTTGCCCTTGACTTATGTCTGTTCATGAACGGTCTCCCTATTGCCACGTTTGAGCTTAAGAACCGTCTTACTAAGCAGACAGTGGAAGATGCTGTTCAGCAATACAAGCGGGATCGCAATCCCAATGAACTACTCTTTCGTTTTGGTCGATGCATGGCGCACTTCGCAATGGATGATCAAGAGGTGCGATTCTGTACCCATCTAAACGGTGAAAACTCATGGTTCCTACCGCTTAATAAAGGCTACAATGACGGGGCAGGAAATCCGCCTAACCCCTCTGGGATCAAAACTGACTACCTGTGGCGTAAGGTTCTGACTCGCGAAGGCCTTACTGACATCATAGAGAACTATGCACAGGTAGTTGAGAAAAAAGATGAGCGCACCGGAAAGAAACAGAGACTTCAGATCTTCCCGCGTTACCATCAGCTTGATGTGGTGCGCAAGTTGTTGGCAGATGTTCAGCAAAACGGGGTAGGAAAGCGATATCTTATCCAGCATTCAGCAGGCAGCGGCAAGAGCTACTCTATCACCTGGCTCTCCCGTCAGCTTATGGAAGTTAAGCAGGAGGACAAGCCAGCATTTGACTCAGTTATTGTTGTCACCGATAGGAGGATTTTGGACTCGCAGATAAGGGACAACATAAAGCAATTCACGGAAGTTTCATCCACAGTCGGCCATGCTAAGGACTCAGGGGATTTGCGGCGGTTTCTCTTGACCGGCAAGAAGATTATTATAACTACGATTCAGAAATTCCCCTTCATACTGGATGAGATCGGAAACGATAACCGAGCGAGCAATTTCGCCATCTTAATCGATGAAGCCCATTCCAGCCAGGGCGGTCGCACTGCAGCCCAAATGAATATCGCTCTCTCTGAACGTGGGGAGATAGGTGAAGAGGAGACTGTGGAAGACATAATCAACCGAATTATGGAAGCACGGAAGATGCTATCTAATGCCAGTTACTTCGCTTTTACCGCAACCCCTAAGAACAAAACATTGGAGATTT
>JAAZEW010000140.1 GCA_012512055.1 Bacillota bacterium | reverse complement strand
TCATAGCTCCATATCCAGATGGGAGGTAGTGAGAAGTGAGGAGATCCATCGCATCCTTCGCTATGTTGGTTGTTCTTCTTTCGTTCATGTTGTTTGGTGCAACTACATATTCCGCAGAGCCAATTAAGATTGGTTTTAATCTTGAGATAACAGGCCCTGTAGCCGGTTATGGTCAAGCGGGTTGGGAAGGCGCCCAGCTTATTAAAGAACTCGTACCTATGGAAGTATTGGGGAGACCCGTCCAGTTCGTCTTACTCGATAATAAGTCTGACAAAGTTGAGGCATCTAATGCTACTTCACGCCTTATTGAAAAGGAAAAAGTAGTTGCCATCATAGGGCCGATGATAAGCGGCAGTATGCTGGCAGCTGGGGACATATGTGAGAAGAAGCAGGTTCCTATTTTGGGCCCGGCGTCAACACTTCCTATGACGAATCAAGGTAAGGACTACGTATTCCGGGCTTGTTATACAGATCCTTTCCAAGCTTCGATTGCATCAAAATACTCCTACGAAGATCTAAACGCCAGGACAGCTGCAGTTCTCTTTGATATTACCAGCGACTACGGAGTTGCGCTTGGCCGGTACTTCAAGGATTCCTTTGAGAATTTGGGCGGCAGCATCGTGGCTTTTACCCCGTGTAATGCCGGGGATCAAGATTTCAGCGCACAGCTTACTGCAATAAAAACTGCAAATCCGGATGTTATTTATCTACCTGCGTATTATGAAGAAGTAGCACTTATACTACGCCAAGCGAAAGACCTTGGATTAAAGCAACCTATACTTTCTGCTGACGGTGTTGACGCGCCTGAAATCTGGGGTCTTGCGGGCCCTGCCATCGAAGGTTTGATGCATACTGCCCACTGGCATGAGGACGCGGGGATGACTGATATCGGCAAGAAGTATATAGCTGCATACAAACAGAAGTATGGTGGAAAAAAAGTCAACTCTTTTGGAGCCCTTACCGCAGATTGCGTGCTCTTGGTTCTGGATGCGATAGAGCGGGCAGGTTCTGCTGATCCGAAAGCCATTCGCGATGCCCTGGAGGCAACTGAGGACCTGGATGTTGTCACCGGTTCTCTCTCTATCAACGAGGGAGACGCAATTAAGGCAGTGGTTATCCGCGAGGCAAAAGACGGTGAATGGGTATTCAAAAGCGTAATTAACCCGTAGTGTGATGCTTGGGGCAATTTCCTATACTATCACATAAGTCGCATCTTGCGTCCTTAGCATGGCAATAGTAGTGCTGAAGCGCTACCTGTGAAGCAATGTTGGGCAAGGAGGGTTCAAGAGAGCCCTCCTGCCCTGGTATTGTTTTTCATACAGCCTTGAGATGGGATAAGGGTTTACGCAAAAGGAGTTGGCGTTCGTGAACATTGCCGTGTTTTTTCAGCAACTGATAAACGGGATGTCATTGGGTAGTCTCTATGCCCTTCTGGCTATTGGGTACACTATGGTATATGGCATTCTGAGATTCATAAACTTTGCCCACAGTGATATCTTCATGGTAGGCGCGTATTCGGCGTTTTTCTTCATCGTGATTTTTCGAATTCCATGGCCTCTTGCTGCTGCGCTCTCAGTATGTTTTACTGCGCTCGTTGGCATCACGATAGATCGAATAGCATACCGCCCAGTGAGAAACGCTCCCAGAATCTCTGCGCTGATTACCGCAGTAGGCGTATCATACTTTGTCGAGAACCTTGGTCTCGTAACTGTCGGAGCACGTCCTAAAGCCTTTGAAAGTCCGAAGTTCATGTCTCGGGTGTTTCATATAGGCTCTGTGTCCCTTACAGGTGTAGCAATCTGGGTTCCTATTATTACTTTTATGCTGCTGGCAGTGATGATGTACATAGTCTACAGGACGAAAATCGGTATGGCCATGAGATCCGTGTCTATGGATATCGACGCTACACGCCTCATGGGGGTTGATGTGGACAAGGTAATATCTTATACCTTCGCCTTAGGTTCAGCACTTGCTGCCGCAGGTGGCATACTGTGGGCGTGTAAGTACCCTAGAATTACGCCACTTATGGGCGTCTATCCAGGTTGGAAGGCATTCACTGCAGCTGTTGTCGGCGGAATTGGTAGTATCCCAGGTGCGATGATAGGCGGTTTTATAATAGGGCTCATCGAAGTAATGACAGTAGCGTTTTCCCCTAATCTCTCAGGTTATCGTGACGGCGTGATATTCCTTGTCCTTGTAGTATTCCTTTTGATTAGGCCTACAGGCATTCTTGGTGAGACGTTAAAGGAGAAAGTATGATATGTCGGATAAGTTCAGGAAGACATTATTGACGACATCTTTTATCGGCTTTCTGTTCGTTGTTGCCTGGTCAGCCGAAAGCTATTTGGACGAATATACCATGAGAGTGGTGCGCACAGGCCTCATATATGTTACGGCTGCAGTCAGTTATAACTTGATAAATGGTATAGCAGGCCAGTTTTCCTTAGGGCCTAACGGATTCATGGCTCTCGGCGGGTACATGGTAGCCCTCCTCGTCCTACCCCTGGAGCAAAAGGAATTTGTTTGGTTCCTTCAACCCCTCATCTGGCCGTTTAGGGCTTTCTCCCTTGGCAGGCCTCTTTTCCCCTTAACAGTAGCTCTTGGGGGAATAGCAGGCGCTCTTGGCGCGCTTGTAGTAGGGATTCCATCTCTTCGTCTTCGAGGTGACTATTTGGCTATCGCCACGTTTGGATTTGGCCAGATAATCATCGTTTTGGCTAATAACCTTATTCCAGTTACTAATGGGGCTTTGGGTATCAAAGGAATCCCTGAATATGCCAATGTATATTGGTGTCTGGCATGGGCAATCCTAGCTGTCCTTGTCATAAGCAATCTTTCCAATTCCAGTTACGGACGGGCAATGAAATCTATCCGTGATGATGAAGTTGCTGCAGAGGCTATGGGCATACCCGTGTTCAAGCACAAACTTCTGGCCTTTGTAGTCAGTGGGTTCTTTGCTGGGGTCGCAGGAGGGCTTATGGGTACTCTAATCACTACTGTATCCCCTAGCCTCTACGGCTTTTCCATGACTTTCAATTTACTGATCATCATTGTCCTTGGTGGACTAGGGAGCACTACCGGCTCAGCAATTACTGCTTTTGCCTTTACGCTCCTCTCAGAAGCTTTGCGTTTTGTGGAATCACCCATTACTATTGGGCCGATTGATATTCCTG
>JAAZEW010000349.1 GCA_012512055.1 Bacillota bacterium | reverse complement strand
TCATCACGAGAGATTCTGACGCAGGCAAGGTGGCCGAAGCCGGTGTTGACTCCATAGATCACTCTGTCCTGGGTTAGGATAGACTCTACTGCCTGGCGGCTCCTATCAACCTTATCCCGCACCTCAGTAGCGATTTCCACATGTTTATGATAGCGAGCAACCCCTACGACTTCTTCATGAGTAAGAGTTTCGCCGTTGACGAATATTATTGACACGTTAGTCTCCCTTTCTAAGGATCATCCATGCTCTTTGTGGCCAATTGTGAGCTTTGGATAATCATCACTGTTTTCTACAATACAAGACTTCGTTAACACAAAAATTCGCTGAAAATTCTCAAATCCCTTCTATAGAATCTTATGTGAGTCAGGCGAGATACATCCCGGTTCCGCTCTTTTCATATTGTGGAATCATTTGTGGGGTGACAGCCCTATACTGGACAGATATCATAGCCGGGAGGGTGACAACACCCTTAATACCATACTTTACCTGGCGGCTTCTGCCGCAGAAGGGGAGATGTTGTTTGTATCGTATGAAGAAGTATCTGGTTACTTCAATACTTGTGGTCACCATGGTTGCATCAATGGCAGTAACAACTCTGGCTGAAGATGCAACTATACAAAGGTCCGCAAACGGACTGCCGGTCCACCCGTCGTTCAGGGCAGGACAAAACGGGCAGGTATACTACACTGGAAACACTTCACCTGAGTCAGTAGTCACTACAGGGCCTGTGACCATTGATTGGCAGACTCTATACGGGATACAGTTGCAGGTAAATCAGGGTTATCACCTGTGGCGGCTTGACCCGGTAGAGGTTGCCCGACTTGAAGGGCAAGACCTTGGCCTGAATCCTTCAACCGACACCTTTACGCTGTTCAGTAAGGTAGCAGTCGGCCAGTATTCAGGAACCGGTGAAGCAAACGTCCTTGTACAGCACGGGAGACGGGCGTACGTTGTCCAGCTAATCCAACCCTTCGGTTCCGGAGCACGGATGATTTGGACAATCAATAGTGTCCGTGAGATCACTAAACCTGAGGACGCTGCAACAATCGCAAAGAAGGCTAAGACATCCTTCACTTACTGGGGACAGAACGGCCCGACAGTGGCAGCTTATGACCTTACCCCCGATTACCCGATTCCGGGTCCGCCCATTACTCAAAATCCGGGCTCAGGGACAGGTGGACGTATCGTCTACTACGTGCGCCCAGGGGACACACTTTGGGCAATCTCAGCGAGACAGGGCGTAACCGTCTACAGGCTCACCGAGCTAAACCCTGACATAAACGCGGATGCTCTATGGGTAGGTCAAGTCATAATCATCCAAAACAGCAACCCGTGGGTGTCCACTCCTGTCACCGGCGGTACCACGATTCCTTCAGGAATAGGAACCGGCTATGGAAACAGGACTCATATCGTAGAACCCGGGGACACTCTGTGGGCAATCGCAACTCGATACGGTGTGTCGCTTCAGGCCCTAATGAACGCTAACGGGATTACAGACGCCAATGTTATCTGGGCCGGCCAGAAGCTGGTCATCCCACGATAGAGCGACGTCTTAACCGATAAAACGACGTCTTAACCGGTAAAGCGATGTCTTGACCACAATGTAACATGCGAAGTGACGTGCGAGTAACGGAATATGTACGGGATCCATCCTGATTTCAGCACAGTCCCGCATGGACAGACAAAGGAGGCCCGACGCTTGCTTCGCAAGCTGTCGGGCCCCTTACTTTCTTCGAACCTCTTCACTGCCAAAGTCGCGGGATTCCGGAATCCGGGACTTACCGCTTCATCGATTCCTACTTCACTTAGTCTGTGATCTACATAGACAGGGCAGATTAGCTACTTACCGGAAGAACCCTTGTCCTTATCTTTTTCTGAGCCTTTTGCCCCTTGACCGTGAATTCCGGCATGGTCAGGCTTGCCTGAATTTGAAGGCTTAGCCTTGTCTTTACTGTTCTTGTTATCCTTATTGCCTTCGTTACCTTTATTGTCTGTGTTATTCTTGTTTCTCTGTTCCCGGACTTGCTCTTTGACAGCCTGCTTCAGGGCTTCCTTCAACTCTACACGATTGTGAGCCCTCATTCTTGCAGGCATGTCATTGTCCTCAACACCCAGCTCTTTCGCAACCTGAGACCAGTTCTGCTTCTCAGTACGGAGTTTCAGGACGAGCTCGAGGTTGGATGCCTCCCCGGTAGAAGCCACAAGGCTCACAGC
>JAAZEW010000139.1 GCA_012512055.1 Bacillota bacterium | reverse complement strand
TAGTACAGCAGGATGTATTCTTGTTTACGGGGGACGTCAAAAGCAACATAAGGTTGGGTGACAGTGGCATCACCGATGACCAAGTGCGGGAAGCTGCCGCTTTCGTAAACGCTGACAAGTTTATAGGAAAACTCCATGGAGGGTATGACGCGCCTGTCAGGGAGAGAGGCGTTACGTTATCAGCCGGTGAGAGGCAGCTCTTGGCGTTTGCACGGGCATTGGCGAGAGATCCTGCCATACTCGTCTTAGATGAGGCTACCGCAAGTATTGACACTGAGACTGAAGCCCTTATCCAGGACGCTCTGACAAAGCTGATTCGTGGAAGGACTACTCTTGTTGTGGCCCATAGACTGTCAACGATTCAGAATGCAGATAAGATTATCGTAATCCACAAAGGAAGGATTAGAGAGATCGGAACTCACCAGGAGCTGCTGGCAAAGCACGGCATTTACCATCAACTTTATCTTCTTCAGTACAGAGAGCAGACAGAAGTATCGTAGGCTGCATTCGGGAGTACTTTGCCGTATCCGATATCCCATTGTATAATGTGTTGTGTGGGGGGGAGTAGGTTGCCGGGATTTGTCTTTGTCGATGACGATAAGTGTAATAGGTGTGGCGTGTGTATTCCGAACTGCCCTGTTGACGCCATATCCTCTGTGAGAGATAGAATCATCGTGGATCCGCAAAGATGCGACGGATGCGGCGCATGCTTCAAGGTGTGCCCTGAAACCGCGTTCAGGCTTTCAGACGATCTTAAGGCAGTTTTGTGGGTATTGGCTTCAGGCGGGCAGGTGTCAAAAGAGCTTGATCAAACCTTTGCCGAAGCTCTTCCAGGTGTCGATAAAGATCGCATTACCAAAGCTGCCGGGCTTCTCCTGTCCTGGGAATCTCAGGATGCTAAGAAGTCCCGTGATTCCGCGGGAAACCCTATCATTGCATACAGCGTGGAAATGGGCAAAGTGTTGCAGGTAGCGACTAAGGTAGCACACGTGACCACGACTATTCTCATCCTGGGCGAATCAGGAGTCGGAAAAGAAGTGATCGCGCGATTCATCCATAATGCAAGCCTTCGCAAGAGTGGCCCCTTTGTCACCATAAACTGCGGAGCAATCCCTCCGAATCTTCTTGAATCCGAGTTATTCGGGTACGAGGCCGGCGCATTCACCGGTGCAAAACGCGAAGGCAAACCCGGGATGATAGAAGTCGCGTCTTCCGGCACACTCTTTCTTGACGAGATATCTGATCTCCCTCTTGATCTTCAAGTGAAACTACTTCAAGTTATTCAGGAACGTCGTCTTACGCGGGTCGGCGGGATTCATCCTATTGAGGTTGATATCAGGATAATTGCCGCCACCAACAGGGACCTGGCAAAAATGGTGGAAAGAGGGGAGTTTCGTGCTGATCTCTTCTACAGACTGAATGTGGTCCCAATAGTCATCCCACCCCTGCGCAGCAGACGGGATGATATCATTCCCTTGATTTATCATTTCTTAGCGAAACATAACAATACTCACCGGTACAGCAAAACGATTTCCCGGGGGACAAGGGAAGTATTAACCCAGTACTCATGGCCCGGTAACGTCAGGGAGCTTGAAAACCTTATAGAACGGCTTGTGGTCACAGTAGAAGGAGACGAAATCGGTGTAGAGGACTTGCCTCAGTATGTTAAGGAACGGGGTGTCAATTCCAATTCCAAGGTGACAGTGGAAGGAGTAATACCACTCCGTGAGGCTGTGGAAGAGGTTGAAAGGCAGTTAATCAAGCAGGCCAAGGAAGAGCATGAGACTACTTATGAAATAGCTGAGGCCCTCGGGGTGAACCAATCCACCGTTGTCAGGAAGCTAAAGAAATATGCACATTAATGCACGTGTGCATTATGCGATGCTTGTTTGCATTTACTGCTGAATTCCCCGGTTTCGCCCGGCCTTTAAGGAATCAAGGAGACAATGCAAACGTCATTCCCCAGCTTGCAACTGTTAATAGCTCCGTGCAATTGAGATCCGTGTCATAAATAAACTTTCCAAAGAACGTGAAAATGAAGCAGAGCACGCCCGAATCCGTGCCGGTAATGCACCGGCGCATTAATTCCGGCGGATTTTGTCATTGCTTGTCTGTTCGCCGATTGACTTTGTGACGCCTTTCACAAGGCTTTAGCGGAAATATGCCTGATCCGGTGTGGACTGGCACGATCCTTGCACTACAATAGACTGTGGTTCCCGTTTCGGCAGGTATGGCAGTGCCCGTTTGCGGCTCTGGATCGGTAAGGAGGAATAGGTATGGCCTGTGAGACGTGTACATGTATTAGCGAGATTACTGATGAACAAAGGGAGAAAGTCAGGGAGATAATCAAACACTACAAAGGGAAACCGGGTGTCCTGATTCAAACTCTACACGAAGCCCAGCAAGTGGTGGGTTATCTTCCCAGGGAAATCCAGGTTATGATTGCTGAGGGGCTGGATATTCCTCTCAGCGAGGTTTACAGCGTTGTAACGTTTTACGCGTTATTTTCGCTGAAGCCTAAGGGTAGGAATGTTATCAGTGTTTGCAAGGGAACGGCATGTTATGTTAAGGGCGTGGACGCCATAATGGAGAAACTCGAAGAAGACTTGGGGATCAAAGGGGAAGACACCACTGATGACGGAAGGTTCTCGGTGGAGATTGTCAGGTGTATGGGAGCGTGCGGCCTTGGACCCGTGGTCAGAGTGAACGAGGATATATACGCGAGGGTCAAGCCGGATCAAATGAAGGAAGTATTGGCTAAGTATGAGTGATGTCATGACGTTTCCGGCTTGTTTTGAGCGTCGGTCTAAATTTGTGTGGTTGTTCCAGGATAAGGAGGCTTGGTAACATGGGTTCCTACAGGACACATGTTCTGGTTTGCGGCGGGGCGGGTTGTGCCTCGTCAGGATGCAAAGATGTTGAACAGGCGCTTAATGATGAAATCACCAAGCAAGGCCTCGCCGACGAAATCAGGGTTATCGTTACAGGATGTATGGGTCCTTGCGAATTGGGCCCCATCATTATTGTCTATCCGGAAGGGGTCCTTTATAGAAATCTCAAACCGGACGACGCCCGTTTAATAGTCAAGGAGCATCTTTTGAAAGGGAGAATAGTTGACAGACTTCTTTACGTAACCCCGGACACAATGCAAAAAGTCCCTACGTATTCTGACATGGTTTTCTTCAACAGACAGCTTCGGATTGCACTTCGAAACACAGGCAAGATCGATCCTCTGGAAATAGAGGAGTACATAGCTGAAAACGGATATGCAGCCCTTGCAAAGGTCCTCTCCGAGATGACTCCGGAAGACGTGATAAACGTTTTGAAGAGTTCAGGCCTTCGAGGGAGAGGAGGGGCAGGGTTCCCCACCGGTTTGAAATGGGACTTTACACGGAGAGCCAAGGGGGACCAGAAGTACGTAGTATGTAATGCTGACGAAGGCGACCCCGGCGCGTTCATGGACAGAAGCATTATCGAAGGAGATCCCCATGCGATAATTGAGGCCATGTCAATCGCAGGCTACACTGTCGGGGCGAATCAGGGATATGTCTACGTCAGAGCCGAATATCCCCTGGCTGTTGCCCATCTTACACACGCTATCAACCAGGCCAGAGAGTACGGACTGTTGGGCAAGGATATTCTCGGCAAAGGCTTCGATTTCGATTTGGATATAAGGGTCGGAGCAGGCGCTTTTGTATGCGGAGAAGAGACGGCTCTTCTTGCTTCAGTCGAGGGTAGGCGCGGAGAACCAAGGCCCAGGCCGCCTTTCCCTGCCAGTAAAGGGTTGTTCGGAAAACCGACTCTTCTCAATAACGTAGAGACTTACGCGAATGTTCCTCCGATAATCCTCCGGGGCCCTGAGTGGTTTGCAGGCATCGGAACGGAAAAGAGCAAAGGCACGAAAGTGTTTGCCCTCGCAGGCAAAATCAACAATACAGGCCTTGTTGAGGTCCCCATGGGTACGCCCTTGGGAGAAGTCGTCTTTGATATCGGAGGAGGGATCCCCGACGGCAAAAAGTTTAAGGCAGCGCAGACCGGAGGGCCTTCAGGCGGATGCGTCCCAGCGGAATTCCTCAATACGCCCATGGACTATGAGTCCTTAACCAAGCTTGGGACGATCATGGGCTCAGGCGGCCTCGTGGTAATGGACGAAGACACATGTATGGTAGACTTGGCCAGGTTCTTCTTAGAGTTTACGCAGGATGAATCCTGTGGGAAGTGTGCTCCGTGCCGTATAGGTACAAAGAGGATGCTGGAGATTCTGACCAGAATCACCCGAGGCGAAGGACGCGAAGGAGACATCGAGCGTCTGATTAAACTGGGAACATGGATAAAAGAGACAGCCCTCTGCGGTTTGGGGCAGACTGCCCCGTCTCCGGTTCTCACTACTATACGTTACTTCAGAGACGAATACGAAGCTCACATAAGAGACAAGAAATGTCCGGCTTCAGTATGTGCTTCCTTGTTTGAATCACCGTGTCAGAACGCGTGTCCTGCTGATGTTGATGTGCCAAGGTACATCAATCTCATCAGACAGAAGAGATATCAGGAAGCTGTGAAGCTGATAAAGGAGAAAAACCCGTTCCCTGCGGTGTGCGGCCGGGTTTGCACTCATCCGTGTGAAGGCAAATGCAGAAGAGCCCAACTTGACCAGGCGCTTGCCATTTGCGAGCTAAAGCGGTTCGCTGCTGACTATGAGCTCGAGAATCCAATCCCTGTGGAGAAGCCTGAGGTTCAGAAAGGTACTAAAGTGGCAATTGTCGGGGCCGGCCCTGCAGGCCTTACCGCAGCTTACTACCTGGCTCAACTGGGACACGAAGTGACGGTGTTCGAAGCCTTACCGAAACCGGGTGGCATGTTACTTGTGGGAATCCCCGAGTACAGACTGCCCAAGGACATCCTCGGCGCGGAGATCGACTACATTGAGAGAATGGGAGTCCGGATACGCACAGGAGAAAAGGTAGGTAAGGACGTAACCATTGATGACCTGAAGGCTGACGGGTACAAGGCAATACTCATCACAGTCGGTGCCAACGTTAGCCAGAGGCTTGGAGTGCCAGGGGAAGACCTGGACGGCGTAATCGGCGCTGTTGAGTTCCTCCAAGACGTCAATTTGGGCAGAAATCCAAAGGTTGGCAAGAAGGTTGCAGTAATAGGAGGAGGTAACGCCGCTATAGACGCTGCCAGAACTGCTCTTCGTCTGGGGGCATCTGAGGTTCACATTATATACAGGCGCCAGCGAGAAGACATGCCTGCAGACAAAGCGGAAATAGCTGAGGCTGAACGCGAAGGGATCAAGATACACTTCCTAACTGTGCCGGTGAAAATGATAGGTAGAGAGGGCAAGCTCACTAACATGGAGTGTGTCAGAATGTCCTTGGGCGAATTCGACCGCAGCGGACGAAGGCGTCCTGTTGAGATAGAGGGGTCGAATTTCATTGTTGATGTGGACATGGTTATCCCTGCCATAAGCCAGAGGCCCGATATGTCTGTCTTGCCCGGTAGATCCGGAATTGAGACCACGAGATGGTCTACGATAGTTGCAGACACAAGGACTCTTGCCACAGGCGAACCCGGAATATTCGCAGGTGGTGACTGTGTACACGGGCCTGATACTGTAATTCAGGCGATTGCAGACGGTAGACGCGCTGCAATGGAGATTGATAAGTACCTTGGCGGAACCGGGGAGATTCCTGTAAGCCCTGACCTTGGTCGGGAGCAGATCGGCGAAATCCACGAGGAACAGATGCCAAGGCAACATCCAGGTGTGCTACCCGTTGAGCGGAGATACGCCAACTTCAACGAAGTCGTTGATAAGTTCACTGAGGCTCAAGCACTCTTTGAAGCTTCGCGCTGTCTCCGGTGCGACGTGAAGGACTAAAGAATGGAGAGTGAACCAGGATGGATATGCTTACTGTGACTATAGACGGCAATAAGGTTCAAGTGCCCGCAGGATCAACGATTCTCGATGCGGCGCATGTAGCTGGGGTAGACATACCTACTCTCTGTTACTTGGAAGATATCAACGTTGTGGGAGTCTGTCGTATTTGCGTGGTTGAGGTTGAAGGTGCAAAATCCTTGCAAGCCTCGTGTGTCACTCCTGCTTCAGATGGTATGGTAGTCAGGACTAATACTCCTGCCGTACGTGAAGCTCGAAGGACTGTTCTCGAGCTTATCATATCAAACCACCCTTACGAGTGTCTGACTTGTGAGCGATCCGGAAACTGCGAGCTTCAAGCGATGGCGGATAGGTTCAACATACGTGACATCGGGTATGAAGGAGAGAAAAGCGAATTTCCGAAAGACTCTTCAAGCCCGTCAATTGTCCGGGATCCTAACAAGTGCATCCTTTGCAGGCGATGTGTAAGCGTTTGCCAGGAAGTCCAATCTGTGTGCGCGCTTGCGCCCAATGACAGAGGGTTCGACACAATGGTCGGCCCGGCATTTGCCGATGATCTCATGCAAGCAGTCTGCACCATGTGCGGCCAATGTGTTCTTGTGTGTCCTGTCGGGGCCTTGACGGAACATGACGCTACGGAAGATGTCTGGGCTGCGCTGGCGGATCCCACGAAGCATGTGGTAGTTCAGACTGCGCCTGCAGTGAGAGCCAGCATCGGGGAAGAACTGGGTATGCCTGCAGGCTCCAGAGTTACAGGTCAAATGGTGGCAGCCCTCCGAAGGCTGGGATTTGACAGAGTGTTCGACACGGACTTCACCGCTGACCTTACGATCATAGAAGAAGGACACGAACTGCTGGAGCGGCTCAACACCGGAGGGGCATTGCCACTCATTACTTCGTGCAGTCCGGGCTGGATCAAGTTCATTGAGCACTTCTTCCCAAGCTTGTTGCCGCATGTGTCTACATGCAAGTCTCCTCAGCAGATGTTCGGGGCTCTTGCCAAGACTTACTATGCCGAGAAGGCAGGCATTGACCCTAAGGACATCTTTGTCGTGTCAGTGATGCCGTGTACTGCCAAGAAGTTCGAGGCACAGAGGCCTGAGATGACATCAAGCGGCTATCCTGATGTGGACGTCGTCCTGACCACGAGAGAGCTGGGGAGGATGATACGGGAGGCAGGGCTCGACTTCCAGTCGCTGCCTGTTGAAGACTACGATGACCCGCTGGGTATATCCACAGGCGCAGCAGTTATCTTCGGGGCGTCAGGCGGAGTAATGGAAGCCGCCTTGAGGACTGTGTACGAAGTAGTCACTGACAGTGAGTTGGAGAACATCGACTTTAAGGATGTACGAGGCATTGAAGGCTGTAAGGAAGCCCAGGTTGACATCAATGGCACCGTTGTCAATGTAGCGGTGACCAACGGGCTGAAGAACGCAAGGAAGCTTCTGGAAAGGATAGCAAAAGGTGAAGCGGATTATCACTTTGTTGAAATCATGGCATGTCCCGGTGGGTGCATAGGCGGAGGCGGACAGCCGATTCCTACTAACACAGAAACCAGGTTGAAAAGGATCAGTGCAATATATGAGGAAGACAGGAACATGCCGATTCGTAAGTCTCACCTAAATCCTCAAATCCAGGAGCTGTATAAGGAATTCCTTGGGAAACCTCTCGGAGAGAAATCCCATGAACTCCTCCATACTCACTATACTCCCAGACTCAAGGTGTAGTACAGGACTTATGCATGCAAGCCGGTTAGCGCGAATCCCGCTTACATGCAAGTGATTGATAAGGAATCGTCAGCGCCATGGTATTCCACATGGCGCTGGCTTTTTCTTGATACTTCTATTATCATCATCTATGATAAGCAGGAATACCTCTTTGACTGAAAGTACTGTATAATCTATAAGCATAACGGTATAAGCATAATGGGTACCGGAACGAGGATCCCGCACATAGATGGGGCCACCCGCTAAAAGGGGGCATATTCGTGGATCTTGTGACGTATTTGAAAAACTCCAAATTGAGGCGAAATAATACGCAATCAAGAATGAAATTTGTGCTATTGGTGGGTTTATCCTTAATCCTGTGTGTTGCTCTGCAAGATGTGCCTATGTTAATGTGCAGTGTCTCGGCGGAGAATTCGTCTGATGAGGTAGTTCTGGAGTTTGATACCCTATCAGATAAGACCCATACGTATCAGGTTTTGATAAGTGAGACTGTATACTCAGAGGGGCAGAGACTGACAAATCTCTATAGAGAAGATTTTAAGATACAGGAGACTGCTGTCGCAAACGGCAAGGTCTTACGGGCTGTTGTGTGTGTAGGCAGCGTCGCTCCTGTAGGCGGGGAAATCAGGAAGCTGGATCCTTCGGACTACTACTTGACTGTTGACAAGACCGGCCGAATTATTGAGGTACGAGGCCTCAAACCTTGGGACGGGCGTCGTTTGGAAACTATCTGGCTGGCCCAGGCGCTTCTCCCTGAGCATCCTGTTCGCCCAGGAGATACGTGGACGGTAAATGATGCCTTTTTCTCTATGACTTCAGCCGGGAAGACGCCGGAGAAACGTGCCTACCGGTTCCTGGGAACAGAGGACCTGGGTACTGCCACTGCATATAAGATTGGATATGAAATTGTCGGTAAGGGACAAGATGGCTTGCAAGACTACACTTATGTCTCTACCGGCTCCTTCTATCTGGCGTCCGGAACCCTTGTGAAGCTGGATGCATCTGAAATGCTGACTTACGCCGGTAGTTCCGAGGACTCCAAAATCATTACGATGGTACAGGTAAACATTGTAAATTAGTGGGATAAACATAGGCAACAGAGTGTTAGCCAAGGGCTTGGTGTGTCTTGAGATACTCCTTGGGCATATACTGTTTCGTGTAGACATTTCATGTGTCGAAGGGGGTATCTCCCATGATTCAATGTCCAAATTGCGGGGCTCAAAATTCCGATTCGGCGAATGAGTGTGAGAAGTGCAGGCAGCCGCTGATGCCAGGCAAGACTGAGGTCATAATCCATGAGACTCCTAAACTGCCGTTTATTAAAAGAGCCCCTTTCAGAAAGGGGTAGGCCTCTTCTTGACCGGGTTCTTGCGCTATGCTAAACTGAATGCACGAGTGGGAATGCTATACGTATTAGTGTGGTAAATTAGATATGCTATGGAGACGATGACAGGGACGAGTAGGTTGCATCCCGGAGTTTCAGCGAACCGAGGGAGGTGTAAGTCGGGGCTCAGGAGCGCCGAAAATCACCCTGGAGTAGCCACGCGAAATCAGAGACGGTACTTTGTGCCGGACGACGAGAGTAGACGTGGCCGGGCCCTCCCGATACAGAGGTATGGCATTTTGGACGCAGCATGGCTTAGGCTGGGTTTAATGTGTCTATGAGTGGGTTGCCAGAGGCAGCCAATTTGGGTGGTACCGCGAGAGTTGAGTCTCCCGTCCCGATTTCGGGGCGGGAGATTTTTGTACGTTAATGTCCTGTAGTTTGAGGAGGATGTGCCATGTTCAGGAAAGTCGAACCAGGAAGGAACATGCCTCATATGGAAGAGGAAATCCTGGAATTCTGGAAGAAGCAGGGGATTTTTGAAAAAACGCTGCAGAAAACCAAAGACGGACCGAGATTTATATTCTATGAAGGCCCGCCGACTGCAAATGCAATGCCCCACCCAGGGCATGTGCTTACTCGTGTCATGAAGGATCTCATTCCCAGGCATCGGACAATGTGCGGCTACCATGTGCCGAGAAAAGGCGGATGGGACACTCATGGGCTTCCTGTGGAACTGGAGATAGAAAAGGAATTAGGCATAAGCGGGAAGCCTCAGATAGAGGAGTACGGTGTCGAGAATTTCATCGAGAAGTGCAAGGAAAGCGTATTCCGCTACAAGAGAGAGTGGGAACGCATGACGGAGCGCGTAGGTTTTTGGATTGACTTGGACAACGCCTACGTGACGTATGAGGACTACTACATTGAGTCTGTATGGTGGGCTCTGAAAAAGATATGGGATAAAGGCCTCCTGTATAAAGGGCATAAGGTGGTCCCGTATTGTCCAAGGTGTGGGACAGCCTTGTCAAGTCATGAGGTTGCCCAGGGCTATCAAGAGGTTGAAGACCCGTCTGTTTATGTCAAATTCTCGCTAAAGGGTGAAGATGATACAGCGTTTCTTGTATGGACCACAACTCCGTGGACTCTTCCGTCTAACGTAGCCCTGGCAGTACATGCGGACGCTATCTACGTGAAAATTGGACTGACCGGCACAGGCAGCAAATTAATTCTGGCAAAGGAACTTCTGAGTTCTGCAATCCCTGATGATGAAGGCTACGAGGTCATAGATGAATTCAAAGGCGAATCTTTGGTCGGAGCAGAGTATGAGCCCTTGTTCCGGTATACCGTGCCACGTAAGAAAGCTTGGTATGTGGTGAGCCAGGACTTTGTCACTCTTTCAGACGGCACAGGTATAGTCCATTTGGCCCCTGCGTTCGGCGAAGATGACATGAATGCGTCCTTGCAGCATGATCTGCCTGTAATCCAACTGGTAGACGAGGAAGGAAGGTTCACCGAGGAAGTGACGGAGTGGAAAGGGATGCCTGTCAAAGAAGCCGATCCTTTGATCATAGAAGACCTCAAGTCCCGCGGCAGTCTTTACAGAAGCCAGGAATACGCTCACACCTATCCATTCTGTTGGAGATGTGACACTCCGCTTCTCTATTACGCTCGGACTTCGTGGTTTATTAAGACTACTGCCGTAAAGGACGCCTTGTTGCGTAACAACAACGCAGTATCTTGGTATCCGCAATACATCAAAGACGGGCGCATGGGAAACTTCCTGGAAAACGTCATTGATTGGGCAGTCAGCAGAGAACGTTACTGGGGCACTCCTCTCCCTATCTGGATATGTGATGATTGTGGCGAAACCCATTGTGTAGGGAGTATTGAGGAGCTTAAGGAAATGGCATTTGAGCTTCCTGAAAAGCTGGAACTCCACAGGCCTTATATAGACAAGGCACGTCTTCGTTGCCCGAAGTGCGGAGGCTCCATGGGAAGAACCAAAGAGGTTATAGACGCGTGGTTTGACTCAGGGTCTATGCCATTTGCCCAGTGGCACTATCCTGTGGAAAACGATGATGAATTCTGGCGCAATTTCCCGGCGGACTTCATCAGTGAGGCTATAGATCAGACCCGTGGATGGTTCTACACCTTGCTTGTTATCTCAACTCTGCTTTTCGACAAGCCTCCGTTTGAGAGTGTCCTCGTGCTGGGGCATGTACTTGACGCGGAAGGGATGAAAATGAGCAAGAGCAAGGGGAATGTGGTGGACACGTGGGAAGTGTTCAACACATACGGGGCTGACGCATTTCGTTGGTACCTCTATACCGTCAATCCTCCCTGGAACCCGACACGTTTTTACCTTGAAGCGATAGGCGAATCGCAGCGGAGATTCTTGTCGACTTTATGGAACGTGTATTCCTTCTATGTTCTTTATGCGAACGTAGACGGGTTTGATCCCGGTGCGTATCAACTACCGGTGGAAGAGAGAGGGATTCTTGACAGGTGGATTATCTCACGGTTCAACAGGCTCGCAGAGACCGTGCAGACTGAGCTTGAAGCCTACAGCATTACACCTGCAGCCAGGGCTATAGAAGAATTTACAGATGACTTGAGCAACTGGTACGTAAGGCGATCAAGGCGCCGCTACTGGGGCGCTGAGATGACTCAGGACAAAATTGCGGCATATCTTACGTTGCACGAGATGCTTGTAGGCCTCTCGAAGTTGCTTGCCCCGTTTACTCCCTTTATATCAGAGGAGATATATAGGAATCTCGAAGGAGAAAGGAGAAACGGAGCCCCTGAAAGCGTCCACCTTTGCAAGTACCCTGTCTGTAGTCAGAATCTGATGGATCCTGAATTGGAGCAAAACATGGCAGTTGCAAGGAAACTGGTAACCTTAGGCAGGTCTGCCAGAAGCAAGGTTAACATCAAGATTAGGCAGCCTCTCAGTGAAATGGTGGCTGTTCTTCAGGATCCCAGGGGTCCAAAGGCTGTTTGCGAGCTGGCGACGATAATTAAAGAGGAACTGAATGTTAAATCCATCCGGGTGGCAGAGGATGTCAGCGAGTTTGTGGCCTATAGAGTAAAACCCAGGTTTGACCTCCTGGGTCCGAAATACGGCAAGCTTATGAGACATATTGTGGCCGGGCTGGAGGGCCTAAATCCCAGAGACATAGTGGCTGAGCTTGAAGATAAGGGACGTGTTGACATTCCTTGCGGGGAAGAGGCCGTATCTGTCCTCGCTGAGGAGCTGATTGTTGACACTGTGGAGCAGGAAGACTTTGCCATTGAAAGTGAGGGAGAGGTAACCTGCGCTCTTCGCACGGCTTTGTCTCGTGAGTTAGTCATGGAGGGTCTTGCCAGAGAGATGGTAAACAAGATCCAGACAATGCGGAAGGAAGCTGACTTCAATGTTGAGGACAGAATCGTTACAGTGTTCTGGTCTGACAGCGAAGTAGAAGAAGCGTGTATGCTCCACAAGGATTACATCATGGAAGAGACTCTTTCCAGGGATTTCGTATATGGTGGTGAGGCCGGACTCGCGAAGCCTGTAGGGGAGCATTATCGAGAGTGGGATCTAAATGGCCACCTTACCGCAATCAGCGTAAGTCGTAAAGAGGTGGACGAACTTGGACAGAGAGGTTCAGAAGCATGAGGTCAGCGCAGGTATAGTAGTGTTTGCCAATGACAGGGTGCTCGTGATCCGAAACCGGTTCGGTGAATGGGTCTTACCTAAAGGCAAAGTGGAGCCTGAGGAGACTCCTCCCGAAGCTGCTTTGAGGGAGGTGTTTGAGGAGACCGGGGTCAGAGCGGAGCTCATGTGCTCATTAGGCACGACTGATTACACATACGTGTCAGATGCCACAGGTGAGCTTATAGACAAGACTGTGTATTGGTATGCAGGAGCACCTATTGAAAATAACAACGGAGTGTACCCGCATACAGAACCTCAAAGGGAAGAAGGAATCTCTTATGCCGGATTTGTCCCCTGGCGGTCTGCGCGAGACATGTTGACTTACAAAGACAGCAGAAACCTAGTGAGCCTGGTAGTGAGCCTGGCACATGAGCGCTTGTCGAAGACAGAGCCGTTTTAAACGTGGTAATCGGCCTTGAGCAGGATATTACGAGTCTACGGCGAATTGGTATTTATTCATGGTAAATGGCGGGTAATGCAAAAGGAGGCAACCCAATGTACCGAAAGCTTTACCGGGAGGCGTTGATCCGCGTACTTTTCGTGTCAGTCCTTATCGGGGCGGCTTGCTGTGCAACAACTGTTGCAGCAGATTTCGGCTCAAAGGCCGAACCCCCCAGAGTCGTACAGGTCTATCCGTCTAATGGCATGGAGCATGTGCCTATAGACACTTCCATACATGTTATTTTCAGCGAACCTATGGATGAGGCATCGACAATTCCGGCGATTGCCATATCTCCCACTCCCGAGTTGTCATCGACGAGTTGGCAGTTTCTCCACGACAATTCGGTTCTGGTGATTACTCCTGCTCGTCCCCTGAAGTATTCCACTATCTATAGAGTGACGGTAAAAGGGAGCGCGATGAATTCCCGCAACACCCAACTGGGGAAGGATCACGACTGGTCATTCACTACTGTCGAAAGCCCGGCGTCCCCTGTTGAGTTGCCGAAGAACGGCGGATTCGCGGAAGGAGACATCACAGGTTGGAAATGGTCTCATACAGAAGAGCGAGGCTCGAGAGCCGCTCAGTGGGGCGTGGTACCGGACAAAGACAGGGAACACGTTCTTCGCGTATCTCGCCCGCCGACTTTTGAGATGGGCTCCTGTAGCTTGGAGCAGGCTATTAATGCTGAAGTTCCTCTGTCGGGTTTAGTGTTTCTATCGTTTGATGTGTTAATCGGTGACTACACGCTCAAGCAGTATGACCCGAAGGATACATATCCTCTGAAAGTCACCGTTACCTACCTGGATAGGGACGGAAAAGAACGGTCTTTCGTCAGGGCGTACTATTACTATATGCCTGTTGAAGGTGGGATTGCCCGCTTTTCTGAATTCGTCGAGATAGGGAAGTGGGCTCAAAAGTCATATAACTTGAGCGCCGAGATTCCAAGGCCTTCCTACATCAAGTCGATCAAGCTTGAATTCCAGGGTTGGGCATGGCTTTGCATGGTGGACAACATAAGGTTCGTGTGGTAGCTTTCAGGACAGCGAGCATCGAGTTCAGGACCTCGGGGCGCCGACGAGCACAGGACCTCGGGATACCGCCGAGTCCACCGTCTTAGGGCGCTGACGAGTTCAGAGCCCCAGGACTGAGAGCCATCCAAGTGAGTTTGGCGGCCCCCTGCCGGCCGAGTGGCTTTCCCTCAGAGCCACTTAAGCCAATCTCGCAGCGGGCCGGTGAGCAAGTGGCTCTTCCCGAGAGCCACTCAAAGGGATCTTGGGGCCTTTCGGTAGTCGAGTGGCCTACCCAGTGAGCCATTCACCGGTATGCCGAGGCTTTCGCGCGGTCGGATGGCCCACCCAGTGAGCCATCCAGGGAGGCGAAT
>JAAZEW010000138.1 GCA_012512055.1 Bacillota bacterium | reverse complement strand
GCGCCTTGCAACTCGTCTACACCGCGGATCCTGATGACGCCTGTGCCTGCGCCTACCACTTTTGCCCCCATCTTGGTCAGGAGGTTTGCGAGATCCACGATTTCCGGTTCCCTGGCTACATTCTCCAAGACAGTGTCGCCTTTGGTAAGAGCAGCAGCCATCATGGCATTTTCAGTCGCCCCAACGCTGGGATAGTCAAAATATACATGAGCGCTTCTGAGTCCCGTAGGAGCGGTTGCTTCAATGTACCCGCTTTCCACGGACAGCTCCGCCCCCATAGCGCTGAAAGCCTTAAGGTGAAGATCTATGGGCCTTGAACCTATAGCACAGCCTCCCGGCATAGGCATACGAGTAAACCCGAATCTGGCTAACATCGGGCCTGCGATTAAAAATGACGCTCTCATGCGTCTGACTAAGCCATAAGAAGCTTCTCTTGCATTTGCCCGTCCTGCATTAAGTGAAAGGCGTCCCGGACCCCAGTCTACAGTAACGCCGACACTCTCTAAGAGCTCACACATGGTGAAAATATCGTCAAGGCCTGGCACGCCTGAAAGATTTACGGTGTCTCCGGTGAGGAGCGCAGCAGCAATCACAGGCAAAGCAGCATTTTTTGCACCTGTTACAGCAATACGTCCGGTTAATCTTGCTCCTCCTTGAATGAGGAGAGTCTCCACACGGTTTCCTCCTCTCAACACGCAAAAAATAGAAATATCAGGGTTTTGGGATAGTACTTCGCCCAACAGTCTAACATCGGCGGAATTCAGCTTCAACTGGAAACCTAAACCTATTCACCCTGTGGCATGTATTATGTCCAGGTTATCCCTGAAAATCCGCGGGCCTTATGGGGTTTATTCCAAACCTCCACAAGATTGCGTCACGAATGCGCAAGGCAGCCTGTCCGTCACCGTAAGGGTTACGTGCTTCCGCCATCCGCCGGTACTCGAAGGGATCATCAAGCAGTCCCCGGGCAAATGAAACGATTCTTTCTTCATCTGTACCTACAAGAGCAAGAGTGCCTGACTCAACACCTTCAGGCCTCTCTGTAACGTGCCTGAGCACCAAGACAGGCTTATTCAAAGAAGGCGCTTCTTCCTGCAACCCGCCGGAATCCGTAAGGACTAAGTAGCATCTGGACATAATGGCTACCATTGTTTGATAGTCTACAGGATCCAGCAGATGGATACGGGGCATGCCAGAGAGGATTTGAAAGACGTCTTGCCTGACAGCGGGATTCATATGGACCGGCCAAACCACCTCAACGTCAGGCCGTGTTTCCACAAGCGTCTTAAGAGCTCGGCAAATCCTTCTCAAAGGTTCGCCCAGATTCTCACGACGATGGGCAGTGACAAGCAAAACCCTTCTGTTCGCGTAGTCAATGGATGCAAGGTCCGGACAGGTAAACTCATGCGGGATTGACGCGATACCAAGGAGAGCGTCAATCACTGTATTGCCTGTAACATGGATTGACTCACAAGGCGTGCCTTCGAGGAGAAGATTATCCCTTTGTGCGCCCAGAGGAGCAAAGTGCATATCAGAAAGGCACCCTGTTAGGCGCCTATTCATCT
>JAAZEW010000137.1 GCA_012512055.1 Bacillota bacterium | reverse complement strand
CCGCCTAAGTTCGCCCCTCCGCCTGTCAGGACAACCTTTCTTATAGGCGAATGCTCTCTGTTTCTCACTCTGCCCTGGACGTTGCAGTAGTCTATGGATCGCCTTACTTCCACTGCAAGCCTTCGAGCCACCTCTCTCAGGACTTCCATACCCTCCGGATCAAGGCAGCCGTCGTCTTCGGCCTTGCCTACCTCAAGCAAGCTTACTTTGCGCTTCAAGCCCTCTGCTTCGGCGAAGTCCTGTTTCTTGATGCGGGCAATTGCTTGGGTGAAAGTATTACCCCCTATGTTCACCATGCGGGTGAACCTTAAGACCCCTTGTTCCGAATACACCAGATCCGTTGTACCTCCTCCGATATCCACGAAGAATTGTGAGCCTTCCTCTTCACCGCCACAAAATACACGGCAAATTGAGATTGGTTGAATGTCCAGAAAAAGAGGTTTGACCCCTGCAATCTCCATGGTTTCCACATGGCCTGCCACGAGGCTCTTCGGTGCAGCGACAATCATGACTTCCAGTCTTTCGGGGGAATCATGCCCGCCTCCGACAACGTCAAAGTCTATGCTTGCCTCCTCCACAGGGTAAGGAACGTACGCCCTTGCTTCCCATTTTACTGCTTGAGCCAGTTCCTCCCTGGACATCTTCGGACAGAATACGTGCCTTACGATAACCTCTCCGCCTGATATTGCAGCACACACTTCCCTGCCCCTGATGCCGCCTGTATTGAGAGCCTCTTTCACCGCAAGAGCGACCTCCGGAGGATCCATGACTCTACCGTTACTGATGGCCCCCTGCGGAGTGGGACATACTCCGAGATTTAGGATCTCCAGTTTGCCTCCGGCTTTCCTCGCTTCAACTGCTTTAATGAGGCATGTTCCGATATCAAGCCCGATAATCCGCTTGATTCGGCCGAGTGATAAAATCCTCTTCGCGAGAATCTCCTCCCTTGCTTAGAATCTAAGCCATGGAAACACCATAGGAATAAGGCGTCCGCCGTAAATACACACCATAATGGCGCCTAAGGATATGAACGGCCCGAAAGGAATTTCATCTTTCCTGGACTTAATACCCAGCGCCATGAGACTCACTCCGACTACAGCCCCAATGATGCAGGCAATGACAAATGACGTAAGCCCGCCCGGGACTCCCAAAAAACTTCCGACAAGGGCCATGAATTTTACGTCCCCGCCGCCCATTCCTCCGCGGCTTATGATTGCTATGAGGAATACCAGGCCTCCACAACCTACAACCCCCAGCACCCGGCTGAACACGCCTTGGATTCCTCCGGAAAAGGCGCCTATCAGCAAGCCTACAACCGTCCAAGGAAGCGTCAAGATATCAGGTATGATCTTATGCTTGAAGTCTATACCTGCGGCTACAACCGCAAGGCTTATCAATACAAGCGAATTTCCGGCAGACAACGTAAATCCCTCGGCGCCCAAGACCTTCGCAAACAGTAACCCGGAAACGACCTCCAGTATGGGATACCAAACAGACACCCTCCCCCTGCAGTGTCTACATCTTCCCCATATGACGATATACCCGATAACCGGGATGAGCTCAACCGGCCTGAGCTGAGCCCCGCACTTGGGACAATGCGACCTTGGCGCAACCGGTGACTCTCCGCGAGGAATGCGATGGATACATACTGCCAGGAAGCTCCCTACGACCGTCCCGATTATGAACCCTGCTAATTTCAACACTGTGCCGGCAATCCTCACTTCTCGGTGATCTCAAAATTCTTCATATCAGGCCTATGACCTATGTCCCACAGCTCCTTCAATGAATGCGCTCTCATGCGCCTTCAAGGCCTTCCTCATGATTCAGGAGACACCTGTTTGGCGCAGGCTGCTTGTCCGGCGGCTTGTTCCGGTAAGGCGCCCTACCGGAACAAGCCGGAGAGTCTTCTTCACCCTCTTGACATGATCCTCCCGAATCAGGAGCAGTCATAAAGGAGAATCTCTGCATGACATAGCCTCTCACGGTGTTGTGCCACCTGATTCTGCGCCCTAATCTGCATGACTGCATGTTACATCTTTGAAGCTACCGTCGTCATTTAGATTTATTGAATATACCGCTTCTTTGTCTACTGGACAGGTAAGTCCCGCTTTGATGTACCCACCTGATTCTAAGGCCGCTACGTTCGCTGGATACACATCTCCTTCGTTTAGGTGGTCCGCCCAGTACCTCGTTACTGCGCTTTCAAGAACTGCTATATTGGCAGCACACGCGCTTTCCTTGGCTTTGTCCAAAGAAGCAGTATACCTTGGTATGGCAATCCCTGCGATAATAGCGATAATCGCAAGGACAATCAAGAGTTCAATCAAAGTAAAACCACGACTGTTATGTAGTACACTCAGCACACGGT
>JAAZEW010000136.1 GCA_012512055.1 Bacillota bacterium | reverse complement strand
TCCCTGATTCAGCAGCTTCTCGATGGCCTCAGCCTCGTCTAAGACCTCCGGAGCTGAACACAAGTGAACCTCGCACAGCTTTCTTATGATAGCAGAAAAATCTTCGCATCTGTCTGGCCTTCCGAGGTTTACTCGTATCAGTTGACATCTTGACCTAACAGTAGGCAGCAAGCCCTGGGGATTCCCCGTAACAAGGATAAACACTACATTCCTGGGTGGCTCCTCAAGCAACTTCAAAAAGCTATTCTGTGCCTCTTGAGTCATTCTCTCCGCGTTTTCCAGAATTGTTATGCGAAATCCCTTATCATATCTGGGCCTATACGACATATCATGGGAAATGGCGCGAACCTGGTCAATCTTAATGGATAATCCGTCGGGAGATACAACTCTGACATCAGGATGGTTGCCTTCTCGAATCAGCTTGCAGGAAAGACACTTACCGCAAGCAGCGTCTTCTTCCGGCGCTTCGCAATTGAGCCTGGCAGCAAAAGCCATGGCGCCTGATGCCGCGGCAGTCGCGTTATCTTCACCTGACGCAAAACCCGTATCCCATACGGCAAAAAGGTACGCATGAGAAATCCGTCCTGTTTGCAGTGAACCGGCAAGAACTTTATTCATATTCCTTTTCATACTCTCTCAAAACGCTCCACATCCAGAACAAAAAGGGTGGCTCCGCCAATTGGAACCTCTACAGGCTGTCCGATATATGATTCTGTTGAGCGTCCCACAACTGTTATAGGAGGCATCATTTGCATCCTGCTCCTGCACGTAGACTTCACTATTTCAACAACATCCTCAACCTCGTGATCCTGGATACCTATAAGTAAGGTAGTATTGCCCTGCCTGAGAAACCCCCCTGTAGTCGCAAGCTTCGTTGCCCTAAATCCCCGATCCATGAGCACGTCCATAAGTGCACCGGAATCCTGATCCTGCACCACGGCAATAACTAGTTTCATAGCGGGACCTCCTTCCTGGTTTCCCTTATCCTTCGCCGTATTAAATTCCTGGAAATCCAGTCTACATCATCCCATTACTCAGCTAACCCTTGTAATAGACCACCCTTCTATTAGGTTCTTCTCCTATACTTGCTGATTTCACATGATATCTGCTTGCCAGCTCATGTTGGAGTCTACGCACATAAGAATTCTGCGGATTGAGTTCGATCGGGCTGTCAAGCTCATCAACCCTGTTAAGCGCGTCTTCCGCTTCTTTCAACGCCTTTTCTTCGCCGAATGCCCGGTCTGCGTCAAACGAGCTTCTTAAGAAGTTGGTGATTTGAGCTACAGTATTACTGCGGATAATGTGAATTGGCAGGCCGCGTCTTTCCGCTTCGCGAATAGTCTTTGGCATCTTTCTGTACTGGCCTTTTAGGGTCAAGACTATATCTGCCTGTCCCAAGTCTTTGGAAATGACTACAGGCAAGCCGGTATCACGAATAGCGTTCTCAATTCGATTTCGGCTGACTGCATAGGGATAAACCCTTAAGACACCGCCATAGCGCTCCGGAATAATGTCAGGAGATATCCAAATAGTATCGGAGTCTCCATCCCCCCCGGCGAGGCGGTGGCCATCCGGCGCTGCGGAAGACACATCTGCTTGTTGCGTCACTTTCGGATAGCGCTCCATATCACTGGCCCGCCTGGGTTTCGCCCCTTCCCATGCAGGCTCACGAGGTGCAAAACCTGCTATGTCAGGAGAGTATTGATCATTGAATTTCTCTTTCTCGATGACTCTTATTTCTCCGTCTACAGAACGACGTCTAACCTCCGGCCTTGGCGGAATCCCTCTGAGGAGGAGATCTACCGTCTTTGCTACATCATGATGGATGGCGTACCCGTCACGATCCAGGATCTCGATGACAACATCAAAGGTAGGCGGCGCCTTCCTTTCCAATACTGTCTTTTGCGTCCCCCTCTTACGAGCCTCTTCATCGCCAAGAGTAACCGCTTGTATGCCGCCTACAAGGTCAGACAGAGTAGGATTCAAAACGAGGTTCTCCAGGGTGTTACCATGAGCAGTGCCGATAAGCTGCACACCGCGTTCGGCTATGGTCCTTGCAGCCTGAGCTTCAGCCTCTGTCCCTATCTCGTCAATGACAACTACTTCAGGCATATGGTTTTCCACTGCCTCGATCATTACATCGGCTTGTCGCTGAGGTGTGGGAACCTGCATCCTGCGGGCACGTCCGATAGCCGGGTGGGGAATATCTCCGTCCCCGGCTATCTCATTTGAAGTATCCACGACAACCACGCGCTTATGGAATTCATCACTGAGCACGCGCGCGACTTCCCGAAGGAGCGTGGTCTTGCCTACCCCGGGCTTGCCCAGAAGCAGTATGCTTTTGCCTTGTTCTACCACATCCCGGACAATGTCTATTGTGCCGTAAACGGCTCTGCCGATTCTGCATGTAAGCCCAATGATATCACCATAGCGGTTACGTATCGCTGAAATTCTATGAAGCGTCCGCTCGATACCGGCTCTGTTATCGTGTCCAAAAGCCCCCACGCGTTTTGTGAGGAACTCGATATCTTCACGCTTGACAGGGTTCCCGTCCAGGTACACGAATCTGCCTCTCGGGAACCTGGCTTCCGGTTGCCTACCGAGGTCAAGGACGATTTCCAGAAGATCTTCCAAATCACCCATGCCTTCAAGCTTGTCCCTGAGCCTTGGCGGCAGCACCTCCAGCAGTTCATCTAGATTATCAGTTATCTCCCGTCGAGTCACAACCTGGCCGCATGAAATACTCTGACTCATCACAGGCGGCCTTTCCCCCCTTTCTTCATATAGCATGGGTTTTCTTAGCCTAATCCACTTAAGATATGAGTTTACCCCGGCGCCTATGCGACAACAAGAACGCAATCATCTTTGACACCATGGAATCGGACTCCCGAAGATGCACCATGGATCATGAAATCAGTCAAAGCGCCGGTAATCTCTTGGCCGGGACAGATAAGGATAATCCCAGGCGGATAGGGTACAATTGTGTCCGCGGATATCCTGCCTGTGGCTCGTGCCACCTCAACCTGCTCCCACTGGGAGAACACAGCTTCCCGTGGCGTCATCACTTGCTTAGGCAGGTCTTTCAGCACATGGCTCAGATCCGCCAGGACAGATCCTATGTCACGCCGTTGTGTCATGGCCTTCTCTCGCCTTTGGCCCTCATTCTCCGCAATTTCGGAGAGAGCCTCTGCAAGCGCTGAGACATCGTGTTCTGTGTCCATCATGGTCAGGATGGCAATTATGTTTACTATATCCGAAAACTCCACTTCCGTACTGTGTTTCTTCCGAAGCATCTCCGCTACTTCAAAGCCTGTCATGTGAAGGCTGTCCAGGGATACTACTAATTTCGTGGGATCATGCCTAAACCCCTTTGAGGCAACATCCTCCTCTGTAAGGCACCTGACGCCGGGGCTCCCGTTGAGCTTCAGTTGAGCCTTCCGAGCTGCGTCAATCACGCGGCCAAGGAGTTCACACCCTCGCGTCGCAGCCAGTTTCCGGGCTATGTCCAATGATGCCATCAGTATGTATGACGGGCTTGTGCTCTCTATAACCGCAAGAGCCCTGGAGATATCCCGCTCCGGCACCCTACCGCCTTTGAGATGGAGGAAGGACGTCTGGGTCATGGCAGGCAACGTCTTATGTGCCCCGGATATCACAATGTCTGCTCCCACTTCAAGCCCGGAAAGCGGCAAATCCTTATGAAAAGGTAAATGTGCCCCGTGCGCTTCATCTATTAAGACTATTTTATCATAGTCATGAGTTAGAGCCACTAGAAGGTCAACCCTTGGCGAGACGCCGTAGAAGTTGGGGTTCGTGAAAACGACTCCTTGCACATCAGGGTGCTCATCCAGGACACGTCTGAGAGAGTCCGGGGTAGGGCCTAACGGAATCTGAAACTCCTTGTCCACTTCTACGTCAACATAAATCGGATAGGCTCCGGTAAGTATCAACCCTCCGATAACAGCCTTATGAACATCGCGAGATACAGCAATCTTGTCGCCGGGCTTTGAGATGGCCAGGACAGCACCTTGAATACTGCACGTTGAGCCATTCACGATGAAAAAAGTCTTATCAGCGCCAAAGGCCAAAGCTGCTAAGCGCTGCGCTTCCCCAATCGCGTCTTGCGGAGCATGCAGGTCATCCAAACCCGGAAGTTCAGTTACATCGCCTAGTAGACACTGGGTTATCAACAGGTCAGTAAGATCGGAGTCGACGATAACAGGGTTTTGGCCCCCTTTGTGCCCGGGGAAATGAAACCTCCTCGTCTCTCTGTCTATATACTCTCTTATCGCCCTGATAACGGGGGTAGCATACTGCTGCTCTCTATCACCGCTACATCGATTTCCGTTGCTCAACGGTATCGCCTCCTTGATAACGAGAGGGCCCCCTTATTCTCCGCGGTCTTCTCTGTGATCATATCCTTCCCCTTTATCTTGGTTCTTTCTGCGCAAGGCCTCACGCAAAGCCTCAGCCAGTACAGGCTCCCAAAGCTCTTTCAACTTTTCCGTAATTACAGAGTATTCCTCATCGGACACATCAATCTGAGAGATAGTCTCCATACATTCAAGGCATAATAATCTACCGAGGACAGTAACCCCGGAAGACGCGGAGGGCTTACCGCAAATCAGGCAGAACTCACCGTTTGCCCGCTCTGTCCAAGGACTATGATTACTGCAATTTCCCTCTGGATGCACGTAGAATCACCGCCTGTACTTGCACGGACTACCTAAAGCCCGGCTTCGTTATACTTCGCATTATTGGACATACTTCCTGCCATTATTAGCATTTCTCGGTCTAGAATATGAATAGAGACACATTTTAGCAAACTTGTCATCGGAATAAATATATCATGGCATAATCTGGGATAGGATTATAGAGGAATCAAACATCCGTTGACGAATTCTGTTCGTGACAGCAAACGAGGGGAGGTGTGCGCGCACTTTTGCGCGCAGATCATGAAGACCTGGAAAAAAGTTGCATATAGCTTTGGTTCCCTTGGCGCTGCAGTGCCTTACCAGGCAGTCCAAACGTACATAATCTTCTTTTACGCAGACGTGATGAAGCTCCCTATTGAGCTGGTAGGCTACACAATGATTCTTTATGGAATCTGGAATGCGATTAACGATCCTCTCTTTGGATATCTGTCTGACCGCACGCGCACAAGATGGGGACGGCGGATTCCGTACATCGCCGGGGGCCTCATACCGCTGGTACTTGTATTTGTATTTTTGTGGATCCCTCCGTTTAGCGCGGCAGACGGCAATTATGTCCCTCTATTCATATACTTCACGGTAATGATGTTCTTTTTTGACGGCCTCTTCACCCTGGTCGTTCTTAACTGGACAGCATTGTTCCCTGAGATGTTCACAGGCCTTGAGGACAGGTCTGTCGTGTCAATGTGGCGGCAGCTCTTTGGGAATGTTGGTTTAATTATCGGTATTGCGTTGGCGCCAATGATCTACGGAAAACTGGGATGGCAATCCATGGCAATCATATTTGGGATATTAACCGCAATTTCACTGGGAATATCTCTCCTCGGAAGCAAAGAAGCAGACCCTTCAGAATATGCAGAACCCCTTGATATGATCCCTGCTCTTAAATACACCCTGCAAAGCAAATCCTTCATGACGTATGTCATTCCGTATATGCTGATTCAGTTTACTTTCGTTATGATTATGGCAATGGTGCCTTTCCAGGCAAAGTACGTGCTGCGTATCGCGGAAGAGCAATCCACCCTTATTTTGGGAGTTGCCTTTCTCACGGTGTTCATAGCGCTCCTTCCCTGGACCAGGTACATAATCAAAGCAGGCCCGAAACAAGCCGCGTCCAGGGCTATTGCCTTGTTTGCCGTCGCTCTTATACCGTTTGGCCTTGCCCGCAGCTTCACAATGGGCATAATAGGAGGCGCGCTGGTCGGTGCAGGGCTGGCAGGGCTTTTGCTTCTCTTTGACACTCTGCTGATAGCAGATGTCATTGATGAGGATCAACTCCACACAGGCCAAAGGCGTGAAGGCATGTACTTCGGGGCTAACGCGCTTTTCATCCGGCTTGCTATTTCAGTCCAGGCCCTCGTAATGAGTCAGGTCTTAAAGGCCAGCGGATATGACCCCAACCTCCTGTCACAACCTGCCTCCATAGTGACAGGTATCAGGTCTTTGATGACTGCGATCCCTATCATCGCCCTCGTTGCTGCGTTCCTCGTGTTCAGAATGTATCCGCTGGACGTCGATAAGCTGGCCGAAATAAAGAAGGAGCTTGAATCCGCAGCCTAAACGGCTTGAGATGGCTGCTGCTCCGTGGAGGCAGCGGACGGGAGGAATCGGATCTGAAAGGACAGCGCCGGGCGAATCACCCGGCGCAGTTTCTTGCACAAACCGATAGTTGCGGCTCTTAACCGAAATCTGCAGCTCTTAGTAGAATACCTTCTTCGATGACATCCAATCATGCACCAAGTCAAGGGTTTCGCCGAACCTCTGGAAATGGACGACCTCTCTTTCGCGTAAGAATCTTAATGTATCTGTAACATCCGGGTCATCTGAAAGATTGATGAGATACTCATAAGTTGCGCGAGCCTTCTGTTCCGCTGCCATGTCCTCATGGAGATCTGCGATTGGATCCCCTTTTGACTGAATATATGCCGCTGTCCAAGGAGCGCCTGCCGCGTTCACGAAATAGAGGGCTTTATCATGATCAGCATAGTACGGGTCCAGGCCTGCAGCCTTGATCTGCTCCACTGTAGCGTTGCGTATTAAGTTATAGACAAGGGTCGCGACAATCTCCATGTGCGCCAGTTCTTCCGTGCCGATGTCAGTCAAGACTGCTTTCGCCTGGGGTATTGGCATAGTGTAGCGCTGCGTCAAGTACCTTAAGGATGCAGCAAGTTCACCGTCGGGCCCACCATATTGAGTAATGACGTCTTTTGCAAGTCGAGGATTGGTGCTGGACACCCTCACAGGATATTCAAGCTTCTTTTCGTATATCCACATTACTTTCACTCCTCCCCATGAAGCTCATAGTCTTTAAAGTTGACTTCCCACGGCCACGGACTCTCAATCCAGCGCCATGTATTCCCTTGATTCAGTCCGAATCCGAAGTTCATGAGAGGGCCGTACCGGGCTTCGAATTCTGCTTTTGCTTTCATGAGTTCCTGCGAGACTGCAGCAAAATCGGTAAGCGCGCAGCTATCATCAGGATGTGTGTCCAGAAATAAGTTGAGATCAACGGCTGCAAATTCCAGCTCCATGATTCTTAAGAGGGCACACTGTCTCTTATTCATTGTCATCCCCCCGTCCGGGAACTTGGGCATCCGGCCCTGGCCTCTCTTGCTTGTACGGCCTGATCAGTTCCTGAAAGATCGTGCCTTTCCGCAGACCTTCCTGAGGGCTGAGCACTTTTTGATAACGCTGGGGTAGCACGTAGGCTCTGGCGAGTTCCCAGGCGGGCAATCCGGCAGATACCCCTGCTTCCGGATTTTCCGCAAGTTTCTCGAGATCTTCCGCCATTCTTATCCCTCCCGAATCCAGTTGACAAGTATAGCTTTATTGCCAATAGGCAAAGGCATATGCCAGCCGCATCTTAATAGGACAGGATATCCCTTTGCTAATTGACTCCTGTGACAATGTATTCAGGGATGTCCCTAAGGGTTAGTCACATATCCCCATTATGTTGAGGGATTTGCCAAACAAGGGATTGACAGGAGACAGAGTATTTTGTATTATTGATATGGGAACAGATGTTTGGGGGGATGTTAAAGATGTCTGCCACGATGCCGGCATTGTTCGCCGAAAAAGGGCAGCCTTTGAATAAACGACAGAATAAAAGATCCGGCTCCCAGACAATGAAGGTAATTGTACGTGTTATGCGTACTAGAAACAATACAGGCATTAGCGCAACTGTGCTCTTTGCCTCAGACAAAGGGGAACCTATCCGGGAAATACGCTATGACTTCTCTTTGGCCTCATTGGAAGAAGCAGGTCTTAGAGCCTCTTTGGAAGCTCTTAAGATCGCCGGAAGGTATCAGGCAAAACATATAGTAATCTATATTGACAACGAACGCGTTGCGTCAATCGCGAACGGAACTGAAATTCCCTCTCCGGACCTTATCGGTCTTACGTTGCAGTTGAGAGCATTATGCCACTCATTCAAGTCTGTTATCATTAGATACGGCACTTCAGGGACGACTCCGAGCTTGCTCCGTTTGCATAAGTCCGGCAAGAAAGGGCAGTTGAGCCATGTTTTATGATGACGGAAAGTGTTTCGCGTGCGGACACGACAACCCAATCGGCCTTAAGCTTCTATTTCAATTGGATGGGGAAGGGCGGTCAACGGCTTCGTTCACGCCGCCTGAAGAATTCCAGGGATTTGCCAACATCCTCCACGGAGGGATCATATGTACGCTACTCGATGAAGCCATGGCGTGGGCAATGATCCTAAACGGCCACTTGGGAGCCACAGCCTCAATGAGAGTGATGTTCCGAAAACCCGTCCCTATAGGGAAAGAAGTGACAGTCACAGGCGAAATCCTCAATCAGGGAGCAAGGTCATGGGCTTTGGCATCGTACATCTCAGATGAACGAGGATGCGTGCTTGCTGAGGCAGAAGGGGTTTTTGCAGCGGTATCCGAAATACCCCGGGACAAACTGGATGCTAAGTAGTTGTATCCTGCTGATCACCGAAAAAGAACGTCTTATGTAATTCCTTCATTTCTTCTTTGGACGCTATGGGAGGCCAAAGCTCCCCGACGGCATTTGTACGGAGAGCCTTGAACAGATTAGTGTATACCATAGGATTCTCCCGAGAAAGGCTGCGAATAAGGTTCTTCACTGAAAGCCTTTGAGTCTCATCCTGCGCGGGACACGGATTAGGCGGAGGGCCATACCCCATCCGCTTTACCGCTCCTCTTATTTCGGATTCCCTGAAGTATATTAAAGGCCGAATAGCGGTAATTCCTGTACGATCCAAGTGTGTCACCGGACGAAAGACATGAACCTGCCCTGAATAGAGAATACTCATGAGAAACGTTTCCACTGCGTCGTCCCGGTGATGAGCGAGAGCCACTTTATTGTAACCATTCTCTACAGCAAGACTGTTCAGTGACCCCCGTCTGAGATGGGAGCAAATAGCGCAAGGACTTTTCGTCTGTTCCCTACTGAAAGCAACCTTGGCTATATTTGTCTTCGTGACGAAGTACGGTATCCCCAGTCGGGCAACGAATGCCTTCATATCCTCACTGATGGAGTCACCTGAAGGGAAACCAAGGTCAACCGTGGCAGCCGCAAGCCGGAAACTGACAGGTGAGTACTGTTGTATTGCGGCTAAGGCGTATAGCAGAAATGCGCTGTCTTTGCCTCCGGAAAAGCCAACAAGGATCCCGTCTCCTTCAGAAATCATCTGAAACTCGATAAGCGCCCTGTATAACCGCCTGGAATAGGGGCGAGAAAGGGTTACATCTTCCACAACATTACTACCTTCCTTGTGATGGAGCTCACTGCGGTGAGAAGAGACAGTCCCTCTATAATCGCTCAAATACAGCAGTGAAATGCCTTAGCACAGGGGCTTCATAGATAAGCTTCAGCCCGCGAATCTGATCCTTTCTTCCTGCGATATTCCGGAGCGCCCGAACCACGATATCCATATGCCTGTCTGTATACACACGCCTCGGAATAGCCAATCTCACCAACTCGAGAGCAGGATACACCATTTCACCTGTCTTCTTATCCTTATGCCCAAAAGCCGCTGTGCCCAATTCCACGGCACGGATCCCTGCTTCGACGTATAGTTCCATGACAAGGGCTTGGGCCGGGAAGGCGCCCTGGGGTATCAGCGGCAAGAACCTCCTTGCGTCTAAATAGACACCATGGCCGCCTGTGGGTTCAATGATGGGGATATCACAGTCCAGGAGGCAGTCGCCTAAATATGCCACCTGTCCTATACGGTTTTCAAGGTAATCCTCATTGAGGACTTCCTGTAAGCCTCGAGCCATAGCCTCCAGATCCCGGCCTGCAAGCCCTCCGTAAGTCAGAAAACCTTCATAAATGATGCCCCACTCACCTGCTCGCTTGTACAATTCCTCATCACGTGTGGCAAAAATGCCGCCGATGTTTACAAGGCCGTCCTTTTTTGCGCTCATGGTGAACCCATCAGCATACGAAAACATCTCCCGAGCGATTTCCGCTATGGACTTGTTTTCATAACCTTCTTCCCGCTCTCTAATGAAGTAAGCATTCTCTGCAAATCTGGCAGCGTCCAGGAATACAGGGATAGAGTGCTCCCTTGCAATTCTACTTGCTTCCCTTATGTTTCCCATAGACACAGGCTGACCGCCATTGCTGTTACATGTCACCGTGATGTTTATGTAAGAAATCCCCTCCGGGCTGTAGGCCCTAATCTCGTCAATGAGGCGTCCAATATCTATGTTACCCTTAAAAGGATGCCTGGTCGCTGTTTCCAGGCCTTCTTTGATTACAAGATTGACCGGCTCTCCTCCCTTAAGACGGATATGCCCTTCCGTGGTATCAAAGTGCATGTTCCCGAGAACCCGTTCGCCCGGTTTGACCAGTATGGTAGTTAGAATGTTTTCGGCTGCACGCCCCTGGTGTGTAGGGAGGACATATTCGAACCCGGAAATTTCTTCGACAGTCTCCTTGAGCCGGTAGAAGTTCCTGCTTCCTGCATACGCCTCGTCCCCTACCATAAGGCCTGCCCATTGGCGGTCGCTCATCGCGGAAGTGCCGCTGTCTGTCAGAAAATCGATATAGACCTTATCAGAAGGAATGTTAAACACATTGTAACCGGACTTTTCGATAATCTGTTCCCGCTCTTCCCTGGTAGTAAGCTGAATAGGCTCCACTACTTTGATACGGTACGGCTCTGCATATTCCGACCTGGGCCTCACAAGTATCCCTCCTTGTTGTTGGGGCGACGATCAAGTGCGTGACCAATCAGCGTAATCATAAGTTTATACAGCATGATCCCTTTGAATTGTTCTACAAACCAAAGAAGGTTTCCTTCCGTTTGCCATGACCCTCTGCAATAGTCCTGCGTGGCCTAGGATAACCCCTGCCAGGGAGGGGACTATCACTTTCGGCAACACTTGCTCCATAAGCGATCTTCCAATAGAATATCCTTTGAGGAGAGATAACGGAGGCGATTCTTCTGACTGGAGTGGCTTGTATCCAACTACTTTCAAGAAGACGCGAATCACCCGGGGATTTTCTTCTGCGGCTCACCCACCTTGTGGAGCATGCCACACACGACGGGGCCCGGCTAATTGTGTTTCCTGCCTATACCGCCTTTGCCTATCTCACCTTAGCACATCCTGAAGCTCAGCTCTATTTTGGTCCGGGACTTGCACAAGGAATAGGGCGCATATGGACTTCTTACGGAGCTTCGAACCTCAATGAATTCCTCGACTTCTTCAAAGGACTGGCAAAGAAACACGGCGCTTACATTGTCCCAGGTACTATGCTGACGCCCACAAGAAAAGGAGTAACAAATACCGCTTACCTCATCTCTCCGGCAGGCACAGTTGTTGGTACCCAGTCCGAGACGCATTTGAACCGGGACGAACGTGGAAGCGGATTCGTCTCAGGAGATGATCTTCAGGTATTTGCCACACCCTTGGGGAATCTCGGTTTCGTCATATGTGAAGATGCCTGGTATCCGGAGGTTATGCGAATCTTGACTCTGAAAGGCGCTCAAATAATCATAGCGCCTATTGCTGTCCCTAAACCCTACAGTAAGTGGCATCAAGTGAGGGGTATGTGGCAAAACATCCAGCAGAATCAGGTGTTCGGGATTGAGTCATGCCTTACCGGCTTCCTCGGAGGAGTTGAGTTTGAAGGACGATCTACAATATACGCGACATGTGAGATGACGCCGGGGGATACCGGGGTGCTGGCACAGGCGAAAGCTGCTCATATGGAGGACGTCTTTACGGCGCACCTGGACTTCATTAAGCTCGGGGAGACTATCCGGAGATTTGACATCTTCAGTCAGTTCAACATCCCCTTATACAAGCAATGGTTCCCTCACGTGTACAAAGACTACCGGCCACAGGTTTCAGGATGCCACGGGAAGAAACAGGAAGAGCATGAAGGGAGAAAGCCAATATGAAAATGCTTATAGAAAAAATCTCCCAGGCTCTTGGCATCTTCCTCTTCAAAGGATTCCTGTGGTTTCAATCACGGCCATCCATAGTCAAACAGGCCTTGGCCAAGAAACACATAACGCCTGGTTCAGCAGTGGATGAGCTTCCCGAATCCGGCCGGCCGTCAAAAATCAGAGTTGCTGCAGTCCAGATGAAGCTTGAACTTATCAAGGAAAACCATGCCCGGGCTTACGCAGAGACTATATTCAGGCTTACGAAAGAGGCTGTGGAACAAGGAGCGCAACTTGTGGTGTTTCCCGAATATTCCGGAATTCCTTTGTCCGGCCTCATCCCGGGGCTTGAAGGCTTGGCTGCTGAAGGCCTTGACTCGGCAGTCAAACAAGTGTCCGGAGGCGAGACTCAGGTAGCTGATGTATTTCGTCTGCTATCTCCTGCTGTCAAACGTATATATGAGACCACCTTCTCTACTTTGGCTAAGTGTTTCCGAGTCTACATAATCTCAGGCAGCACTCTCTTAGAAGATGATGACGGTAAGATGCGCAATATCGGCTACTTCTTCGATCCTTACGGAAACATCATTGCGAAGCAGCGTAAACTTCATCTCGTGCCTCTCGAGGCGGAGTGGGGATTTGAACAGGGCCGAGAGTTGGAAGTGCTGGACACGAGGCTGGGAAGAGTAGCTTTTCCCATATGTATGGACGCCACCTACTTTGAGACCTTCCGTATCGCAAGTCTCCGAAGCGCGGACATCGTTGTAATCCCTGCTGCCAATAACGAAGAATACCTATTCTGGCGCGTTATGCGCGGGATATGGCCGAGAGTGCAGGAAAGTCAAGTCCTCGGCGTATCAGCTCACGCAGTGGGAAACATTATCGGCATACCGTTTACAGGAAGATCTGGACTCCTCGGCCCTCTCGAGTTGACACAGTCAGAAGATGGGTATTTCGCCCGGGCAGACACGTTCGATGAAGAAGAAGTCGTAGTCGGAGACCTTGACCTGGATGCTCTCTATCAGTTCAGGGAAGAGAACCCTCTGAACTTCAATGTCAGGTTGTACGAAAAATACCTTCCCGGACTCTATGATGAAGGCCGGAAAGGAAGAACGCAGTCTGTCTAAAACAGTAAAGGCAGCCCTTCCCCTTCCACTCTATCCTTGTATGGATAGCCCAGATGCTGAAAAGACCGGGAAGTCGCGCGACGCCCGCTGGCTGTCCTTATCACAAACCCGATTTTTAGAAGAAAAGGTTCCACCATGTCAGCGAGGGTATCTTGTTCTTCATTGAGAGTGGCTGCAAGAGCTTCTACTCCTACCGGCCCTCCGTTATAGAATTCGATAAGGGCCTTAAGGTATTTCCTGTCAAACTTGTCCAAACCCACATCGTCAATGCCTTCCATTTTAAGCGAAGCATTAACCGTTTCAACAGTGATAACACCGTCACCTTTTACCTCAGCATAGTCACGGACCCTCTTTAGAAGTCTATTCGCTACCCTGGGAGTGCCTCGGGAACGCGCAGCGATTTCAGCATCTGCGTCGCCCTTCAACGGAACCCCGAGTATTTGTGCAGACCTGCGCAGGATCTCGGCTAGTTCGTCTGCCGGGTAGAAATCTAGGTGATAAAATAGGCCAAACCTCTCTCGCAAGGGGGCTGACAGTAAGCCTGCACGAGTCGTCGCACCTACCAAGGTGAAGTGTTTTAAAGGCACCTTAATCGTCTTCGCGAAAGCGCCTTTGTCAATTACGAAATCTATCTGGAAATCTTCCATTGCAGAGTAGATGAACTCTTCCACTACCTTGGGCAGCCTATGAATTTCGTCTATGAAAAGGACGTCTCCGTCTTCAAGGTTTGTCAGGATCCCCATCAGGTCCCCGGGCCTCTCAATTGCCGGCCCGGATGTGGATATGATATCGGATTTCATTTCATTTGCGATAATATGGGCCAAGGTGGTTTTCCCAAGGCCGGGAGGGCCGTAGAGGAGCACGTGATCCAAGGCCTCTCTGCGCATGCGCGCAGCCTCAACAGCAATAGAGAGATTCTCCACAACTTGCGTCTGTCCGGTAAACTCTGAGAGCTTTGTAGGACGGAGGCTCTTCTGATATACAACCTCTTCCTCTTGTTCATCTCCGCTCACCAATCTCACTCGTGTCATGACTGTCCCCCCTCGCCGTGGACTGTTAGACTATTAGGAGCCGCCCCGAAGCTTCGCAGCCGATCTGAAGATCTCTTGAATGATAGCTTCCGCAGTGGTGATTTTCCCATGCTTTCTTATGGCACGGCGCACCATGGATTCTGACTCCTGACGTCTGTAGCCAAGCTGCATGAGCACCTCAATTGCTTCTTCAAGAATGTTGTCTTCTTCTGTAACGCCTCGGGGAGTTGCCACTTCTTTGTCCTCATCCGGCGCAAGTGCGAATCTGTCTACCTTGCCTTTCAGTTGCGCAATAATCTTCGCAGCTTTCTGTTTACCTATACCCGGCAGAGTAGTAAGGACCGGAACGTCTCCATCCTCGATTGCGCGGGCAATACGCCCCACCGGCATAGTTAAGGCCTTCAGCGCAGCCCGCGGACCAATACCTCCGACAGTGATAAAGTGCTCGAAAAACTCCTTCTCCGTCTCGCTCATAAATCCTACGAGCACCGGAACCATGTTCCCCACACCCGGTGTTCCCTGTATATAGAATATCGTCTTCAGAGTGACTTCCTGATCTCGCTTTGGAAAAAGCGCACCCAGTGTAACAGGGGATACAAGCACCTCATAGGACAAGCCGTTTACCTCGAGGACCACCCTGTCTTCTAAAACCCGTGAGAGGTTTCCGCATATGGCCGAGATCATATTCTTGCCCCTCCATCTTTCGTCTTGAAGCGGGGTTCATGGGTTAAGCAATCATAATGGCACAAAGCAAGAGCTAATGCATCAGCTATGTGATCCGGCTCCGGCACCCTGTCCAACCCCAGCCTGACTTGGACCATTCTTTGAATCTGAGTTTTGGTTGCTCTGCCTGTGCCTGTCAACGCTTTCTTTACACGTGCAGGCGGATATGACGTCACAGCCAGTCCGTTATGGCCTGCCGCAAGGAGGATTACACCTCTTGCATGCCCCATAAGCACTGCAGTCCTGGGGTAACGATAGTTCGTGTAGAGGTCTTCCACAACAACTAAAGAAGGCCTATACTCCTCGAGAACCAAGGTTATGCCTTTGTATATCTCTTTCAGCCTGGACTCAAGGGACGCATTTTTGCCGGTCCTTACAAGGCCTGCTTCGATCAGGCGGACCTTGTTTCCCGATATGTCAATAATGCCGTACCCTGTGTCAACAAGACCGGGGTCAATACCCATCAGCCTTAAGCCTTTCACATCCTTTTGCCGAGATGCCTCATGCAGCATGAAAACGCCCCCTGTCCACATGATTATATCATTAGGTGGATCAAGGGGGCAACTTATGTTCGGGTGATCCTTCACGTTCTTAGGTAGTAATTATCAGCGAGCCCTTGGGTAATCCCAGTCCTCTAAGGCAAATACCTCCTCCATAGCCAGAACGTAAGCGCCCATCAGTTCAGGCTGCTCGTGCATGGTTGATCTCACTACCCTGATGGTTTCTGCAAACTCCACCAGTGAGTGATCCCTTGCTGAACGCATTACCGTCTCTAAGAAAGCATCTTCTACCCGGCCCAGCTCCCCTCCTAAGATCACCATCTCTGTATCGAAAAGTGATACCAGATGCGCTATGGCAATACCAATCAGGTGGCCTGTCTCATCCATAATTCTCTTAACAGCAGGGATACCCAATAGAGGGGGTTTCGTGAGATGAGGGATTTCGATACTGTCTTTGTCCACGCCGAGCGTTTTGAACTCTTCATCAGAAACCTGGGCCTTAACCCTCCTTATCACAGCCGGCACTCCGCAGAAAGCCTCTAAGCAACCTTCCCGTCCACACGCACATTGAGGGCCGTTGTAAACAGTCATAGGCACATGGCCAATTTCACCTGCGTACCCACGGGAACCTCTGAATACGCTATTATCAATAATGATACCTGCTCCAATACCGATAGAAACATTAAGATATATTAGATTCGGGTATCCCTTGCCAATACCGTATGCTTTCTCTCCAAGGGCAGCAGCATTTGAGATATTCTCGATGTGAACCGGAATTCCGGATAGGTTTTCAGAGAGAATATGGGCAAACGGAACCTTTTTCCAGGCCAAGTTTGACGACGTCTCCACAACCCCCAGATCAGGATTAACAAGCCCGGGGCTTGCAACCCCGCACCACAGAATCTTTTCCTTGGGGATCCCTGTCTCGCCGAGAAGAGACTCAAATGATTCTCGAATTGCTGCAGCCATCTCATACGGTGAAGACACAGACACGTGGGTGTCTCGCCTGGCTAGGACATTATCTGAAAGATCCATCAATGCAACCCTGGTCACGCTTCTTTGGATACCCGCTGCAAGTATGAAACCCGCATTGGGGTTGAGAACAAGCATCACCGGCCGTCTACCGCCTGTGGATTCTCCGTAACCGACTTCCTCTACGATGCCTTGAGCCAACATCTCACTGACGATATTCGTTACAGTAGGGGGAGTCAGACCGGCAACCTTCGCTATGTCACTCCTGCAAATCGGGCCTTGCTTTCGTATTATATCCCTGACCAGCAGCCGGTTGATGCGCCTCACATCACTGGTGTTGCTCGATAGTTTACTTGCCATTCACTCTTCACCCGCTCCATGGGTATTCCTTCAGCAAAATCACCATACTACACCCGTCAAACGCCTGTCAAGAAATGCCTCATTTGGGATGTGCCTACAAGAAGCTTTTCAGTATGTTCTTATCAACCAGAGATGCGGATTCTTCATCAAGAAACAGGGTGACGTTTTCATGCTTCTTCAGCATTGTGGCAGGGATTTCACATGTCACCTCATTCTCCAGAGTTATCTTCACCGCATCTGCCTTCACCTTGTAAGGAACGCACGAGACAATCACCTTGCTCTGCATTATTTGGTACACTGTCATAGTAATTGCTTGTTTAGGAACGTCATCTATCGTTTCGTACCATCCTTCACGGACTTGCTGTCTCTTACATTTCTCGTCAAGATTTACGACAATGAACGCTTCTTCAGTGTGGAAATCTGCAGGGGGATCATTGAAAGCGATATGGGCATTTTCACCGATGCCTACCAGTGCCAGGTCAATAGGCCTCTTTCGCACCTCTTCCGTTAGGTTTTGGATATTCTTTTGAATATCTCCTTCTCCGTCAACAAAGTGTACTTCACCTGGCCGAACAATATCGATGAACCTGTCTTTTAAGTACTTTCTGAAACTGGCCGGGTGGCTTTCAGGCAACCCTACATACTCATCGAGATGGAAGATCGCAACCTTACTCCAATCCACATCTGTTTCCATAAGGGACTTAAGGGTGTCAAACTGCGAAGCCCCGGTTGACATAAGCAATCTGGCATTTCCATGTTCCAGAATAGCTTTGTTCAATATAGTCGCACAATACTTGGCTGCTTCTCTCCCTAATGCTTCAGAGCTCTCAAATACTCTGACTTTCATCTCCAGCACCTCTTTCCATCTTGATGTCTGTGTACCCAGTCTAAGATGATGTTTACTTCTTAATAAATACTATCATACTCTCCGCCATGTACAACAGGCGGAAATCCTTCCTGAACACATTTCCTACCCTGGGTTAGGAAGGAGATTTTCGGATATACGAAGAATACTTATGTACACTAAAAAATTAAGTTGTACATGCGCCTTCTGCTGTGTAAACGTGTCTTTCAGGTTTCAGGGGGTGATAAGACTCTGATAACCACCGCATGATTATTGGGCATCACACCAAGCGAAGAACATAAAAGAATTAGGAAAAGGAGGACGACGCGTGAGAAAATCAATAATATTAGTATGCACTTTGATTATGGTATTGCTTTTCAGTACGGTCTCTTTCGCCCAAAGCGGAAAGTTGGTAATCTGGAGTGCCGCCTCTGAAGAGGAAGCGGACGCGCTGGTTAGAGCTTTTCGGTCACAGCATCCTGAAATAGGAGTAGACCTCATTCGGGCCGGTTCCGGGGAGCTGCTTACAAGACTACAGGCTGAATCGCCTCGTCCCGGCGGGGATATTCTGCTGGGCATCGCTAAGGAAGCTTTTGACGGACACTATGATTTCTTTGTTCCCTACAGAGCGAAATACCATGCCGACATCCCGGAACGCGTAAGGGATAAAGGCGAAACTCCCAGATACTACGGATACTCCATGCCATTGCAGGCGTTCATTGTCAATACAGAGCTTCTGAAACCTGAAGATTATCCTCGCAAATGGGCTGATCTCATTGACGACAAATATGAAGGAGAAATAATCCTGGCAAACCCTGCGCTCTCAGGATCAGCTTATGCGCAGATTTATATGATCTACAAACTGTATGGTTGGGACTTCCTGGAGAAATTAGCCCGTAAGGCGGTCTTCACCGCTTCATCAACAATGGTTCCCGCCTCAGTTGCCCGTGGTGAATATGCCATCGGTGTAACCGGAGAAGCCAACGTAGCATCACACATTGAGCAAGGCGACCCTGTAATACCCATATATCCGGAAGAAGGGACAGGAGCCAGATTCGATGCGTCAGGTATCATTAAGGGCGGGCCTAATCTGGCAAATGCCCAGTTGTTCATGGACTTTTTGACCTCAGAAGAAGCATATCGCATAATTCTGGAGACAAGGTCCAGACGTGTTGTTCATCCTAAACTACCCGGACCGGGCCCGCTGCCTCCCCTGTCAGAGATTGTGCTGATAGAATATGACGCACAAGAAGCAGCAGATATTCGTGATGAACTGACCAGCCGTTTCTCTGATCTTATTCAGTAAGCAATCTTATTCGGTATGCCCAGGCGTTCCGAACCTGCCAAAGAGCGGGTTCGGAACGCCTGCTCAACCGAGAATCCGGTGTACGGAGGGGAAATATGAGTACAAGCATTTCGTATGAAGGTGTTGAAAAGGTCTTTCACGGCAAGAACGAGGTGAGAGCGCTCAAAAATGTCTCATTCACGATAGAGCCGGGGGAGCTGTTCTGCCTGCTTGGCCCCAGTGGTTGCGGAAAAACCACACTCCTGCGCTGCACGGCCGGATTGGAGACTCTCACTGACGGGAAAATCTTCTATGGGGACACAGACGTAACAAACATCCCTCCATTTCTCCGCAATATCGGCATGGTTTTTCAGAATTATGCCTTGTACCCGCACATGACTGTTTTCGAGAATGTTGCTTATGGCTTAAGAGTACGGGGCTTATCCGCAGGCGAAATCAAAGAACGGGTTACAGAAATAATGGATCTCGTGGGCCTTGGCGAAATTCTCCGTAGAAACCCAAGCCCAAAAGCTCTTTCCGGAGGACAACAGCAAAGAGTTGCAGTTGCCAGAGCTCTGGTATACAATCCCACAATTCTTCTGCTTGACGAACCCCTGGCAAACCTTGATGCCAAACTACGGCGTTATATGAGGGCAGAGATCCGTCGTATCCAGAAGGCAACCAACATTACTACGATCTTCGTCACCCATGACCAAGAGGAAGCTATGGCAATCGGAGATCGCCTCGCGGTAATGAAAGACGGGTACGTCAAACAGATAGGCTCCGGTGAGGAACTCTATCACAACCCCAAGAATCTGTTTGTCACAGGTTTCATAGGCGAAATAAACTTCTTCACAGGAGCAATTACGGAAAAGAAGGACCTTAGTTACGCTGTTCAGTTAAAGGCCGGGAACGGGGTCTTGAAAGGCATACCGCGAATCACATGTGATGAAACGTCAGAACTTGTACCCGGCTGCGAAGTGGTTGTAGCCTTCCGTCCTGAGACTCTGGTTGTTCAACCATTTGCCCGGGAAGGCATATTGTCGGGAAGAGTACAGATTATCCAGAACCTTGGCCACATCATCCGCTACACAATCATTATTCAAGAAGACGGAGAGGAAAAGACAATCGAGGCTGATATGGCTCACAAGGTAGAAGGCGTAGGAGAAGGTGACATGGCCTGTGTCGCATTTGACTTCGCCAATGGATTCCTGTTTCCCCAAAGAGGTGAAGAATAGTGCAGCGCAGAGATATTACCCCCTATCTTGTTTTTAGTGTCCCATTGATATTCCTTGTCATCTTCCTGTTCTGGCCACTTGTTACCACTATTTTGCGAGCCTTTTCCGGGTCAGGCTTCAATCTGGCGGCCATCAGCGAACTGGACCTCAGTAATTTCCAACGCTTCTTCACCTCATCACTTTACCAAAGAAGCATGCGCAACTCTTTTGTCGTAGCCTTTTCCGTAGTCTTTTTCACCTTGTTGATTGGGGTTCCTATGGGCTATTTTGTTGCCCGTACAGAAATGCCTTTTAAGGGACTCATCCTTTCCCTGGGGATACTGCCGATAATCATGCCGTCTTTTATCGGAGCATTTTCCTGGATTATCCTGTTGGGGAGGCAAGGAATAGCCCGCCACTTTCTTAACAAGATCCTGGCCGTATTCGGCCTTTCGCTGCCCCCTATTTACGGCTTATTCGGAATAATCTTTACTATGACGTTGACTCTATATCCCTTTGTCTTTCTGCTTACTTACGGTGCTTTTGAAGCAGCCAACCCGCTCTTGGAAGAGTCTGCAATGATTATGGGGGCAAGCCGCGGGAGGATACTGCGCACAATCACCCTGCCCCTTGTGCTGCCCAGTATGACTGCCAGCGCTATCTTAGTCTTCATCCGTTCCTTGGGGAACTTCGGCATACCTGCGATTATCGGCGGGAAGGATTATGTGCTGCCGACATTGATTTACTTTCGTATCCACGGTTTCTGGGATCTTAACGGAGCAGCCGCAATTTCCATGGTCAGCGTATTGATTGTCATCATTGCACTACTAATACAGAAATATGTGGTGAGCGCGAGGGAATACGAGACGATAAGTGTTACATATTCTGAGCAACGCCTGCATCGCCACCCCTTAATACGCATTATCGCCACGGTATACTGCTTCATCATATTGCTGGTGTCTTTGGCTCCGCAGATCACGCTAATCGTTATGTCATTTTTCACACGATGGAGGGGTCTTACACCGGAAGGCTTCACTCTGAGTAATTACACAAGAATCCCTCAGATAGCAGGCGGCCCTATTAAGAACTCTCTTTACCTATCATTTACAGCTTCCCTTTTAACAGCGGTTTTGGGATGCCTGATTGCATATATCACAGAACGGAGAAAACCAAAGGGAGCGATAATCCTCGACCTTGCTGTCATGGCTCCTTTCATACTCCCCGGCACCGTCATTGCCGTAGCTTTGCTTTCTGCATTTAGCGGGAATTCAGCCATTAACCTCAGCGGCACTTTCACCATCATTCTTATTGCCTTTATCTTACGTCGAACCCCTTACGTATTTCGTTCTGTGGTGGCCAGCCTATCACAGCTTGATCCGGCTTTAGAAGAGTCATCCACTATAAGCGGGGCTAACTGGTTTTATACATTCCGGAGGGTGAGTCTCCCGTTGATTCTTCCCGGAATAATATCAGGCACAATCATTACTTTCACTACGTTATTACAGGAATTAAGCACTACTATCCTGCTCTACTCAGCCAAGACCAGAACCCTTCCTATATTGGTTTACACCGCGGTCAGCGATGACAAGTTTGGTGAAGCCAGCGCGCTTTCAGTCTTGTTGCTGGTAGTAGTCTTCATAGTCGTATATTTGATGAACAAATTCCTGGGTAAGAGCATAGCCTCGAGCTTCAAATTAGGGTGACTAACAGGAATGAAAACGGGAAACCGGATCCGGAGCCTCTACCAGGAGATGCCTAACCATAATGCGATTCAATTAGGTTCTTACACCTTGCCATAGAATCAATGCTGTGAAGCTCCAACACCCACCAGGTTATGCCTTTTGACAGCGCCCGGTCCAGAGCAGGGCGTATGGAATCCAAGTTGGCAGGCTCGATATGCTCACCTTGTTTGCTCTCTATCTCATACACATGGAGGTTTCTGATTCTGTCCCCAACGGATTCCATGAATTCCTCCAGCGTATAGTCTCCCCCCGATACATAAGGACTGGCTCTTGCATGGCCGATGTCAAAGGTCACCATTGAGCCGGATGCCTCAACAAGCTCGGAAAAGGTCTCCGGGTTATTTGTCCACCCATGCTTTAGATTTTCAAGGCAGACATCTACCCCGTTGTCTTCGCCGAATCTGACTACTTCCCTTAGGCCTCTCACAGCATTGTCCCAAGACAACTCCTCCATGGGAATGCCGCGTGAGCCGATATGTAGTGTAATACTGGTTTTCGGGAAGTCTTTGATAAGGTGGATATACATCTTGAGGTATTGAACTGCAGTAGAAGAGATCAGCGGGTCCTCATGGCCTAGCTCTGTATCGTGACACGGCGCATGGAACCTGGACGGCAATCCGGAAGAAAGGGCGCAGTCATAGAACTTTCTCCGTGCGTTTGATGCCACAGCGATCCTCATGGGATCAAGATTCCAGTCAAGCCCTGAAAACCCATGGGAGACTGCTTCCTTCACTGCCACAGCATACTGATCACGGCTAAATCTTGTGGATATGGCAAGCTGAGGCTTCACGGTAAAACCCCCTTAGAACCTCTGTCATGAAGTACGCTCACGCAAGAAATCGCAGCTTCTTTCAGCTCTTCGCCGATGTCAGGCGGGAACTTGCTTGCGGAGACTTCATATCCGCCTTCTGAAAAAGCTTCCTTCGTGGGAACATAGCCAATGTAATCATTGGCATATCCTACGGCAAAAGTATACGGGAATGGCGACTTAGCCTTAATGTCCAGTCCAAGTTCGACAAAAACCTCACCGGGCAGGGATACGAATACTGCATCACCCACACGAACAGCTTGAGTTTCCGTGAGTCTCTTGCCTGTAGGAGAATCACCAATCTCTTTAAGATTATCCAGGATGATCTTCTGATATATGAGATCCAGTTGAACACTGCCGGCATCTTTGCTGTTTTCCCTCGCCGCCTCATCCAACCGTTTCTTGAGCAGTGCGATACGTTCCATAGTATCCTTAGGAGTAGGTAAATCCTTCCGATACTCGGCTTCCCAAGGACAGGTTATACCATCAATCACTGTTTCTTCGGATTCTTTCATTGTCCCGAGGGTCTCAATTACAGCACCGGCAAGCCGCTTCCCTAATGTGTCTGCCCGTTCAAACGTCCTGCCCGGGATGAAGCCTCCGATTGCGCTCACATCTGCGGAATGGCCTGTATTGATATCCCCTGCTGCGCCGTTTGTAAACAGGACTACGACATCTTCGCATCCTGACATGTCCTTGACATATCTTTGGGCATATCCTGGATAATCGGCGCTAATTAGACGATTGTCCGGCCCCAGCACCACTGCATGGCATGTATAGTTCATTAGAACTGCCAGGAGCCTTCCGTCCGGCCTGCTGACTCTGAGCACGCCCACTGAATTGTCTGTGCTGTCTCTTCCCCTGCGATTCACACCTATACCTGTAACAGTGCCAATGCCCACACCGAATGATGCGTCCTCGCGACGAGACCAGGCCTCGCATACAGCATCTGCCACTTGGGCCTCAAAATGCGACGCCCATTCGTCACATTCAGGAGCGTCCAGGTCCGGGCCGGAATGGTTATGCGATGTCGAAATCATTATGTTCTCCACCGGGATACCGGTGATTCTATTCACTGAACGGCGTATACGTTATGTACGAGGGAGGGTGATGTGAATAATATCCAAACACACGATAGCACATGCGCATTTCTCATCTTCGAGGACGAGCGCTTTCGCCATCAAATCATCATGCACACCGAGCGCCCCGCCGATCCTGGCAGAAAACCCTGCCATAGGGGAATTGAGCGGTGGGTTTATGATCCGTGTGCCGACACCTGCTCGTAACCTGTTGCCTCCTGCCAATACCAACTCCCCCTGATTCGACGAAATGCTTACCTATAGTGCTTCACTCTGAGAAGGTACTTTCGTTCGATAATCCGATTTATCCTATCCCCGTCCGGCATGTTGCTGCTAACAAGAATCGGAGGCTCTATACCCATTTCAAGGAGCTTCTCGGCTGTTCTTATCATAAGGAGATTGACAGCGAATGAGTTGACGAAGGTAGATGTGGGGCCCATTTTCTGCTGAAGCCCTTCGACGTCAACAGCAGCGTCGCCTGTAGGAAGGTGACTGTCAATGAAGACATCCACTATCTCATATAGGTTCTTCCCGCTTGGATGGCGTATGTGGCTGTCCCTGGGAAGGAAATCGGCATAGCCTTTTGAGGTTATTCCTATGGATGTTGCTCCTCGCTTCTTACACTCCAGTGCACAATCAATAGTCATGGCATTGATGCCGTAGGCATTTGCAATTATGAGTACGTCTCCGGAAGCAATACCGTACGCATCCAGCACCGCTTTAGCATACCCGGGAGTACGTTCAACAAATGTCGCGCGCAAAGCGCCGTGGATTAAGTTCGTGCCTGCGTCAAGCAAAGGATTCACCGCAGCCAGGCCGCCGGCACGGTAAAACGCTTCCTCTGCTGCCATGTTAGAGTGACCGCCTGAACCAACGATATTAATCAGGCGATCATCTGCCACTGCTTTTGCAAGAATACCTGCTGCCTTCTCTATCGACTCCTTTTCCTTGTCTTCGATGGTTGTAATAAGTGAGATGATGATGTCCCTGTAAGCCTGACTTGTTCTTGACATGTTACCAGTCCCTCCCAATGTATGGTTGAACCCTATATGTCAACTTAAGCATCCTCCCTAAGTAGTTCATGCAATTACGATTAGTCCCGGTAGACGACTTCGCCTTCAACGATTGTCATCCGGACATTGATTTCCTCATCAAATACGACAATATCTGCATCTTTACCCGTATCGATGCTGCCCTTTGCATTGTCTATCTTTAGGATTGTGGCCGGAGTTAAAGTGGCCATCTTCACCGCATCCTGAAGGCTTACTCCTGCAAGGTTAACCATATTTCGCACCAACAGATTCGTCGTTGCTATGCTGCCTGCAAAAGCGCTGCGATCAGGCAACCAAGCCACCCCTTCATCAACCACGGTTATGTGTCCGTCCTCAGGATTCCCCAAGATAAACTCCCCTTCAGGCATTCCGGCGGCACGTATGGAATCTGTGCATAACGCGATTTTGTCTGCGCCTTTGCATTTATAGATCAGCTTAAGAAGGCTTGCAGGCAAGTGTTTTCCATCGGCTATAATCTCCACAGTCAGCTCATCAAGAAG
>JAAZEW010000135.1 GCA_012512055.1 Bacillota bacterium | reverse complement strand
CTTTGCCTCAGGCTTCCTTCAGATTCCATCTCGCGATGGACACCCTTGCCCTTGGCTTGCACTTGGTCGTTACCTACCCGTCGAGGGGACTTTCACCCCCGTATGAGGCGCCATGCCCGGCGCACTAGCCGAGTGGCTCACTCAGTGAGCCACTCGAGCGGAATCTATGTAAGCACTGAATAGCCACCATCAGAAAAGCAAGGACAATTGCCTTTTTATTGAGTGCTCTGCAGCCATATTTCGACGAGCCGCATCTTGGGTGGCTGAAAGTCAGCCACAAATCCTTTTGGGCCGCCGATTCCCTTGCAGTATTCACGCCGCATCACTACATGTTACGCTCTACGGCCTACAAAATGGCTTGCGGAATTGCCGGGACAGGAAAACCCACGGGGATATGCATCCAAACGGCTGGGAAAACTAGCGGTATAGGTAAGAGGTGGTTAACATGCTGCAAGAAAGAAGACGCATTCTGCGAATGACAAGAAATGGCAGTAGTAAGTTGGGTTCAGTCCGGAGTCATGAATATAGTTTCCCCGATGATGATGTGATATGGAAGAGTTATAGTGTAAGAACGGATCTGGCCCTCGAAGCCCAGGATCTAATTTCGCGGCGGACCGGACAAGAGGTGCCCGGAGTCATGTCTGAGACAGAACAGACCCGTTATGCTACTATCACGCGGGTCCGGGTCATGACTCCCGAGGCAGAGCGTATCCTGGGAAAGGCCAGAGGGAATTACACGACCATTGAGTCGCAGTACCTTCGCTCCAGAAGCAAAGAGATAGACGAAGAGCTGGCCCGGATCTTTGCAAGGGAATTCTTGAGACTTGCGCCATTGCCCGATAACGCCACCGTGCTTGTGGCAGGCCTGGGGAACTGGCAGGCTACACCCGACGCCCTGGGGCCACGTACTATTGAGTACCTGACAGTCACAAGACATCTCCACAGCTTAGTTCCTCAAGAACTGAGAGGCGGTATGAGAGCCGTATGCGCCATATCCCCCGGGGTCTTAGGCCTTACAGGAATTGAAACCGGAGAAATCATCAGGGGTGTGGTAGGTAACGTCAGGCCTGATCTTGTGGTCGTAGTTGACGCTCTTGCATCTATGTCCACACAACGCCTGGGCTCGACTATACAGATGGGGGATACAGGCATCAGTCCCGGCTCGGGTGTTGGCAACAGGCGAATGGGAATAAACCGGGAGAGTCTGGGTGTGCCGGTAATAGCTATAGGTGTTCCCACAGTTGTGACTGCGGAAACCATTGCCATGGACGCCATGGACTTCATGGAGAGACAGAGGGGAGGGGTAAGCGTGCCTGCTCAAGGGACACAGCAGGCAATGGCAAGGCGTAGTTACCTTAAGCAAATGTTGTCTCCCTATTTCGGGTCGTTGGTGGTGACTCCGAAGGAAGTTGACGACTTAGTGGAAGATTTGGCCGAGATTCTTGCGGCAGGCCTTAATGCAGCTCTACATCCTTCGATAGACTGGGACAAGATATTGACTTACCTTTCGTAGTCTAAGTCCCTTGCCTGATTCATATAGATAAGTTGTGTAAACACCTATGTGAGGGCGGGGGATGTTTTGTGGTTAGGCAGATGAGGCGCAAGCCTCCGAATGCCCGACGGCTTGCTTTGATATATATAGCTTGCCTTCTTGGAAGCCTGGGCATAGGTATGTTCCTGGCTGCGCGCTGGAGCGATCCCGTTCCTTCCGGTGGTGTTTTACCGGTTCTGTCAGGGATATTGATTGAAGGTGAGGCCAGGATACAAAGTCGGGTGGAGGAGATAATCCGCAGCTTCTCTCCTCGGCAGGTAATGGAGAAAGCCATCCCCATACTGGGCAGCACCAGTGAGGATCGGGAAGATACAGAGAATCTTATGGGAACCGGTGACGTAAGGACTCTCTTATTTGCTTTGTCTGATACAGATCTTGCAGATCCCAGGACCTTCTTTGCTGTGGGAATTCCCTGTTTCTCCTTGCCCGTTACAGGAAAAGCCAGGATTGCCCCTGTTTTGTCAGAACGCGTTGAGATCTCGACTGAGGAGTGGAAAGACGTAAATCGATCACCTGAATCCGAAGGCATCTCAAGCAGACAAGCCAGGGACTTGATTCCTCAGTTGGAGGTACCACGAGACGGAAATAGGCCTCCTCAGAATGAGCCGGAACCTGACGAGAGAGTAAGCCCCGTAGAGACTCGGGGAGGGGAGCCCCTGGTAGCCATCTACCATTCTCACAGCTCCGAGGCGTACAGATTGACTTCAGGAGTTGATCATTTGTGGGGAAGTGAAGAGGGGGTCATACGTGTCGGGGCCCAACTTGCCTCAATACTGCAGGAAAGGCATGGCATACCGGTAATCCATTCAAAGAAGATTCACGACTATCCTGTTTGGCGAGAAGCATATACCAAATCACAAAAGACCATCCGGGAGATTCTGGAGGCCAACAAGTCCGTCCAGATTGTTTTGGATATTCATAGAGATGCAGGCTTATCCGCATCCGCCAGCTTTCCCACTGTAGAAGTTAACGGTGTGAGGGCTGCCCGTGTACTCATTGTAGTGACATCTGACAAGTACGGTTTGCCCCATCCCAGGTGGGAGGAGAACCTGACCTTTGCCTATCAGCTCAATGCAAAGCTGGATGAGGTATGTCCCGGCCTTTCACGGGGCGTGAGCATTCGTAATGATGCCAGATGGAATCAGCATGTTCATCCAAGAGCTGTCATAGTTGAGATAGGTTCTGATAAGACTAAGAGGCAGGAGGCAGAAGTGAGCACGGTATACATTGCAGACGCAATCTTCCGTGTACTGCAAGACATAGGAACGTGAAAGAAATGGGCAAACTCACCTTTTCCAAAGGAGTTGTGATCGTTATAGCTTTCTCTGCATTAGTGTTGTCATGCATTAATGTAGTAATGTGGGGAGAAAGCGACCTCAGCGGCATTGCTCATAATCTGCGTGCTATTTCCATAGCCGAGACAGGCGACTCAAGGCTAAGAATTCGCATATTCGACTCAGTTCACTACCTTCAGGTTCCTCCTGCGTTTCGAAAAGCCTGTGGAGAGGTGGGCAACGTCATATGTGCTTTGGCCCGTGACATGGCAGCTTCCGTCAAGCAATCCATAGGAAATCTCAAGAATCATAAGCTACCGTGAGAGGATTCAGACAGCCGCAAGGCGAAAACAAACTGAGATAACAAGGTGCGTAAGTGTAAAGGAGCAGGTATCTATGTACGCGGTGACTCACTTCTCGGTAGGTTTAATGTTAGGACAGGCAGTGGACAATTCGTATGCTGCCTGCACTTTAGGCCTCGTCAGTCATGTGGTTCTGGATGCAATTCCCCATTCCGATTACGGTAAGATAATACACGGAGTAATAGACCTGGCTGCAGCTTTGGCTGTTTGTTGTATCTCTGTGAGAGCAGGCGCAGGGGCGAGCGCGCTGATTGGAGGCTTAGCTGCGGTTTTACCTGACTTAGAGGTAGCAAGGGCCCACTTACGCATGGCCAAAGATGAGTCTCAGTGCAGGTATAGATTCTTCTTCCCCAGCCATAACGGGTTAGTTCGTCATGGCAGAGCGCCTCTGCCATGGGGTGTCGCAACGCAGTGCGCTACAGTGGTTGTGGTGTGGGCTGCATTGAGAAGCGCTTTCATGTAAGCTGATGCATCTAAGCAGATTACCATGAGACTGTTGAACTTGTCATGTAACTGCCAATTTTGTCGAAGACGGCAACCGATTTCTGCGATTCAAGCGAACTGCGGTGACATAATATGGGAGACATCAACGGTCTCTACCATAAGTGAACGCCGGTTCCAGAAAGTGCACGTACCGTGCGGGGTTGCCGGTGTTGCACTAAGGGGACGGCTCCCCAAGCGGGTTGCCTTGACAAAAGCCGGCCTGTAGGCCGGTGGCCGGATTTTGACACCCCTCGTTGCAATCACCGGCCTCAGAAAACGTACGTACCGTGCGGGCCACCCAAGACAATCGGAAAACCGGCGAAAACTGATGAACGAGACCGTTGAACTTCGCGAGTAGCTGCCAGTTTCGCCGAAGACGGCGACTGGTTTTTGCGATTCAAGCGAGCTGCGTTAACATAATGTGGGAGAGAACAACGGTCTCATGAACTCATACTTAGGGCAAGACACAGAGTGGAATGCGCTTGACAAAGAGTAAAACAGGGTGATATGTTTTAGTCAGGCAGCTTAGCACTCAATGCATTCGAGTGCTAACGGAAGGTGATTGGAAGTGTCTGCTTACTCCTTGATGGATCACAGGAAAAAGCGAATACTGCAGGCTGTCACCGATGACTATATTACCACTGCTGAACCTGTAGGATCTCGGGCAATAGCCAGAAGGTATGATTTAGGAATCAGCCCTGCAACTATCAGAAATGAAATGGCGGATCTCGAAGAATCCGGGTACCTGGAGCAGCCTCACGTGTCAGCAGGTAGAATTCCTTCTCAGAAAGGATACCGCTTCTATGTAGACTTCATCATGCAAACGAAGAGCGTGTCTGATGAGGAGAAGCTGCACATCCGGCGCAGGCTCGAAGACCGAAAGAGGGAGCTTGACCTGGTAACTGAAGAGACTGCGAGGATATTAGCGCAATTATCAAATTACGCTGCTTTTGTGCTGTCTCCGGTTTCCAGGGCTGCGGCACTGAAAAGACTGGAACTTGTGCAGGTTGATCCGCAGTTGGTTCTCGTTGTTCTCGTGGTGGATCCGGGTTTTGTCAGGACTCACTTGGTCATGACAGAGCGCCATCTCAAGTCGCGGCAACTTGCTTACATCAACGCGTACTTGAATAGCAGGCTGCGTGACATTCCTCTTTCAAAGATCGGTGTGTCGCTTCTCAAAGAGATTACGGCGGAATTGAAGGAATACAGCAACGTCCTTGAAGCAACTCTGGAGGCTGTTGTCCAGCTTCTTGAGTGTAAGCAAGAAGAAGCGGTGGTCACTGACGGCCAAGTCAATATCCTGGAGCAGCCTGAATTCAGGGAAGTGGAAAGCGCGAAGCGAGTTTTCGACTTGCTTGCTGAAGATGACACTGTCTCCGGTCTGCTTTTGGATACCATGAATGCCGGGAGCATAAAAATAGTAATCGGCAGGGAAAGCTCTCATCCTAATATGGATATTTGCAGTGTGGTGAGCGCTCCCTACGTAATTGAAGGTGTGCCTATTGGCGCTATCGGGGTGCTGGGCCCTACTCGTATGCATTATGCAAAAGTCGTAGCAATAGTGGAGTTAGTCGCATGCCATCTCGGCGAGATCTTAAGTAAGATGCTTGTAGTGTAGCCGGCAGAACCTTACGGTTTCCACCTTTTCCTGAAGACGGTGCTACGTTATGAGCTGCTTTCAGGTGCTGCCAAAGGGATATTCGCGGTTTAGGTGGGGTTAAGAGTGCTTAGCCCCACACAACTGTTGGCAAAAGGTTAGAGAATAAACTCTGAGCCTGATTTCATAGGCGGTGTGAAGATGCCAAAAAGAGATTACTACGACGTCCTGGGGGTGGACCGCAATGCAAGCCAGGACGACATCAAAAAGGCCTTCCGTAAGCTTGCGCGCAAGTACCACCCTGATATGAATAGAGACGATCCGTCTGCGGAAGAGAAATTTAAGGACATTAACGAAGCTTATGAGGTCCTTTCTGATCCCGACAAACGTAGTCAGTACGACCGGTTCGGCCATGCCGCGCAGGGTTCCGCATGGGGGCCGGGTGGCTCAGAAGCTCACGATTTCGGCGGGTTTGGGCCGTTTGGGTCATTTGACAGTATCTTTGACGTATTTTTCGGCGGAGGGTTCGGAGGGCCTCGCGCTGCCAGGACCGGGCCGGAGAGAGGGCGCGATATCCGCTATGACCTTGAGATGACTTTGGAAGAAGCTGCCACAGGGCTTGAGCGGGAGATTCCCGTTAGACGCCTGGAGACTTGTGACGCGTGTAACGGGACCGGTGCAAAACCCGGCACGAAACCTGCAACATGCCCGGTGTGTGGTGGCACCGGCCGGATTTCTGAGACTCGTTCAACTATCTTTGGGACCGGCACTGTCAGTACTACATGTTCGCGCTGCTTAGGAAGAGGCACTGTAATAACTGATCCATGCGGAGACTGTCAGGGGCGTGGGAGGATTCCGAAGACAAGAAAGATCAAAGTCAAGATTCCTCCCGGCGTAGACTCGGGTATTCGCATGAGAGTCGAGGGGGAAGGGGAAGCAGGGGTCAGGGGAGGCCCGCCGGGAGATGTCTACGTTTACATCACCGTCAAGCCTCACCCTGTCTTTACACGCCGTGGAAATGATCTCCTATGTGAGGAGCCAATTTCCATTTACCAGGCTACCCTTGGTGATGAGATTGAGGTTCCGTCTATAGACGGTAAGTCATCCCTTCGCATCCCTGAAGGAACGCAGACAGGCACGTCCTTTCGTTTGAGAGGGAAAGGCATGCCTGATGTGCGTGGAAGGGGACGGGGGGATCAGTACGTAAGAGTGAAAGTCATAATACCTACAAAGCTCAGTGAAAAAGAGAGAGAACTCTTCACAGAGCTTGCGAAAATGCAAGGGGAAGGCAGGCCTGACTCGAAGCCCGAATCCAAGAATCTTTTTGAGAAGATAAAGGATGCATGGGAGAAGCGAGCGTGATTTCAAGATGCCCAGGTTCTTCATATCAGGGAATGTAAGGCCAGGCGAAGCAGCGGAAATCGAAGGTGAGGATGCGAAGCACATCACGCGCATCCTGAGGATGGGGCCAGGCGATACTTTGGATATAGTCGACGGCTCCGGGCAAGAGTACTCCGCTCGAATAAGGACCGGGTCAGTGCATCGAGTTACTCTGGATGTGGTTAGTGAAGGTAGTGGCACGTCCCGGGAACCTGCCGTGTTTATCACAATCTTACAAGGCCTTCCGAAAGGAGACAAAATGGACAAAGTGGTGCGGAGGAACACGGAGATCGGAGTCAGCCGCTTTGTTCCTGTTATCACTGAAAGGAGTGTTCCCAGGCCTGATGAGGCTGCCTTTGCCAAGCGCGTAAACAGGTGGAGACGTATTGCGGAAGATGCCTCAAAGCAGTCCGGACGGCAACGGGTGCCCGATGTGCTCGATGCGGTAGGGTTCGAAGATGCAATGCAGTTTGCAGCGGAGGAGAAGATGCGCTGCCTGGGCCGGGAAGAAGAGTGCCTTATCCTCTTCCCGTGGGAGCTTGAGACAACAAGGGGTATTCGGGACATCTTAAGAGAAGGCGGAGGATTCTCGGAAGTCATATGTTTTGTCGGCCCTGAGGGTGGTTTCTCTCATGACGAGGCGGAGAACGCAGCAATGAACGGGGCTCGATTATGTAGCCTGGGCCCAAGGATACTGCGCACTGAAACATGCGCGTTAGTGCTGAGTTCAATTATCCTTTATGAAGCCGGGGAGATGGGTTGATTTGCCAAAGGCGGATAAGCGTTGCGCCTTCTATACTCTCGGGTGCAAGGTTAACCAATATGACACCGAGAGCTTGATGGAGCTCTTTCGAAAACGAGGATATCAAGTAGTTGATTTTGATTCTGAAGCAGATGTGTACTGCATAAATACGTGTACCGTTACTCAGGTGGCAGACAAGAAATCAAGACAAGCAGCGAGACGCGGGAAACGGCGAAACCCTGATGCCATAGTGGTTGTAACAGGCTGCTACGCCCAGGTAGCGCCTGAAGAAGTCGCATCTATTCGTGGGGTTGACGTGGTGGTCGGAACTCAAAGGCGAGCCGACATTGTGGATCTGGTTGATTTGGCAATGACGAAGAAAGCAGAGCCGCCGCTGGTCGCAGTGGGGGAAATCATGTCTCAGACTGAGTTCGAAGAGATGCCTATAGCATGCCCCACAAAAAGGATACGGGGGTTTATCAAGATCCAGGAGGGATGCGACGAGTTTTGTGCCTACTGCAGGGTGCCTTTCGCCCGAGGCCCGTCCAGGAGCCGCAAACCTCAGCACATAATAGCAGAGGTCAAGCGATTAGCCGGCTCGGGTATTCGCGAGATAGTCCTCACCGGGATACATGTCGGGGCTTACGGCAGAGATTCTCTAAGGCCGAATGGCCCGGCAACTTCCGGCCTTCCTTGGCTCCTGGAGGAGATCCATGATATCCCGGCAATCGGGCGTATTCGATTAAGCTCTATTGAGCCGGTTGATATTGATGAGAGTCTCATAGAAAAGGTTCAAGGACTCCCGAAAGTGGCAAGGCATTTTCATATTCCGCTTCAAAGCGGCGATGACGAAGTGCTAAAGAGAATGGGCAGGCGTTATCGGGCCCGGGACTATCTCCGGATTGTAGAGAGAATCAGGGAGATGATTCCTGATGCGGCAGTCACCACAGATATAATGGTGGGTTTTCCAGGGGAGACTGAAGAGAACTTCCGTAAGTCTTGTGAGTTTGCAGGGAGTATAAAGTTTGCCAGAATGCACGTGTTTAAGTTCTCCGGGCGCCCGGGGACCCGCGCATTCAATATGAAGAATCAGGTTGATTTCCAGACCCGGCAAGCGCGTAGCGAGCAAATGATGCAGCTTGCAAAAGAGTTGGAATCAGAGTTCTCAAGATCACTGGTGGGGAAGGACGAGGAGGTGCTGGTGGAAGAGTGCGACCCGAGAAGAAGGGTGGTAACAGGCATAGGGAGCAGGTATGTTCGTATAGAGATGCCCGGAGAGGAAAACCTTATAGGCACGCTTGTTCCGGTAAGAATCGCAGGATCTTTTGATGCTGTCGTTATTGCAGAAAGACTTTTGCCGTCCGAAGAAGGATTTGAATCTTGCAACGAGAAATACTGCAGGAGAGGTGGGAGACTTGACTGACTGTTTATTCTGCAGAATCATCAAGAAAGAGTTACCATCGGATATTGTGTATGAGGACGATGACGTGCTGGCGTTTCGTGATGTTAAGCCTCAGGCTCCGGTTCATGTTCTCATTATCCCCAAGCGTCATATAGCGTCCCTTGCTGATTTGACTGAACAAGATAAAGACGCAATGGGCCATGCCATGTTCTGCGCATCAAGACTTGCCCGTGACCTAGGAATAAGCGAAGGGTATAGGGTTGTCGTGAATTGTGGGAAAGATGCCGGTCAAAGCGTTTTTCATATCCACATGCATCTTTTGGGCGGCAGATCTCTTGGATGGCCTCCGGGTTGAGATTGACAGCAGCTATTAGCTGCTGTATTATTGCCACAGGTTTCGCCATACGCGTTTTGTGGGATTCCGCCACCACTTGCAGTAAGGAGTAATGGCTGAAGTGGCGTATCGTCGGTGTGAGATTAGTGGTAGCGGGGGGAGGGAGATCGAGTGTCGGAAGTAAGGATCGGGAAAAACGAATCCTTAGACAGCGCGCTCCGCAGGTTTAGACGGGAGTGCCAGAGATCAGGTGTTTTCGCCGAAGTGCGCAAGCACGAGCATTATGAAAAACCTAGTGTGCGCAGGAAGAAGAAGTCTGAGGCTGCGCGCAAGAGGAAGTATCGAAGGTAACTTATGATTTCTCGTAATGCCCGGCCTTGCGTCGGGCATTATTTGAATCGGCGGATATTGGGCCCGTATTATCAGGCTGTGTGATTGGGGGTGTCTGGCAAGTGTCACCGGGATGTGCCGGGTGCGTAAGACAAAAGAGGATTAAGGGACTGCTTGTCATCTTGTTATCTATTATTATCGGACTATACATTGCATCCGGTGAAAGCGTGAATGCACAAGATGAACTCCTCCCAAGACCTATAGTATACGTAGTTAACATAGAGGGGACTATCGAGCCGGGGCTTGCGTCTTATGTTAAACGCGTGGTGAGTGAAGCGGAGAACCTACAAGCAGACGCTATTTTCATTGAAGTTAATACGTTTGGCGGCCGTGTAGATGCAGCTACAGAAATTCGTGACTACATTATCGAATTTCCCGGCCAATCAATAGCTTATGTGAAAGGGAGAGCGTGGTCTGCAGGCGCCCTGATTACGTTGGCTGCCGAGAAAATCACTATGGCACGGACAGCCAGCATAGGCGCAGCCGAGACAATCCCTAAAGAAGAGAAGCAGATTTCCGCGCTGAGGGGAGAGTTTGAAGCTACTGCTGAAAACAGAGGGCGGGACGCCAGGATTGCCGCTGCCATGGTGGATGCTGATATTTCCATTGAGGGGCTGGTAGATGCAGGAAAGCTGCTGACCCTGACCGCCCAAAAAGGAAAGGAATTGGGGTTTATCGATCTCATAGCTGCTTCGAGAGGCGAGGTTCTGGCTGAATTCGGACTGGCGGAAGCAGAGATAAGGCAGCCGGCTCAGAATTGGGCGGAGAAGCTTGCGCGTTTCCTGACTGATCCCACAGTCAGCTCTTTGCTTCTTACCCTTGGTTTTCTCGGGCTTGTGTTCGAAGTCATGACTCCGGGATGGGGTGTTCCGGGGACTGTAGGTATACTGGCACTTGTCCTCTTCTTCGGAGGGAGACTGGTAATCGGACTTGCAGGCTGGGGCGTTATTGGCCTCTTTATTCTGGGTTTCGTCCTACTCCTGATCGAAGTGTTCCTCATTCCCGGGTTCGGAATAACAGGCATCGGTGGTATCATCTCGATCTTCGCATCCCTTGTGCTCAGTTTCAAAAATATCCGCGAAGCATCATTTGCCATCTCATTTGCAATGGTAGTGTCTTTTCTCGTTGTTGTTGTCATGGCAAAGCGATTTGGGAAATCGAAGGCGCTGGGCAGATTGGTTCTGAAAACAGCCGAACATACCCATGACGGTTATGTGGCAACTCCCCTAAGGCAAGACTATGTAGGGAAGACAGGCTATACTCTCACGTTTATGAGGCCCAGCGGCACTGTGATGATAGAGGATGAGCGAATTGACGCTGTTACAGAAGGCGATTTTCTAAGAGAAGGATGTAAGGTAGAGGTCATCAAGGTAGAAGGGCCGAGGTTGGTAGTTAGGGCCTACAAGCCAGGCAGTGAAGGAGGTAATAAGGAATGACAGGTGCGTTTGCCGTTCTTTTTCTTCCCATTCTCATTATTGTTTTTTTCCTTGTTCTTTTGAACTTTGTTCCGGTAGGTTTGTGGATTTCTGCATTAGCTTCCGGGGTGCCGGTGGGCATAGTCACTTTGATCGGAATGCGTCTTCGGCGCGTTCCTCCTGCCAAGATAATCCTGCCGCTGATCAAGGCAGTCAAAGCAGGGCTTAGTGTCAGCGTGGATAAGCTGGAGGCTCATTTTCTTGCAGGCGGGAACGTAGATCGGGTGATCGATGCTCTCATTGCAGCCCAAAGAGCGGAAATCGGACTTACTTTTGAGCGGGCGGCTGCTATAGATCTGGCAGGCAGGAACGTTCTGGAGGCAGTCCAGATGAGTGTCAACCCGAAGGTTATCGAGACTCCTATCGTAGCAGCGGTTGCAAAGGATGGAATTGAACTTAAGGCCAAAGCCAGGGTTACGGTGCGTGCCAATATTCAGAGATTAGTGGGAGGCGCAGGCGAGGCAACCATTATTGCCAGAGTGGGTGAAGGCATAGTTACGACTGTAGGGTCTGCAGGAAGTCATAAAGAAGTCCTTGAGAATCCGGACAAGATTTCTCAGACTGTGCTGAATAAAGGGCTTGACGCCGGAACCGCATTTGAAATCCTCTCCATCGATATTGCTGATGTGGACGTCGGCCGAAATATCGGGGCACGGCTCCAGATGGACCAGGCAGAAGCAGACAAGAATATCGCTCAAGCCAAGGCTGCAGAGAGACGGTTTGCAGCGCTGGCCCTTGAGCAAGAGATGAAGGCTATGGTTCAAGAGATGAGAGCCAAGGTAGTGGAAGCAGAGGTACAGGTTCCTCTTGCGCTTTCAGAAGCTCTGCGCGAAGGTAACCTGGGTGCAGTGGACTACTATCAACTCCAGAATCTGATTGCAGATACTCGAATGAGGCAGACTATAGCAGGAACACCTGAGATGCCCGGGGCGCTGGAAGGCACTGAGAAGGAGAAGAAGTAAGCTATGGACGCCATTTTTGCCCTGATCTTCATAGTCTACATTCTCTCTGCGGTCTTCCAGGCTCTGCTTGGCAAAGATCCCAGGAGAAGACAGCGGGGAGCCGGCGCGCCATGGCCCGGGACACGTATTCCCCGCAAGCGCTCGGATGAGGGAACCCGTCTCCCTGAGGGATTTCCTTTCCCTTTCCCGTTTGAAGAAATATCCGGGGATGTGCATGAAGAAGAGCCTGCTGTTGGGGAATTGGAAGCGGACGATGCAACTGATGAACCAATGGGCCATGGCGAAGAAGAAAAGGTAGGTCCATGGGAGGATAAGAGCTGGGGAAGCCTGGGTCCGAGCCTCGAAGGGCAAAGCCTTGAGGAGATTGAGAGTGACGATTTCTACGGCTTATATGATACTGACGACTTTGCCGATGACTTCGACGATATGGTCAAAATGGATGATGACATAGCAGCGTTTATGGCTCTGTCTGAACCTGTTGCATTCGAAGGGTGGGAACTGACTTCGACGTCTGCAGTTATTCAAGGAATTGTCATGAGTGAAGTCCTAAAACGGCCGAAGGCATTTTCACGCTATCCGGCTATCCGAAAGTAACAGGCGAATAGGACTTTGTATCTGCGAGGCGGCTGCATCGATGAGCAGTCGCCTCGTGTCATTTGGGTTAGGAAGCAAGTTATGCCAAATCCGTGAATAAACTTAGTATTGTCGATTACAATCACCCAACGCCTAAGACAGGAATGCGCCCGCCTAAGTAGGAGTTCATGAGACCGTTGGTGTCTCCCATATTATGTCACCGCAGTTCGTCTGAATCGCAGAAATCGGTTGCCATCTTCGATGAAATTGGCAGTTACAGGACAAGTTCAACAGTCTCATGGTGATCTACTTAGTGTGGGCTGAAGGGGAGCCAAGGACACGTGGGTATTTCAGGGAGCAGGCCGGATTCAGGCCGGGCAAAAGAGAGAATCGCAGAATTCTTCGAACTGCCGAGGGACTCAATTATTGATGTGCCTAGGATCGTAGTTGTGGGATGCGGAGAACTGTCTATTGAAAATCATCTTGGTATAACCGAGTACACATCGAGAAGTGTGTCAGTAGCTACAGTCAAGGGAAACGTCACGGTGAGAGGCAAAGACCTTGCGATCTCCAGCATCAGCAAGGCTCAGATAGGAGTTCAAGGCACAATAGAGCATTTGGACTTGCCGGTTGAGCCCAGGTAGGAGGGGGTAGCCTTGACCCTTCGAAGTCTGTGGTCTCACCTGAAGGGGTATGTTATAATCAGGGTGGTCGGAAGGGCGGTTGAGGATTTCATAAACGAAGCCTACGCGAGCGGGGTGGAGTTGTGGAATCTCAAGCGGATAGACGAGCGGTCAATTCTCTGCCATGTCTATTTGCGGGATCTGCCTGAAGTCGGCAAGACGCTGAAGAGGACGGATTGCACAGGTAGAATAGAGCGAAAGATAGGCCTTCCTTTCCTTATGATGAAGCTTTCGAGGAGGAAAGGCTTTGCTATTGGAGCGATTCTGTTTTTCGTTATTCTATATCTGATGTCGTCTTTCGTGTGGTTTGTGGACGTGACCGGCTGCGACCGAATGAATCCTGGCACAATCCTGGAATTCGCAGCGAACCAAGGGGTCAAGGCCGGTGTCCCAAGGCGTGAGGTTGATTCTACCTCCCTCGCCAGGGCAATCTTGGCCGAGTTCCCGAATCTGTCCTGGGTAGGAGTACACTTGAAAGGGACAACTGTCAATATTGAGGTTGCTGAGAAGGCCTTGCCTCTGGCGAAGTCAGGGATAACGCACCTTGTAGCGGCAGAAGACGCTCTTGTCACCAACATAATTGTGCTTGCAGGTGAACCCCTCGTAAGTGAAGGAGACACAGTCGCCAAAGGCCAAATGCTGGTAACCGGTGTCATTGTCTCACCTTACGGCTATGAAGAGCGAGACAGAGGCAAGCGCCGTGTTATTAACGCCAAAGGAGTCGTAATGGGAAGAGTCTGGCGCACATATGAGGGTGTTCTCGAGTTGGTTAAGGAATTCGAAACCGAGACCGGCAGGGTGGAGAAAGCGGGCTCGCTGTCTTTCGGCCCTTATGAGCTACGTATAGGCCCGAAAAGCGCCCCTTTTCAAACATATGCTGAAGATAAGTCAGTATGGGAAGTCTCATTCTCCGGAGGGGCCAAACCTTTGCTACGGCTTTCCGCCACAACCTATCGAGAGACGGAGAAGTTCGTTGAGATTGCGGACAAGGAGGAAGTCCTGGAGAGCTTGAAAGAAGAAGCTTTCGCGAATGTGAAAGCGAAGATTCCCGGAGGGGCGAAGATTCTTGACGAAAGAGAAGAACTCAAATACTCTAAAGAGAGGAAATGGGTGTATACTCTGACAATAGAGACACTTGAGGACATAGCGCGGGAAAGGAGCGAGGACCGCGAAGTTGAACATTAAGGTAGCCTCGATGTTGCGAGAGAAGGCCGCAGGTTAACCACAGGGGACGTTACTGTATTGAACTTGCCAAGGAAGGCAGTAGGACAAGCTCGGCAACGATAATGGGGGACATAGAGTTCATCTGTCTTGCTGATAAAGACGTAGTGAGGCATGAGATTGTTCAGAAAACAATAAGGGCCTATCAGCAATATGATGGTGAGAGATTAGCGTCAGACGAAAAAGTGGGAGCGTAGGAGGGATTGTCTGTGCCTGTTCCTGTTCAGAAAGGGGGCTTACCAAAACCCGCTTCTCTGATGGAAAAAAGAAGATTCTCGCTGGACTCTGTGCTTCAGCGGTGGCTAATAGTAGGCGGAACAGTTCTAATACTAACCACGATACTCGTTACTGTACTCATTCCGGGTAGGATTGAAATGGAAGTAGGCCAACCCAGCAGGTATGATATTGAAGCTCAGCGGGATATTGTAGATAGGCCTTCTACCGAGAGGCTGAAGGAAGAAGCAGGGCGGGAAGCAATCAAGGAAGCCAATCTTTCTCCGGCAAACTATGATATCAGTCTTGCAGCCAGTATCTCGGCTGAGGATCGCGTGGACCTTATTTTTGACATCATTAACAAGCAACGCGAGGCAGTGGAAACCCGGACACAAGAATCCGCAAGCAATATTGACGAGCAGGTCAAATCCCTCATTCCTGAGATAGTCAAGAAGATCGAAAGTGACTCTGGAACCAGGCTTTCTGAAAAGACAGTCCATACGCTGCTTGGGCTTTCCAACGACGAATTCAACGCAGCGAGAATCGGCGCTAAGCAAGCTGCAGGTTGGATCATGAGGGAGAAGCGAATCAGCAAAGAAACGCTGGATGCTGCGGAAAAGGAAGCGGGGGACATTGTCCGGGCTCAACATGCTTCTCTGGAAACCAAAGCAGCGATGCTTGAGATAGTCCAAGAACAGATAAGCCCTAATCTTGTGCTTAATCCGGGTAAAGTGGAGCAGGCTCGTGAATCGGCTGAAAAACAGGTCAAACCTGTTATGATCCTGAAAGGGCAGACCATCATACGGCGGGGCGAGATTGCTACTCCGGATCATATAGATATTCTACATGATCTGGGGTTACTGTCTCCGGCATTTGATGCCGTGACTTTAGCGTGCATAATGGTGATGATAGTTGTTCTCCTATCCGGTATGGGTGTCTATTTGTATCTCTATCGAAGGGACATTTTCACCCAAACCAAGACTCTCCTGATTCTGGGTACGGTAACGGTTCTCACTGTGTTTCTTATAGCAGTGATTTCGTCCATACCATGGGAGGGGGCAGGTTTTCTTGTCCCTGCCAGCCTGGGGACGATGCTCATTGCCATTCTTGTTGATTCGCAGCTTTCGCTGCTTGCCGGGGTAGTATTCGGAGTCCTTACAGGGATAATCAGCGGTGGTTCTCTCGCTGCCGCTGTCATAGCAATGCTGTCCGGTGTTGCCGGAGCGTTTGCAGTAACGAGAATATCAGAACGGTCTGACCTGATGCGGGCAGGTGCGGTTGTGGGGGCAGCCACAGCCTGTGTTATTGCTGTTGCAGGTCCGCTTACAGGGAATTACCAGATCTCGCGTATGTGGTATATGGGTGTTCTAAACGGCGTCCTTTCTACGGTAATTACCATAGGCTTCTTGCCGTTCTTCGAGAACATATTCAAGGTTACCACGCCTATTAAGCTTTTGGAACTGTCAAACCCTAATCAGCCGCTACTGCGAAGACTCCTCATGGAAGCGCCCGGCACTTATCACCACAGCATTATCGTGGGTAATCTGGCAGAGGCGGCTGCCGACGCTATTGGCGCTGACTCCCTGCTGGTTCGGGTTGCGGCGTATTATCATGATGTGGGGAAGACAAAGAGGCCTTACTTCTTTGTTGAGAATCAATTGATGCAGGATAACCCCCATGACAAGTTGGCTCCGACTCTGAGCACACTGATCATAACTTCCCATATTAAGGACGGGGTTGATATGGCATCCCGAAGTGGGCTGCCGGGGTCAGTCATCAGTATCATGAGAGAGCATCATGGAACCACTTTGGTGCCATACTTTTATCACAAGGCCAGTGAGAATGCAAAGGAAGAAGTCGTTGACGAGAAAGATTTCCGATATGTGGGGCCGAAGCCACAGACTAAAGAGTCAGCCATAGTCATGCTGGCTGACTCTGTCGAAGCTGCTGTCAGATCCTTGTCCAAGCCTACTCCGGGCCGTATCGAAGGGCTTGTCAGGAAGATAGCCAAGGAACGGCTTGCAGACGGTCAATTCGATGAATGTGACCTCACCCTTAAAGATCTTGACGGGGTAGCTAACGCTTTTGTGCGGGTGCTTAGCGGGATATATCATCCCAGAATCGAATATCCTGATATTCCCCAGAAGGATATCGATGCTAAGAAGGTTCACGGCAGTTAAGCAGCTTTTGCCTATGGGGGGTACGCAAGTTGCCTGTGGAAATTTCAGACATCCAGGACACTGTGGAGGTTACATCCGAGGCGTCCGATATCGCGAGAAGGGCGGCGATTAAGTGCCTCAAACATGAGAACGTGCATCCGAGTGAAGTTGAGGTAAGCATAGTCTTTGTGGATGACAGTCATATTGCGGCATTGAATCGAGAGTACAGAGGACTTGACGGTCCTACTGACGTTCTCTCATTTCCTATGGATGACCCCGGTATCCCGGGGGATGAACCTGTTCCTCTGGGAGATATCGTGATTTCCTTGGAGACTGTAGAGAGAGAGACTCAGGATTCAGGGGAATTTCTCAATTACTTGGCGCTCCTTGTCGTGCATGGGCTTTTGCATTTGTTGGGTTATGACCATGAGAGTGATGAGGATGCTGAGGTCATGGAAGGGCTGGAAGCCCAGGTGCTTGCTGAACTAATCTGACTGCGCCGCCTCGAGCCCGGCGGCTCCAGGATGTTTTTAGGGCGTGACTGGGGGAGCCATTGGTGAAAACACGTTCTTTGGGTGAGAGCTTTCGGTGTGCTTTTCAAGGAGTCGTTTTCGTTCTCAGGACTGAAAGGAATATGGTACTCCATTTCGTTGCAGCGGTGTTAACGCTTCTGGTTGCTGCCTTATTTGGAGTCACTAAGTTGGAGCTTGCGTGCTTGACCTTAACGATAGCCATCGTTCTCGTCTGTGAGCTGACAAACACCGCTCTTGAGATTCTCTGTGACATAGTGTGTGCGGACGTGGAGCCAAGAATAAGAAGGGTAAAGGATATAGCAGCAGGTGCTGTATTAATAAGTGCAGTGTCCGCTGTTATCGTAGGAATTCTTGTGCTTGGGCCACGAATTATTTCGGGAATTAAATGGTTTTTTTACGTATAATTGGATCGAGGTTTAGCTGTAGCGTGGTGGAATTGAGGAGGCTTTGAGTATGAGAGAGTCTGTCCCAGCCGGTCTCAAAGCACTTATAGCATTTCTTGTCATAGTAATGGTAGGAAATGTGCTCATACTTGCCAGATCCTTGGAACTCCTGAAGTTTCCCGGGGAGATTACAGATACCGAGGTAGTTCGGGGGGGCGCCAGGGTTCTCGCGGCTTATTACGAGAAGACCATTGCCGACGCAGGCCTTTCCAGGAATTCCGCAGTCAGAGATGCGCTTGCGAAATTCAAGTTTGAGGTAGAGCAGGGTGCAAGCGGCGAGGAGATTGCGCAAGTAATTTGGGCATATGGAAGGGCAGTACAGGATGTGATCGCCCGTGAAGAGGAAAACCAACGCAGGGAGTTTGTGCTCTGGGTTGTGAATCAGGATCCCGGGCTGAAAGAGGTTGAGGACAAGGCCGGCATTAACGTGTCCCTTGGTCAGGACGGCCTCGTGTGTATAGACTCAGTTGGCATTGCCCTATCGGAGGCAACGATTTCCAGGCTAAGAAATGATCCCGGCATCACAAAGCTGTCTCAGCCTGTGGACATTGAGGTTATGGATGGAAAAGCTCAACTGGTGACACCCCGTACAGTGCAAGACGCCATGCGAGTGCTCCAAAGCGAAGTAGTGTCGCTTCGCGCGACTCTCGAGAACCTGCGGAAAACGGCAGGATACAGCCAACTTGAGGGACATGGGATAACCGTCTCTGTATATGATGCCCGCGGCGGGGGGTACTTGCGCGAAGAGGTTGTGCAAGAGAGAGATATCAGGGACATGGTCAATGAGTTGTTCGCTGCAGGCGCAATGGGCGTCGAAGTAGGAGGCCAACGTCTTATTGCCACATCTTCCGTAAGAAGTGCAGGCCCTCTTCTCCTTGTTGATCAACAACCAATCCCTGTAAATCCTGTAGTGATCAAGGCAGTGGGCGATCCGGTGTTGCTTGAAAGCAGTCTCGAGCTAATCATAAACAGCCTGAGGCCGTGGGGTATACAAGTGGAAGTTGAGAAGAAAGATGTCCTGGTACTCTCTGCCTACCGGAGGGAGGGCTTGTGGTAATGAAGGGCGGGGACGGCGACAAGGTTCTTGTGAAGGAACCCTTCCTAAGCTCCTTGTTGAGACCAATGTTCATTTGCGCGGCAATTCTTCTTTTACTTGACATGCTTATGGTAGCGAGAACACTGTCATTCTTCCATTTTCCCGGCGAACTGGATGAATTTGGAATGGCGCAAAGAGGAGGGTTCGGCGTAGCGGTTCAATTGGAGAATTTTGCAAAGCAAGTCGGAGCGCTTCATCTCCCTGAAGTTCAAAACGTGCTTTCCAGGCTCGATATTGCTCTTGGCTTGGCTGCCAGTCCTGCTGAGGTAGCTCGCGCATTGTCAGTGGAAGCGCGAGAGGCTCAAGAGGTGATAGCATTTGCCCATGAAGATTCCGCAGGTTCAAAGAACAGGATGGGCGAGAGCTCACAAATAAAAGAGCAGGTCCAACAACTCCAAGAAGAAGTACGGGTGCTTCGTGAAGAGCTGGAGAAGCTCAGCCAGGTAGCGGGATTTGCCGAGCTCTCAGGGCCGGGAGTTGTTGTTCACGCTTTTGACGCGGAGGACGGATTCCGCAGCCGCGAAATAATCCACGATAAAGATGTACGGGATATTGTGAACCTGCTTTTTTGGAGCGGGGCCAAAGGGGTAGAGGTGGGAGGCAAGCGAATAATTGCCCAATCATCCATCAGATGCGCAGGACCGGTCCTTTTGGTGAATCACTTGCCGGTAGCTGTTAATCCGGTGGTCATAAGGGCAGTCGGGGATAGTGATGTGCTCGTGGAGAGCCTCTTTGAGTTGAATGAGAAACTGCTTGCTGACGGTAAGACACTTGAGATTGAGACTTCGGAAATGATTACGCTTTCTGCGTATACTAAGGGATATGGCCAGCAGCCCCGATAAAGGCCACCGGGAATAGCCAGGGGGGATAGTTGTGGAGGATAAGGACTTAATAACGCACGCCAGAGAAGCCAGGGAACACGCTTATGCGCCGTACTCCCGTTTCAAAGTGGGAGCCGCGCTCCTGGGAAGATCCGGCAGAGTGTATACAGGCTGCAACGTTGAAAACGCGTCATATCCTGCAGGAACATGCGCGGAAAGGTGCGCTGTGGGGAAGGCGGTCTCTGAAGGTGAAAAGGAATTTGTGGCAATTGCGGTCATTGGCGATTCCCTGGGGCCGTGTGCTCCTTGTGGAATTTGCAGACAGGTTCTTTGCGAGTTTAACCCTGACATGAGAGTCATCATGACAAATCTGGAAGGCGACACTCTGGCCTTGGTTGCTTCAGAACTGCTACCCGGAGCATTCACAAAAACGGATCTTCCGGACGCATGATTCATGGACCGAAGCTGCCGAGGAGGCCTTAGGAAGGAGAATGCTCTAGTTCGGTGCTGGTTAAAGACTTTGATTACTACTTGCCCAAGGAATTGATTGCACAAGAGCCTACGGAACACAGAGACGAATCACGCCTGATGGTTGTCGGACGGTACGGCGGAATACAGCACAGAAGATTCTCTTGCCTGCCGGAGTTCTTGAATCCAGGAGACGTCCTTGTATTGAATGATACCCGGGTTATGAAGGCTCGCCTGTTGGGAACGCGGGAAGATACAGGCGGGAAGGTTGAGGTGTTGCTTCTCGCCCCTGTCTCTCAGGCAGACTGCACCTGGCAAGCTTTGGTGAAGCCCGGAAGAAGGGGGCGTCCGGGCACAAGGCTTGTTTTTGATCCCTGTCTCAGCGGGGAAGTCGTGGGTATTACCGAGTCAGGTGTAAGAGTAATAAGATTCTCCCCGGATGGGAGTTTTGAGAGTATTGTAGAGAGAATCGGAGAAGTGCCGCTTCCTCCATATATTGAAAAGGACATAGAAGATGCTGAGAGATATCAGACAGTGTATGCCCGAAACTTAGGTTCAGCGGCAGCGCCCACCGCAGGCCTGCACTTTACTCCGGATTTGCTAAATGCGGTCTCGGAAAAGGGTGTGAGCATTGTCAGGCTTACGCTCCATGTTGGGCTGGGCACTTTCAGGCCGGTGAAAGTGGACGTTGTGGAAGAACACAAGATGCACGCGGAGCACTTTGAAGTAACGGAGGAAGCAAGAGACTTAGTGAATCAGGGGATAGACCGCGGCGGAAGGATCGTAGCGGTGGGAACGACAACCGTTCGTACACTGGAAAGCCTTCCTATGACCGGAGACGGGAGAATCCTTGCTGTTTCAGGCTTGACCTCGAAATTCATCTATCCGGGCTACAGATTCAAGGTGGTGGATTCCATCGTGACTAATTTCCACTTGCCTAAGTCCACCCTTCTCATGTTGGTTTCGGCATTCAGCGGTTATGAGAGGATTATGGCCGCATATGAGCTTGCAGTCAAGGAGCGATATCGTTTTTTCAGTTTCGGTGACGCCATGCTTTTGCTTTAAGATTATAGAAGGGATGTGCCGGGTTAAGATTGAAGTTTGAGGTAGAGGCCACTGCAGACGGAACCAAGGCCCGTGCAGGCGTTCTCACAACGCCCCACGGAGTCATCAAGACCCCGGTTTTCATGCCTGTCGGGACTCAGGGGACGGTGAAAGGCTTATCTTCCCATGAGCTTACTGAAGCGGGAGCCGGCATCATTTTGGCCAATACATATCATCTATATTTGAGGCCCGGCCATGACGTGATACGTGAAGCAGGCGGGTTACATGCTTTCATGAATTGGAGCGGCGCGATACTGACTGACAGCGGAGGGTTTCAGGTAGCGAGTCTGGCCGGACTTCGGGAAATCACCGAAGACGGGGTTAGATTCACGTCCCACATAGACGGGTCAACTCATTTTCTCGGGCCAGAGGTTGCAGTTGCTATCCAGGAAGCTCTGGGCGCAGATATCATAATGGCATTTGATGAATGTGTTCGTTATCCTGCAAGTTACGATTACTTGAAAGAGGCTAACATAAGGACTGTCAAATGGGCGGAGCGGTGTAAGGAAGCCAAGTCCCGGGAGGATCAGGCTTTGTTTGGAATTGTCCAGGGAGGCGTATTCCCGGATCTTAGGGAGGAAAGCGCAAAGGCCTTGGTGAGGATTGGTTTTCCGGGTTATGCAATCGGCGGCCTGTCGGTAGGGGAGCCTAAAGACGAGATGCTTGTTGCCTTGGAAAGTGCAATAGAGCATTTGCCTGAGGATAAACCCAGGTATCTGATGGGGGTAGGCACGCCATGGGATTTCGTGGAAGGAGTCGCCCGCGGAGTGGACATGTTTGACTGTGTATTACCGACACGTATTGCCAGGCATGGCACTGTATTTACCGCTCAAGGCAAGGTTATCGTGCGTGACAAGCCGTACGAGCGGGATTTCTCACCACTTGATCCCTCGTGTGATTGCATGGTATGCCGCAATTACACTCGTGCATATCTCCGTCATTTGATTAGGGCTAAAGAAATGCTGGGAGCAAGGCTCCTTTCTTACCATAATGTATATTTTTTCATAAAGTTCATGCGAGATATTCGTAATGCGATTGTAAATGGCACTTTTCCTCAATTTCGGGAGGATTTTCTGAGGCTCTGTGGAACTAACGAAGAGTAAATAACAGCCGGCGTGGAAAATTACCACAAGAGGTGAAGTAAATGGGTGCACAACAAGGTTCGCTGACGTCGAGTCTAATAATGCTTGCGCTGATGTTTGGGATCTTCTACTTTTTCCTGATAAGACCCCAGCAGACTCAGCAGAAGAAACGGCGGGAAATGCTTGATTCCTTGCGCAAGGGGAATACGGTAGTTACAATTGGCGGAATCTACGGTCAGATTGTCGAGGTAAAGGACGATTCACTAATAATCCAGATTGCTGACAACGTAAGGATTAGGACTGTGCGCGGTGCAGTCAATTCGGTTCTCGGCAAAGGTGAGGCTACAAAGGATAAAGAGCCTGAATTAGCCGAGTGACACGTTTAGGATTCCGAGCTCTTACTGGAGGGAGAGTACTTGAGAAAGAAATTCCTTGTGTGCTCTGTCCTGCTGTTAGCCTTGTGTTTTTCCTACCCTTCTTTTGCCGGAACCGTAAACCAGGTGGAGGAACTCGCCAAGAAGTACGTTCTGGCAGTTGAATCAGGAGACTATGAACAAGGGATGCAGCTTGCCACAGGGGCGGCAGTGTCTTGGGTAGAATACATGAAGGCTTCAGGGGCCTACCGAGACGGCCCTGTTGAGGTTATCTCATGTGAGAGCACGGAGTTTTCCGGTTATTGGCTGGTTAAAGTCGTGTTCCGGGACAAGGACGGGGACTTCGGTGTCAGGTATGTGAGAGTTGCAAGATCCAACGAATCGGAATTTGCAGTCATTGATGACGGTAGACGGGGGCGGGGTTGGGCTTCAGACAGTTTCATGCCTGGGATAATATTCCAAGAGCCTGTTGAAATTGACGGCTTGCGCATAACTGTGTTATCTTTGCTGGAATTACCGTCTGAGATTAAATTCGATATTCTCATAGAGAATGAGCTTGACTGCGAAGTGGCGATCTATCCGCAGCTTGAAGCATATTATACTGTTGAGACGACGCGAGTCAGGAGAATGCATTACTATCCGATGCCAATAAGAGACAGTGACATTGACGGACCGATTGCGGCTCGGACTTCCAAAAGGGGATTCCTTATCTTTCCGAAGTTTATGGCTGATTTTGCCGGCGATCCCAACCTTGAAGGCTTAAGGTGGGTTCTATACATACCGTATGGAGTTGACCGGCAATTTGCCATTGAACGTTAGTTTCCTAAAACTCGAGGCGCCCTCTGTGACGGAGGACGCCTCTCATTCGGCGCTGTCGGTGGTTGGAAGTGGATATTACGTAAGTATGGAAGGCTGCTTGAGAATATCAATAAAATACCCCGGGCTGCCACAACTGTATAACGGATCTTGCATCGATCCCCAGCCATAATTGGTCTGCTTCCATGATTATGGGCCCCCAGGTTCGGACGAATTCTTCACTGACCGTACGTGTCGCATACCCCCCGTCAGTAGATGCGATCCAAAGGATTGAGCTTCCTTCCGGGGCAGATTGCCTGAACCAGCTTGCCCTTGCCACGACGTAACTCAGTTGCTGTGGGGCTTGGAGTATTTCCTGCTCCTTTTCGTCTTCAACGAGACCTTTGATATACTGTTCCATTTCAAGGAATTCTTCTTTCGTATATCCGCGCTCTATAGGAATCACTTCCTTTCACTTTAGACGATCTTCCTTCTTAACGCCGCGAAGTGCTCTTCTTGCATTGCTTCATAGTCAGAGTCTACTTTGACGAGGTCACTAAGGGGGGCGTCAGCCATCACCCGAAAGCATATGCCTCGCAACAAGGCGATACCTTCATTGAGAGACACCACTCTAAAGACTACGTCCTCATCGTGAGACTTCCTAACTACAAGGTCACCGATAGCCAGGAATTCCGTCATTTCCCTCCCCCCAAGGTACATTTACATCCTGGCGCATCCACATGCTTTCATGTCAGGATCAGAGCTCGCATCCATATGACTGAATCAGCTTCCTGTCCTCGCTATAGTCTATGTAAAAAAGGTGTACGAAGTCACAATCTAAGACATTTTCGGCTATTCCAAACGTAACGTGAGCAATTGCCGGGGCTTTCCTGAGATAAGATACGTAACGAGGAAGAGGCAAATTGACAAGCTAATACCTAACTCATATAATGGGGTTGTGCAAATTTGGGGTGGCGAAGGAGGAACCCAGTGTATGAGGCCAGGAATCATCTGGAGGTTTGTCGGTGTAGTTGCAATTGTGGTCGTATGCGCCCTGGCCATCTGGAAGCTCCCGATTAATCTTGGGCTCGATCTGCGTGGTGGCACTCGGATGATCCTCGAAGCCAGGGATACCGAGACAGTCAAGGCTGATGATGATGCTGTTGCCCGCGCAAAGGAAGTCATTGAGAGACGGGTGAACCAGTTGGGTGTTGCTGAGCCTGTGATCTACAGGCAAGGAGCGAGGCGTATTATCGTGGAACTGGCGGGTGTAAAAGACCCGCACAGAGCCAGGGAAATTATAGGACGTACCGCTCAACTGGAATTTAGAGATGAACGCGGCAATGTTATCATGACCGGCAATGACTTGAGAACTGCAGTAGCCGGGTATGATCAGTATAGCCGTCCTGCCGTGAACTTTGAACTTACCCCGGAAGGCGCAAGGAAATTCGAGAAGGCGACATTAGATAATATCGGGCGGAGAATCGCCATATACCTTGATGAGGAACTCCTCTCAGCGCCGGTAGTCCAAACCGTGATCAAAGACAAGGGCCAGATTACCGGATTAGGTAGTATGGACAGAGCAAAGGATCTCTCCATGATGCTCAGGGCAGGCGCTCTTCCCGTACCTTTGGAAGTCCTTCACGCTGAAGTCCTTGAGCCTACCCTTGGCCAGGAAGCCATAGACCGGAGCAAGGTAGCCGCTGCTATCGGAGCCGGCCTTGTAATTCTGTTTATGCTGGTTATCTATAGGTTTCCCGGGTTTGTGGCAGACATTGCGCTTCTGATATATGCGGTAATAGTCATGGCTGCCTTGGTCAGCCTTAAAGCAGTGTTGACTTTACCGGGAATAGCAGGCCTTATTCTTTCGGTAGGCATGGCTGTGGACGCCAATGTCATTATCTTTGAGAGGATTAAGGAAGAACTTCGCGGCGGCAAGCGCATACGTGCTGCTATTGAAGGCGGATTCTCCCGAGCTTTCGGATGTATTCTTGACTCAAATGTGACGACGCTGATTACTGCAGGCGCCCTTTACCTGTTCGGTTCAGGCGCTGTCAGAGGATTTGCAGTAACGCTTGGATTAGGAATTATCTCCAGCATGTTTACGGCTGTGGTCGTGACGAAGTTGATCCTTGTTTCGATAGTGGATAGAAATCCTGAAAAATACAGAAAGCACTTCGGAGTTTAGGGAGGTCGGCGCATTGGATATCATCGGCAAGAGACGAACATACCTTGCCATCTCGGCCATCCTGGTAGTCATAGGAATAATCGCTTTAGGGGTGAGCGGCCTTAATCTGGGAGTGGACTTCACAGGCGGATCCCTCATTAGGCTGAGGTTTGACAAACCGGTTTCAGCCTCCGAAGTCAGCCGCGTCCTGACAAGTAGCGCGTTGGCTGACATGAACCTGAGGAAAGCTGTTATACAGCCGATCCGGGGCACATTTGATGTGCAGATCAGAGCGCAGGTTGAAGGTAGGCCATTGAACACCGAACAAGTGAATAGGATAGTGGATGAGCTCTCCGCCGATTTCGGCGCTGCAAGCCTTGTGGAATCCCAGATGGTGGAGGCAGTTATCGGAAAGGAACTCCTCAATAAGGCGGTTCTTGCCATAATCCTTTCCTGTCTTGGTATTGTTGCATACGTGTCCTTAAGATTTGAGTTTAAGTTCGGTGTCGCTGCCGTTTTGGCTCTGATTCACGATACCATATTAGTGCTTGGGGTATTTGCATTTCTCGGAAGGCAGGTAAATAGCCCGTTTATTGCTGCTATCCTCACAATTATCGGTTACTCTATCAATGATACCATCGTGATTTACGATAAGATCAGGGAGAACTTGAAATTCCGCAAGAAGGAGACGGTTGAGGAAATAGCGAACAACAGCATACTCCAGACTATGACAAGATCCATCAATACAGTCCTTACCACCCTCCTGGCAGTGCTCGCGCTGTATTTCTTCGGCGGCGCCAGTATCCGGGATTTCAGCCTTGCCATTATCTTAGGGCTTTTGGTGGGGACATACTCGTCAATATGCATAGCCCCTTCACTTTGGGTGGAGTGGACACTTTGGGATAGAGAGCGAAAGCGGAGGCAAGTTGTTTCCGGAAGAACGAATCCCAAGGAAGGACTTATGTAGGGTCTCAAACCCGTATGACAGAAGTGCGCCTTTCGATCAGGCGCCTTATTCTTTGGGTAATGACCGCAAAAACGCCGGACCATCCTGAAAGCACGAATATGATGATCCAGTCCAATCCGTCCAGGGCCACAGTGCGGAATATCCCTTGAGCCATAGGCAGGTACACTGCTGCGAGTTGCATGGCGCCGGAGATTATTACAGCGCCTATGAGATACGGATTTGTCAAGAGATCTGTTTCTGACAGGCGGTGATACTCTGATCGGCAATGAAACACGTAAATGAGCTGTGCCATCACGAGACATGTAAATGCCACTGTCCTTGCTCTTGTGAGTTCGGAGTAAAGAGCTAAGGATGTTATGAACGCCACAGTAGTACATGTTCCAATAATGATTCCTTGGGATGCGATTTTCAGTCCCAGGCCTTCAGAAAACACCCCTTCCCGGGGGCGGCGTGGTTTCCGTGACATGGCTTGAGGGTCCAAAGGATCCACACCAAGGGCAATCGCAGGGAGCCCGTCTGTCACTAGATTCATCCACAAGATCTGAATAGGCACGAGGGGCAACGGAAGACCGATAACGACCGCTATCAGCATGGTTAAGACTTCGCCTGCGTTACAAGCCAGAAGATACCGAATGAACTTACGGATATTATCATATATGGCCCTTCCTTCTTCTACAGCAGCTACGATAGTAGCATAGTTGTCATCTGCCAGGACCATGGCAGATGCCTCTCTCGTGACATCAGTCCCTGACAGTCCCATTGCGACTCCGATATCTGCTTCTCGTATGGCAGGGGCGTCATTTACTCCGTCACCTGTCATTGCCACGATATGCCCATGGGCCCTGAGGGCTTTCACTATCCTTAGCTTGTGTTCAGGGTTTACCCTTGCGAATACCGTTGAATTCTCCACGCATTCCAAGAGCCTGTCATCACTCATATTGTCCAGTTCGCTTCCGGTTATCGCAAGATCGTCTTTGCCGGAGAGACCCAGGGCGCGAGCTACGGAAACAGCAGTGCCTACGTGGTCTCCGGTAATCATGATTGTGCGAATTCCTGCGCCCCTGGCCAGGGCGACCGACTTCTTCACTTCTTCGCGCGGCGGATCTTCCATTCCCACAAGCCCCACAAAAGTGAGATTTGCTTCGGCGCTGTCCAGATCCCGTCCGGCGAGTTCCGGCAGACGGCGATACGCAAGCCCCAGAACGCGAAGCCCCCCGGATGTCATCTGCGAGTTTTCACTGAGAATTCTCTTTTTCTCCCGAGGGGAAAAGTCTTGAACCCTGCCTGATTCGAGTATGCCGGAGCACAGATTCACAATGACTTCCGGAGCGCCTTTTGTGTATGCGATGAACCCTTTTGATTCCCGGTAGACCATGGTCATCCTTTTCCTTTCCGAATCGAAAGGAATTTCATGCACGGGAGAATTCGGAGGGCCCGGAGTCCGAGGCAACAGCCCTGCTTTGACGCCTGCCACAACAAGGGCGCCTTCCGTGGGGTCTCCCAGGATCTCCCATCTAGGGGCCGGTCCTGCTTTTTGCCGTGATATGAGGGGATCTGAGGTCACTGCTTTGCGGTTTCGGGTTAAGGTGGCATTGCTACAATAGAGCCCGATTTTGAGAGCGAGCAGAAGATCGGTTGTGCCTCCCGGGTCGATTCGCTGTCCTGACATGAGGAATTCACCGTAAGGAGCGTATCCCACTCCTGTTACTTCTACCTGTCTGCCTCCGACAAAAAGCTCTCTTACAGTCATCTCATTCCTTGTAAGCGTACCGGTTTTATCAGCGCAAATCACCGTGACGCACCCGAGAGTCTCCACTGCCGGGAGCCTTCTGACAATTGCATTACGTCTTCCCATGCGTTGAACGCCTAAAGCCAAGGCAATTGTCACCACAGCCGGAAGGCCTTCAGGGATTGCTGCCACAGCCAAACTGACGCCGGACATTATCATTTCCACCGGATCCCCGCCTCGCATGAAGCCTGCAATTGCCACAAAAGCGCACAGAGTTATGCTGACTGCAACGAGAATGCGTCCTAAGTGCTCCAGCCTGCGCTGTAACGGGGTAGTCTCATCTTTTTCCGCCTGGACCATGTGTGCAATTTTCCCTATTTCGGTTGACATTCCCGTTTCCACAACGATTCCTTTTCCGTGCCCCCTTGTGACTACAGTCCCCATGAACACCATGTTACGCCTGTCCCCCACGCCGGAAGATTCGGGGAGAAGGTCGTGGGCTGTCTTTGCCACCGGAAGGGATTCGCCGGTGAGAATGGATTCTTCCACTTCCAGCCGGGCGACTTCGATGAGACGGGCATCTGCCGCTATCCTGGTCCCCACCTCAATCACGAGGATATCCCCTGGGGCGATATCACACGCCTTGACCTCTATAGGGACTCCCTCTCTGATGACCTTTGCCGAAGGGGCTGCAAGCTGTTGAAGGGCTTCCAGGGAGCGTTCTGCACGATATTCCTGGATGAATCCGAGAAAGGCGTTGAGGATCACTATAGTGATTATGGTGACGGTATCTCCAAGTTCTCCAAGGGCAAAAGATGCCAGGGCAGCGGCACATAGCACAAGCACCATAAAATCGCGAAATTGGCTGATGAGAATTTGAAGGGGCGAAACCCGTCTGACCTTCTCCAACATGTTCTTCCCCAAATGAACCAGGCGTCGCTCGGCCTCTCTTCCGGTGAGCCCTGAAATCATGCTGGTTTTCAGAATGGAAGATACGGCAGAAGGACTGAGCGTATGCCATAATAGTTGGCAAGGGACCTGCAAGACATGGGACCCCCTTCTGTTTGAACCTGTCAATAATTATTGATATTCACTTGTCCAAAAGATAATACCTTATTGACTGGTACTCCATAGCTTCATATACTACTTCTGACGGGAGCTGGTAGAGTTGATGTTTGACGGCATTGTAATGGCTGCGGTAGCCGCTGAATTCAGACAGAATCTAATTGGGGCCCGGGTAGACAAGATCTACCAACCGTCCAAGCTTGAGCTTACTATGACTATGCGGCAACCCGGGCGCAATATCACGGTTGTTGCATCGTCCCGGCCTGAAGCAGCTCGAATTCATATCACACAAATTGGGCGTGAGAATCCCCTGGTTCCGCCTGCGTTTTGCATGCTTCTTCGGAAGTACCTCATAGGTTCCAGGGTTATGCATGTTGCACAATCAGGCCTTGACAGGGTTCTTGAGATTACGTTTCTGCGATCCCGGGAAGAGACGCCGAAAGCCTTGGTGGTAGAGGCAATGGGAAGACACAGCAATATAGCACTTGTCGACAAAGCATCCGGTATGGTCCTGGACAGTATCAAGCATATCGGTTCCGATTTGAGCAGAGTGCGTCAGATGGGGCCCGGGATTCAATATACGCAGCCACCGGCCCAGGATAAGCTGGACATACTCGTCGCATCCAAGGAAGACTTGGATGACGCATTATGCCGGTCTCAAGCTAATACTCCTTCTGTGCCTCTTGACAGGTTGCTTGTGTCTTTATTTGCAGGCTTTGGGCGGGAGTCGGCTGGCCGGGTTCTTCGTGAGGTAGGCCTTGTGCCTGACATTACATGCTCCGCCCTTGACCGGGATAGCGCGGCACGACTCCGGGATGCCTTATTGCGTCTCGCTGATTCCATTCGTGATGAGACTCATCTTCCATGCGTAAGTCGGCTTCTGGATTGCGCGTACTCGCTTAAAGAGGACGAAGATGCGCTTTCCGGGCAAAAGGCGGAACTCCTTAACGTAGTAGACTCGAATATTGCACGATGCAGACGGAAAGCAAAGGCTCAGGATGAGGAAATATCCCAGGCTAACAAGGATTTGGAGTGTCGAAAACTAGGTGAGCTGATACTTGCCAATGCCCCGCAGATAGGTGCGGGGATGGGCTCGGCAAAGTTGGCGGATTACTTCGACCCTCAAGGCAGAGAGATCGAGGTTCCGCTTGACCCTAGGCTGTCTGCACCGGAGAATGCCCAGCGTTACTTCAGAAGATACGCGCGGGCTAAACGAGTATTGGAAAGTGCTGACCGGCAGATGAAGGTGACCCAGGCTGAACTCAAGTATCTTGAGCAGGTATCCATGACCATCCGGCAAGCAGACAAGCAAGGAGAGTTAGGAGCTATCCGTGCTGAGCTTATGGAGCAGGGTTATCTTCAAGAGGATGCGGAAAGCGCCGCGAAGAGAAAGGGGCCAAAGGCAAAAGGCGAGGTTTCGCTGCTATCCTTTGCCGTTCATGGTTATACGGTTATTGCCGGTAGGAACAACAAAGAAAACGATTTGATTACCATGAAGATGGCGCGCCCGGACGATATTTGGATGCACGCTCGTGGGATTCCCGGCGCACATGTGGTATTAAGGACAGACCAAGTGGAAGATGAGATTCCTGAAGAAACGCTTCTTGTTACTGCAGGGATTGCTGCCTACTTCAGCAGAGGGAGAACTGATTCGAAAGTGGCAGTGGATTACACCCGTAGGAAGAATGTGAAGAAACCTAAGGGTGCACGCCCAGGTATGGTAACGTATGATCATCAGAAGACGATAATGGCATCTCCAGAGCTTCCACCCTCTGATATCATGCGGTAGCTTCCCTGATTTTGCGCTCCAATTCAAGGACTTCCCCGAGGATACGATCGCCTAAGCGTTCAACTGCAGGGAAATCCATACTTTCCGAGTAGATGGCCTGGACCTTATCATATTCCTCTTTTGCATCATGCAGGCACCGGACAGCTCTTCGGACTGCCTGGCCAAAACGTTGTTTTGCGTCGGCAATTGCGGACTCGTACTTACCGGCGATTTTCATTGAGACGGCCTGGCCTGTTTCGATGACCCTGTCAATATCTTTCATAGGGTCAATAAGATGTGGCCAAGACGAGCTTACCAAGGCTACCCCGAGTTCGGGTATTACTGCATGTTCCACCTTCGACGGATCAAGAGGGCAATGGTAGAATTCAACATCGAACCCATGACTCAGGGCTTTCTCAGCTATTTTTTTGACAATAGTTGATTTTCCGGTTCCGGGTTCACCTTTTAGGATATATCTTCGTGATGCATGCCCTACTATGGTCCGGAGGTGGTGAATCGGCCCTGACGCAGTTATGGCGCTGGCAAAAAGGCGTCTTGATTTGCCGGGGCTGGGCGAAATCTGTGTGTCATGGAACGAGTCATGCGAAAGCTCTTCGGCAATGCAATTCAAACATCCAAAATCAAGGGCTTGAATATGGTATGCTTCCCAATCATCATGGATGATTCTTGCCTCCTTCAGATAGCGGAACGCCCTCTCGAACAGTATTGAGACTTCGCCCAGCGTTTCAACGACTTCTTGTCTATGTGGGATGAGTCTCTTTCTGTTAAGAAAATCTCCTAAATTGACGATGTGTTCGACTATCCCCGGGAACCGAGGCTCCAGTACATGGGGGGGAGTTCCGTCGAAGAGGGCCAACCCCAATTTGGGGACGACTACCCCATCGTATGAGTCAGGATCATGGGAACAGCAAGCATATTCAGTGTCGTAACCCATGTCAAGGAGGGATGATCCTATTCGCCTTATTAGCGTAGACTTCCCTATACCGGGTCCACCCTTGATAATGATGATCATGTTGGCGCAAGGGTCGATCATAAAATCGTAAAATGAGAAAAAGCCTTCAGGCGTATTTGCGCCAGGGAAGACTTTCTTCAGTCTGCCTTGACTTTGCGATTGCATATTCTCCCTCCTGGCCATAATTGAGAGTGTATCCGGCCCCTTCTTCCCTGACGGTGCCAAAATTGCACGTGATGCTGTAAATCATGGCTTTCTACATCATGGTATTGTCCGAATAAGGCTTTTGTGCTTGGATATATCGGCAATTCATGGCAAAAACCCTTGTAGAGACCAAATGCTGTGTAGTAGAATAGGGAGCAGGAGGAATGCGGATAATGGCTTATAGCATGACTGGTTATGGCCGCGGTGAGAGTCTGGGGCAAGGAATCAGTTGCATAGTCGAGATGCGGTCTGTAAATCACCGTTATCGTGACATACTCGTTCGTGTCCCGCGAGAGCTTTTGGAGTTTGAGGATAAACTCCGGCGTCTCGTGGCTGAGCATTTTGACAGAGGCCGCATAGATATTTCAGTAACTCTGGGAGAAGCAGGAGAAAGCCTCTCCGCTGTCAAAACTAACCGTAGCCTTGTAGATTCATATATGTCAGCAACTCGACAACTTGCGCACGATTTGGGATTGTCGTGGGATTTGGGTATTAATGGCCTCATATCGTTGCCGGGTGTCATGGAGTTAACCCATAGACAGGTTGATTCCGAAGAAATGTGGAGACTGATGGAACAGTCCGCTCTTCAAGCCATGATAGGACTAAAAGAAATGAGGGCAAAAGAGGGAGCATTCTTAGCGCGGGATATTGTAGGCAGGACGAAGCTGATTGAAGGGCTTATAGAGCAGATTAGAGAAAGGGCTCCCAGGGTCATAGAGGATTACAGGATGAGGTTGGAGGCACGCCTTGCGGAGCTCCTTGGTGATACCTCGGTTGATGAGAGTCGTATCGTAATGGAGGCTGCGTTCTATGCTGATAGGAGTGACATTACTGAAGAGCTGGTAAGACTCGGGAGCCACTCTGTTCAGATTTACGAAGTAGTAAGGCAGGATGAACCCATAGGGCGTCGTCTTGAGTTTCTGGTCCAAGAGATGCAGCGAGAGGTTAACACGATAGGTTCAAAGGCTCAGGATTCAGATATCTCCCATAGGGTTGTCGATATTAAGAGCGAACTTGAGAAAATCAGAGAGCAAATCCAAAACATAGAGTGACCCCGCCGAAAGCGCAGTAGAGTTTGCCAACGAGGAGGTGAGACAATGACGTTACCGGAGCTAAGTCCTGAAGCTAAGAGGGCAGCCCTGAAGAAAGCCCAGGAGATGCGCTCAAAGAGAGCCAGAGTCCGTGAGGATCTCAAGCAAGGCCGGCTCACCTTGGAGGAAGTCTTGGACAGTGCTGATGATGCAGTAATATCCAGGATGCGTGTGTCCTATCTGTTAGAATCCTTGCCCAGAATCGGAAAAGTCAGAAGCCGTAAGATTATGGAAGAGATTGGTATACATGAATCCAGGAGGGTGCAGGGTTTGGGGGCCAGGCAAAAAGAAGCGTTACTCAGCAAATTGGCCAAGTAGGGAGAGGTGCCGGTCATGACCGTTAAGCTCATTAACATAGGGTTTGGGAACATTGTTGCAGCCAATAGGATAATTGCGATCGTAAGCCCTGAGTCAGCCCCGATAAAGAGGATAGTGCAGGAGGCTAGGGAACGCGGTAAACTAGTTGACGCTACATACGGAAGGAGAACTCGGGCTGTTGTCTTGACGGACAGTGATCACATTATCCTTTGTGCTGTACAACCGGAGACTGTAGCTCACAGGCTTTCGGGGAAACAAAGCCAGTCAGGACGTGATTCAGCAGAATGACTAGCCTCGAGAGAAAGCAAGGGTTCTTGATAGTTCTTTCCGGGCCGTCCGGCGCCGGGAAGAACACCGTTGTTAATGAGCTTGGCGAGAGACTGGACAAGATTCATTATTCAGTTTCAGTAACCACCCGCCCGCCGGGTCCAGGAGAGGTAAGAGGGGTTCATTATAACTTTGTCACACAGGACGAGTTTCAAGAAATGCAGGAGGCGGGGGAACTCCTGGAGTGGGCAACCGTGTATGGTAATTCATATGGCACTCCACGCAGATTCATTGAAGAAACTACTGCGCAAGGGCATGATGTAATACTTGATATCGACATTCAAGGCGCTAGGCAAGTGAGAACCAGGTGGCCGGCGGGCATTTTTGTCTATCTGATGCCTCCCTCAATGGGGGAACTCTGGCGGCGTATTTGTGCGCGTGGCAGAGACAGCGAAGAGGATATCAGTGCCAGATTCAAATTGGCGTGGGATGAGTTGGAAGCAGTATTTGATTATGATTATGTAGTAGTCAATAATAATCTGGATGAAGCTGTTGATAACCTTCGTGCTATAATAACGGCAGAGCGCTCTAAGGTTGCAAGGTGCGATCTATCAAGATTCATTGGCAATTTGAAGGGCCAGTCAGTGTAATTTCCCGTAACAGGGGTAAGATGGGGAAAGAGTTGCGACGTCACAGGGCACATGCGGGGTGTTGTTTACGGGAGGGACTCAATACGTCATGTTACATCCACCACTTGAAGCTTTTTCTAATAAGGCAATGAGTAGATACTCCTTGGTAGTTGCTACGGCAAAAAGAGCACGGCAATTGGTGAACGGGGCAAAAGTGCTTATTGATACGAAATCGAACAAGCCCGTCACCGTGGCAATGGAGGAAATCCTCGTCGGTAAAGTCTCCCTTGAGGAGCCAGGGTCAGGAATCAAGTAGGAACTCAGGCGCCCGGGAGGCGGGCGCCGTTTTCATAATAGGAGGAACCCATGGAAGGGAAGACTGTCGTTCTGGGTGTGACCGGAGGTATAGCTGCATACAAGAGTGTGGAGATAGCGAGTCTTCTTGTTAAGAGAGGCGTTTCTGTCCATGTAGTCATGACGGAAGCAGCCACGAGGTTTGTTGCTCCGTTAACATTCAGGACGATCTCCGGGAATCCGGTGTCATATGAAATGTTCAGGGAGCCGGATGTCTGGGATGTTCTACATGTGAGTCTGGCGGAGATAGCCGATATTCTGGTGGTAGCGCCTGCAACCGCCAATTGCCTGGGGAAAGTCGCTCATGGTATTGCAGATGATCTACTGACTACAGTAATAATGGCAACCAAAGCCCCTGTGCTTCTTGTTCCGTCAATGAACGAGGGTATGTACCTGAATCCTATCGTCACCGGTAACGTCGAACATCTCAGAACTCTGGGCTACCATGTCATGGACCCTGGTTTCGGATACCTTGCATGTGGTAAAGAGGGGAAAGGACGTCTGCCTGAACCTCAGGACATTGTTCCCGAAATTGAGAGGATTCTCCTTGAGGGAACGTCTCTTAGGGACGTAACTGTACTGGTAACCGCAGGCCCCACCCAGGAACCCCTTGATCCTGTGAGGTACATAACAAACAGGTCGTCAGGGAAGATGGGCTATGAGCTGGCTAAGGCAGCGAAGGAGCGCGGAGCCCGCGCTATCCTGGTTACAGGGCCTTCGGCGCTTCCCAGCCCCTTCGGGGTTAATGTGATTCAGGTGAGGACCGCTCATGAGATGTTTCAGGCAGTTATGGATCACCTAAGTGATACTGATGTCATTATCGGCGCTGCAGCACCTTGTGACTTTCGTCCTCGAGATGTGGCTTCTGAGAAGATGAAGAAAAGAGAAGGCCTGGAGCATATTCTCCTTGCGAGATGTGACGATATCATGCTGGAAGTCGGTAAGCTCAAGGGAGAGCGAATTACGGTTGGGTTTGCAGCAGAAACCAGAGACTTGATTAAGAACGCCAAAGACAAACTTGTATCTAAGAACCTTGACTTCATTGTTGCAAATGATGTTTCCCGGCATGACTCAGGTTTCGAATCAGATTACAATGAAGTGAAGATCCTCTATCCCGGAGGACACAAAGAGGACTTGCCTTACATGACCAAACGCCAAGTCGCAGGAGAGATCCTGGACCGCGTTGAGTCCCTTCTTCACCGGCCTTATCCCGGCTCTGACGCCTAATCAGGCAGGCTAAATCCGAATATTCGCCTGCAGTCCAATAGACGCGAAAGCCCTTTGACTGCATCTTGTGAACGACAATATTCGACGAAGTAATTGTGGATTCATGGTATTTTTCTAGTATGTGACTGGAAGATGCAGGAATACCGGTTTCTGTGTCTAACTCTGCACATGTGATTGTTGATCTGGGGTGTGAATGACATGGGAAACACGTCGGAAATCAATGGGAATAGCGACTTCAAGGTTCCTTTCGCAATGGCGCCCAGGCGAAGACTGGGTGAGATCTTGATGGATGCAGGTGTATTGACCCAGGCGGACCTGAAGAGAGCCATGTTATTACAGAAGGAGAGCGGAGAAAGGCTCGGGTCGATTCTTGTGTCCCAAGGGTTAGTGGATGAAGACGTCATGCTTTCCGCACTTGAGACGCAGCTTGGAATTCCCAGGGTTCGCCTTGCCAGGTACATCGTAAGTCCGGATGTGGCTCAACTTATCCCTGAAGTGTTTGCCAGGACACATAGGGTTTTCCCGATAGAGAAGACAGAAACCGGCCTGACTCTGGCGATGGCTGATCCCCTCGATGTTTTCGCCATGGATGATGTCCGGATCATGACCGGCCTTGAGGTAGAACCCGTGATAGCAAGTGATATTGAAATTCACGCAGCTATCAGTGAATATTTTGGGGCCGGGCCAGGGACGAAACTGGCAAGGGAGGTAGAGGCGCAGGCTGATGCAGCCGATCCTTACGAAGAAGAGGAGAAGCCTGAGGATGCTGAAGTGCTGGGTGCGCCTGCGGTAAGACTTGCGAGCGCTGTGATCTCAGAAGCTGTGAAAGCCAGAGCAAGCGATGTGCACATCGAGCCGCAAGAGAAGGACGTCCGGGTGAGGTATCGAATTGACGGGGTTCTGCGAGAGGTGATGGTTTTTCCGCTGAAGTTAGGGCCTGCCGTGACCTCTCGCATTAAGATCGTGGCCGGGATGGATATTGCCGAGAGGCGTCTACCGCAAGACGGGCGGGTTGAGCTCAGGCTCGACGGTGAAGATATCGACCTTCGTGTATCCACTCTTCCCACCATTCACGGGGAGAAGGCTGAGGTTAGGATCTTGAGGTCAAGGGGTGTTGTGGGGAGTCTCGAGGAACTCGGGTTCCTGGATAATGACGTGGATCGTCTGAAGAGAGCCTTACAGGATCCCAATGGTATTATCCTTGTAACGGGCCCGACGGGGAGCGGGAAGACAATGACTCTCTATGCAGCCCTTCAGTACTTGAATACCGAGGAGAAGAGTATTGTCACCATCGAAGATCCGGTAGAGTTTCGTATTCCCGGAGTGAGTCAAGTTCAGACGAATCCTAAGGCAGGCCTCACTTTTGCCCAAGGCCTCCGCGCCATTCTCAGGCAGGACCCTGACATCGTAATGGTGGGAGAGGTTAGAGACAGGGAAACCGCTGAGATTGCAGTGAGGTTCGCTATGACGGGCCACCTTGTCCTCAGCACTTTTCATACGATAAACGCGGCAGGCGCTTTGATAAGGCTTGCCGAAATGGGCATAGAACCGTATCTTGTGGCTTCATCAGTAACCACTGTCATTGCGCAGAGGCTTGTGAGGAAGGTATGTCCCTATTGTGTCGAGACATACCCGGTGGATGATGCCACCTGGAATGCATGGAAGGCTTTGGCGCCTGAGATTGCAGGAGAAGTTGAAGCAGACAGAGGCCGGACATTCAAACGCGGCCGAGGATGTAGGCAATGTGGAAATACGGGGTACCTGGGACGGACTGCCATATGTGAGATTATGGACATAACCGCGGATATCAGGAACCTTGTAATGCAGGGCGCGCCTGCCGAAGATATTGAGGAAGCTGCCGTCTTGCGCGGAATGACAAGACTTGCCATGGACGGGGTGTCCAAGGTCCTTCTCGGCATAACCAGCCGGGAAGAGCTGGGGAAAGTATGCGCTGTTCCTAAAGTGATAGGGGGATTTGGGTGATAGGGTTTGAAGGCCTGTTGAAGGCTGCAGTAGGAAGCGGAGCGTCTGACTTACATATCACAGCGGGGCTTCCGCCTATGTTAAGAGTCACCGGCACACTCAGGCCTATGGACGACGATTTGAGACGCCTCTCGGCCGATGATACTGAACGCCTCGTCATGTCCATGATGAGCAAAGACAACAGGCAAGTCTTTGATGATGAAGGACATGTAGATTTTTCCATGGGGCTTCCGGGAATCGGACGCTTTAGGGTAAACGCGTATAAGCAACGGGGCGCCTTGGGGGCTGCCATAAGAATCATTCCGTTTGACGTTCCGAACCTAAGGGATTTGGGGTTGCCTCAAATCCTGGAGGCATTCGCAGGAAAGCGCAGGGGATTTGTGGTGGTGACAGGGCCTACAGGCAGTGGGAAGTCTACGACTCTCGCAGCCATGGTCGGGTTCATTAACTCCACGAGGAACTGTCATGTGATGACTATTGAGGATCCTATAGAGTACTTGCACCAACACAAGAAGGCAATAGTGAATCAACGCGAGATTGGGGAGGACGCAAAGTCATTTCCGTCTGCCCTACGAGCTGCGCTAAGAGAGGATCCGGACGTAATCCTCGTAGGTGAAATGCGAGACTTGGAGACTATGGCGACTGCGATAACTGCGGCTGAGACAGGACACCTGGTTCTCGCGTCGCTCCATACAGGTGACGCTGTCCAGACTGTTGACCGGATAATCGATGTTTTCCCCGAGTATCAACAGGATCAGATAAGGGTTCAGCTTGCAGGGACACTGGAAGCTGTAATCGCTCAGCAGTTGATCCCCAGGAAGGATAAGCCGGGCAGAGTGCCTGCCGTCGAAATAATGGTAGGTACCCCCGCTGTAAGGAACCTTATCCGTGAAGGAAAGACCCATCAATTAAGGTCTATGATTCAGACAGGCGCAAGATTTGGAATGCAAACACTGGAGCACTCCCTCCGCTATTGGGTGGAGCAGGGAGTAGTCTCCAATGAGGACGCCCTTGCCGTAGCGGTTGACGCTGACGACATGAAACGCCTTCTCAGAGCAACGTAGGATCGGTTTGTGCAGGAGGTGCAAGATGAAGGCAACCTTCTCATATCGGGCGCGGGATACAAGCGGACGGTTGACGAAAGGCAACATTGAGGCTGGGGACGAATCTTCAGCCTTTGACATGCTGAAAGCGCAAGGCTTATTCATCATAGGGCTCACCCGGGACGAGAAGAGTGAGCGGGTGAAAGCCATAACGCCTATGGGTTCTTCCAGGGGCAGGCTCGGGTTAGTGCATCTGTCTCGGATTGCCAGGCATATGTCGATTATGATGAATGCAGGAGTCGGGCTTTCGCCTGCTCTTCATACTCTTACCGAACAGGCTGAGTCGACGCTGGAAAGAGAAGTGCTGGGCGCTGCCAGAGTGAATGTAGATGCCGGAATGTCCCTTGCCCGTTCGTTAGCTGATACAGGGGCGTTTCCCCCGATTTTCCTTAACATGGTTGATGCGGGCGAGGCCTCCGGTAGGCTGGATGAAGTCCTTGCAAGGCTGGCCTCGTATTTTGACAGGGACTACGATTTGAGGCAAAGGGTTAAGGGTGCAATGACATACCCTGCAGTAATTGCCGTGTTTGCTGTAATCATTGTCATTATCCTCCTTGCAACGGTGGTCCCGAGTTTTGCAGGTGTGCTTGAGGAATCCGGCGTTGACCTTCCCTGGCTCACCAGGGCTCTGATTTCCATAGGGAGGTTCGTCAAGGCGCGCTGGTATGTGCTAATTGGGGTTTCGGCTCTGATTGTGCTTGCAGCAAGGTATTATGTGGGAACTGATGAAGGTCTCTACCGGTGGGATTCTGTTGTGCTGAAGCTCCCGGTAGTTGGAAGCTTCACAATGAAAGTCATCATCGTACGCTTCTCTGAAACCCTCGCAAGTCTTGTAGGCGCAGGAGTTCCCATATTACAGAGCCTTGAGATAGTGGAAAGAGTCGTAGGCAATCAAGTTGTTGCGTTAGGGCTGGAGAAGGTTCGATCCGGGGTGAGGGAAGGCGCGGGTATTGCAGCTCCACTTGCGGATGCCGGAATTTTTCCGCCCGTTGTTGCGCAAATGGTGGCAATAGGAGAGGAAAGCGGAGCTATTGATCAGGTTTTGGTGAAGCTTGCGGAGTTCTATGAAAAGGAGGTGGACAGAGGAATCAAATCACTGACAAGTATTATTGAGCCGGTGCTCATTGCAGTGGTCGGTCTGTCAGTTGGGTTAATAGTGGCAGCGGTAATGCTGCCTATGTTCGAGATGGTACAGGTGCTTTAGGTTAAGGTCTTAGGATTATCAGATGACTCATTTAGGGGATTTAGCAACCAGATTGGGAGAGGAGACAGGATCATGAGAGATGCTATGACACGTATTAGGAACCGTGTGGTGAGTGTACTAAATAATAGTCAGGGTTTTACTCTGATTGAACTTCTGATTGTCCTTGCGATTATCGCCATTATCGCAGGGATCGCCATACCCAGGTATACTACTTCTTTGAAAGAAGCCAAGGAAAGCGCGTGTGCTGCGAATATAGCAGTCCTTGAGAGCGCGGCAATGAGGTATTGGGCAGACCACCTGGATAAGGATACAGACACATATCCTACAGATCCGGCAGACCTAAAAGGTGGCTACATCAAGGAAGTGCCTGTGTGTCCAGTTGACAAAGACGCTGGATATTCCATACAGTGGGATTTGGACAATAATCTAGTAGGTATAACGCACGACCACTAAGCCAAGAACCAATCAAGACCTTAGGTTATCTCATGTAGAATATCCCTTGACGGCTTACATCAGGAGCGACAGGTGCCGATGTGATGCAGGAGATCATCCGGCCTGTTCCGGTAGGGCGCCCTCCCGGAACAAGCCGCCGGACAAGCACCCTGAGCCAAACAGGTGTGTCCTGAATCATGAGGAAGGCATTGAAGGCGCATGAGAGCGCATTCATTCAAGGAGCTAAG
>JAAZEW010000134.1 GCA_012512055.1 Bacillota bacterium | reverse complement strand
GCTTGTTCTGCCTCCAGGCGAAGCCACGGAAAATACTGCGCTGCGCTGATCTCCAGGGTCACCGCATAGTCATCCTTGAACTGCATACCATCAGCCTTGTCGCCAAGAATTTTCCTGCGATACTCGCGCTCAGTGATGAAAGCTCCCGAGTCACGCTGCTTAATCAACCACTCAATATCAGTCAGGTACGGAGAATTCATCTCCTTCAAGCGAGCTGTCAGATTCTCAAGCTTGCGCGCTTCCCGCGCTTTGAAATTGATCTCCTCCGGAGTCCCGTACTTTGCCACAACTTCCAACAAGGCCTTTATAGCCTCGTTATGGGGATCGAGAAAAAGCTTGTTAATTTCCTCAACCGGCTGACTCCCAATCTTCAGTCTCTCCCTTAGGTCGGACACCGCTTCTCCCTCCTCAACTGTTGAACTATGCCACTTCCCGACCTCAACTGTTGACCCGCGCCCGTATTCCCATACCCAGTCTATTGCTGCCCTCCTCCACTTCCAACTGTGGGCGCATCTTACATTCGCGCCCACACAAAAACCGATCCCTCCTCATATCCCCGGCTCTTCATCATGTAGCAACCACTCTACTCCGAACCATGAAAACCCGGCCTTCCAGCATGAGGCAATACTCCAAATCATAGCTTATATTCTGAATATCATTGCTAATTCCTTCAATAATTTCGCGTTTTTGCCTATTATGCAACACATGAAGCAATTGACTGTATCATATGAAGGGCTTGTGGATGGCTTTGAACACGAAGAGCCTGTCCCCGGCTTCTTCATGCGATGATTGGGATGAGATGCGCAGGAGATTCGAAGCAGATCACTGAATCATGAGCAGATTCATTGATCTGCTCCGGTTAGTGCATCAGGCATTTTGCACCTGCCTTTCGGTCTTGCCAAGGAGGCAGTACCAAGGGGTTAGATTACCCACAGGATTCCCAACGTCCAGCCGGATTCTTCTACCGCAAATCCTTCATGGGTATTCCATTCATATCGGCAAATGTCTGATTCTCTCCGGCCATTCCCCAGATAAGGGTATAGTTGCTTGTTCCTGCACCACAATGGACAGACCAACCAGGCACAATCAGGGCCTCTTCATTTCTCGTAACTATGTGACGAGTCTCTGATGGTTCGCCTATTATGTTAAATATTACTGCTTCTTCTTCCAGCTCAAAGTTTAAAAAGACCTCTGTCTTTCTGGCATGCGTATGACTTGGCATGTTGCTCCACACGTTATTCGGTTCTACCGCTGTCATTCCCATCGTCAGTTGGCAAGTCTTCAAAGTCTCCGGAACAATGTATTTATAGAGTATTCGTTTGCTGGAAGCTTCGGATGAACCAAGGTAAATTGGTTCTATTGTATCGAACTCAATTTTCTTGGTAGGGTAGGATTGGTGGGCAGCGGTACACACCAGATAGAACTTGGCCAATTCTTCAGGGTTCCTGCTTGAGAACTCAATATCACCGGCTCCCATACCGATGTATAGCAAATCCTTGTAACCCAGGACATATTCCTCACCGTCTACCTTAATCATTCCGGGAGAACCGATATTAATGACTCCCATTTCTCTTCTTTCCAAGAGGTAGTCAGTTCCGGTAACCTTTTGACATCCCTGAATAACAATGGGCTCCCGAGGACATATGCCGCCCACGATCATTCTGTCGAAGTGAGTGTAAACCAGTCTCTGCTCTCCGGGAACGAATAATCCCTGAATGAGAAACTCCTGACGCAAACCCTCTGTTGTAAGGCTCTTAACGTACTGCGGGTTAACCGCGTTTCTTATTTCCATTTGCTTTCTGTCATACTCCCCTTTCGTGTATTTTCAGCCCTCCATGAATGGCATTCTTTCGTCACTTCACTGCTTATTGCATAGGAAGCGACATGAATTTCGTAGGAAGGTAAAGGACTATTTGTGGGAAGAATACAAGCAATAGCACCACAACGGTCATGACCACGTAAAAAGGCACAAATTCGCCTATCACCTCTGAAATGGTTGTTTTCCCTACAGCACAAGCCACAAATAGAGCACAACCAACAGGCGGAGTCACTATACCAATGGCCAACGCGAGATTGATGATTGTTCCGTAAAGGATGGGGCTGATTCCTAATTTTACAGCCACAGGCAGGAATATTGGGGTAGTAAGCATGATGACAGGGTCATTATCCATGACACAACCAATGGCGAGCATGAAAACAACAATCAGGAGTAAGAAACCAGTGGGATTGGAAGTCACAGACAAGAACCAATTTGCTATCAAGCCTGGAACATGATTAAGAGCCAGTATCCAACTTAGAGGAGTGGCTGCGCCGATTAGCAGCAATGATATTGCTGAGGTTACCCCGGTTGTAACCAAACAGTCAAAGACCTTCTTTACGGTTAATTCTCTCAAGTACAGACCTAAGAGCAGCGCATAGAAAACCGAGACCACTGCTGCTTCCGTAGCAGTAAAGATTCCGCTAAATATCCCACCTAATATGATCACAGGTAAGATCAGTACAGGTATAGCCTTATAGGTATCTTTGATTATTTGACGGAAAGGGACTCTGGGATGCTTTGGATAGTTTCTGACCTTACCTCTATAGATGCATAGAAGTATTTGGGCAATTCCTATCAATATCCCGGGAATTATCCCCGCCAAAAACAGAGCGCTTACAGATGTATTGGAAACCCAGGCATATATTATCAGGGGGATACTCGGGGGGATGATTATTCCGATAGTTGAAGATGCGCCGGTTACAGCCACGCTAAAAGGCCGATCGTATCCTTCTTCAATCATAGCGTTCATAATCATTGCGCTTGCGCCGGCGGTATCAGCCGTAGCAGAGCCTGACATGCCTGCACATATCATGGAAACCAGCACGTTTACAATGGCCAGACCGCTCCTTACAAAACCTATCAGCGAAGTAACAAAATCCACTAATCTCCTTAAAATACTCGTGGAAGTCATGATATTCGCAGCCAGCATGAAAAAGGGCACTGCCAGCAAAGGAAAGGAGTTAATACCTCCGATTAGTTTCTGTCCTATCAAAGACACAGGGATTTGTATAGCACCAAACTTCAAAATAATCCAGGATGTGGCAATAATGGCATAAATGATAGGACAGTTGAGAATGATGAAAAGTGCAAAAATGCCTAAGAACAGCAAGACTGTATTCATATGTTCTGTGCCATCCTTTCTCGATTTCTCTCTATGCTGCCTTTAATGAAGGACAAGATGTCTTCCAGAAGATAGCAGCAAGACAGAATGCCTCCTGCCAGAACCGACGAGTAGACATAAGACATGGAAATGTGCAATGCAGGACTTATCTGTCTTAGGGTCAGATTAGTCAGATAAACCCCGTTGTAAACCATTACATCAAAGATCAATACAAATAGAAAAACATCTGTAGCAAACTGCAAACGCTCTTGCGCAGTCTGGGAAAACTTCTTCGTCACAACGTCAAGGGAAAAGTGGGATTTGCGCTTTATCCCGATTGCCGCTCCTAAAAGAACAATCCATATGAGGAGAAACCGAGCCATTTCTTCGGTCCAGGCCAGAGGATGGTTCAAAACATAGCGAAATATCACTTGAAGCATGACTATTACGGAGAGGGTTGCTGCTTGCAATGCTATTATGATTTCAACAAGACTGGATCTCTTCAGGACTCTCAAATACTTCAGCAGTGTGTCTATTGCTATCATAAACACTGTGCTCCCTTCGGACATTTCCATTCTTTCAGAAGGAACACTCCTTTTGTTGAGGGAGGAAATTTCACAACTGCAATAAGCAATTATGAAATTTCCTCATCTAGCAACAATGCAGCGAGATCTTTCTTCTTCCGTAAATTCTTGCAGGTGAGAAACTCGTGCAACAAAAGAACCGGGACTCAGACTATGGTGTGGACATAACGAAATCAAAGAACTCTCTTCCCAAATCTTTGAGAGACTCATCCCATAGCGGTGTGACAGCTTTCTTGAACTCTTCCTGATTAACCTCAGTAACAGTGAGGCCTAGCTTCTTTACGGCATCCATCGCATCCACCGTTAACTCCGCCCAAGATTTGCGGCCTGCTTCTATGAAGGCAGGCAGGGTCTCTATCAGGATTTGCCTATCGCTGTTAGAAAGTTTATTCCAGGTCTTGGTGCTAACGAGAAGTCCTGTTATGTCAATAGTGTGAACATCCATAGCATAATAGGGGGCAACTTCATAGTGTTTTTGAGTGTAATATGCTCCGGGATCGTTTTCAGCTCCGTCAAGAACTCCTGTTTGCAGAGCGCTGTAAACCTCGCCATAAGCCATGGGAACCGCTTTCGCTCCCAGTAGGTTCACCATGTCGATGTATACCTTGTTCTCCATGACCCTGATTTTCAAGTTAGCGAGATCCTTTACAGAATGAACCGGTTTCTTGGTATAGAAGCATCTCCCGCCTCCACATATCCAGCCTAAGCTAAGAAATCCTACGTTCTGTTTCTCAATATATGCATTCATTTTGGCTGACAATCCTGCATCAAGGACTCTGATGAGATGGTCTACATCCTTAAAGATGTAGGGAAGGTTCAGAGAGTCGATTTTCGGCGCAAAACTGCCAAAAGGTCCGAGAGAAGTTGTGCAGAAGTCAATGGTGCCCATTTGCACGCCTTCAATTAGCTCTCTCTCATACCCCAGCACCGCGTTGGAATAGACTTCAAGCTTGATTTCGCCGTTGCTTGCTTTGTCTATCGCCTCTGCCCAGGCGGCAAAGGCCTTATGGTAGGGATAATCTTCTGTGCTATCATCACCGGCACGGAGTACCAATCTTGGTGCTGCGAATGCTGATAATGACCCCATCAATACGGCAACCACACAAATAATGGATACGACCATTAGTTTCTTGGAACTAAGCGTACTCATTTATGAAATTCCCTCCTTATTGATGTTTTTTGATAATCCCTATAGTCTTCGGAGCCTTATCCTCCCCACCACCACCTCCTCGTCAGTTTTCTTCTCACGTTAAGTCTAGATGTCATTATGTGACACATAAGTACTTGAAAAGTATTTTCTTGAGTCATCTTTGTGCAACAAACCCTTTTACACCACTTGTATCCACCCGCGCTTTAAGAAGTAATTCTACCTGAAACAAGAAACTCCTTCCTGTAGAAAACTTTCTCCACGAATTATTTCGCTGTCTCTTTACAAGCAGTTCCGACCCACTACTTACCTCATTTAACCGCCGTGAAGCTATTTTTCACGAGCAGAATCTCGAGTAAGGCGTAATAGTATCCTTTTATCCGATAAACCCGCAGTTGATTTTGTGTGCTCTTCCGCAATCACTGACACGCTACAATGGTAACAAGCACAGGTCTTGGATAATTGCGGACACCGGACAGGTACGTAGAGAGAGACATAGGGGCCGGCACCTTCCTGAGTATTCGAAGGCAAACTTGCACGGATGAGAGGATGCAACCTGAATGCAGGAACCGCCAAGTCAAATCGACTCTAAGGTGGCCGGGTTGATACCAAATGGGGATGGGTACACTTAGCACAAGTTTCCCTTGCTTCTCTGCAGGAACATCCCGGTCTTGATTGAATCGTTCAGCAGATGGGCTGAGCAAGGCAAGCCAGGAAACAGGCTGACTTTGAAACTACTCCCGGTGCCTGTGCTACACCCCTAACTCCAGGGAGGAATTCTACTATGAACAGAGTCAAGATCTGTGAGATCGCCCCTTCCGATATAGACAGTATCAATAAGATGTGTATCATGCCCGACTCTGAACCCGAAGTAACCCTTGGTATCCTGAGAGAAAGCCGAGAAGCCCACAATCAGGCGGCTGCCATGGGAGCAAGGGTCTTTGGGACTTTTCTGGAAGAGGAGCCTGTCGGCCGTATCGAGATAATGCCTATCGAGGCTGTTCCGATCCCCATTGACGGTGAGGGTGTATGCGTAATCCGATGCTTATGGGTGCTTGCGAAGGCATGCGGTCTGGGGGTAGCCAGGTCCCTAATGGAGCTTGCCCTTGATGCCGCACAGGATTCCAAGGGAATTGCGGTTCTTACTTATCCCAACTGGATGCCTCCTGCTTTCTTTCAGCGGTTCGATTTTCAAGTGGTTGAGCAGAAGACTACCGGGGCGACCGTGCTATTTCGAAAGACCCGTCGGCTTACAGAGACAGAGGTTTCCTTAGCTTCTCCTACAGTACGTTTCGGACAGCTAGGAGACCCAGGTGAGCTAAAAGACTTCCGTCAACTAAGAGACTTCGCGCATTTGAAAGACTCTGCCCTCTCCAACGACATAGTACTGGTGGAGGCAGTGTTCAATCTCAGATGTCCATGGATAATCCAGCATTATCGTACCTGTCTATCCATCGCAGGTTCAATTTCGGATAAGGTAGTCACACGTGAATACCCAATCCGCACCCACACAGATGCGCTACAACTAGGCGAGGAAAATCTGTATATCGACGGTGTCGCTCCTTTCTCCGGGCCTGTTCGTCGCCGAGAACTCGAACAGGTTATTAGATCGCATCTTGTGGCCAAAGGGCTACTCTAGAGAAGAAAACTGCAAAGGATTGAGGGCTTCCAACCCTTTATCGCTCGTTCAAGGCTCCTCCTTTCTTAGGCTACTTACCCTTTCTCCCGCTGAAAAAGGAAGCCCTGAAAACATCCTATGGATTTCTTCGATAGCAACTTGCTCTTTGCTATGTTCCTTAGCATACGCTAACAGAAGCTCCCGCTCGCTGTGCCTCGGGCAGGGCCTGATCACCAATTCCCCGCTACGTAACTCTACCTGCAGGTAGTCCCCTGCCGATATCTCAAGCAGAAGGCAAAGCAGACTATCCTGCGAGTGACAGGAATAGGCTCATCGGTGTCGAACGAATATCTAAGCTTTTATTCGAAAATTCAGACATATAGCGGGATCCGTAATGGGATTCGCCACCGGTATTCATACTCATTAGGGAGGCATCAGTGAAGATGAAAGCCTTAATCGTATATGATTCCTTCTTTGGGAACACTAAGCAGGTAGCCTTGGCAATCGGTGACAGTATCGCCTCTCAAGGGAGTTGTGAAACGCTTCACGTAAGTGACGCAAAGCCCGAACACCTGAAAGGATTGGATATCTTAATCGTTGGTTCTCCTACTCGGGCATTTAGACCGACAAAGCCGATTACTGACTTTTTGAACAGCATTCCTAGTGACGGTCTGAAGGGGATCAAAGTAGCAGCTTTTGATACCAGGATGTCAACGGCAGACGTGCGCTCACGTTTCCTAAGCACGATGGTGGGATTGTTTGGATATGCTGCCAAACCCATAGCGGATAGACTCAAGAAGAAGAGTGGAGCCCTGATGGCTCAGCCTCAAGGATTCTTCGTAAAAGGCTCCGAAGGGCCGTTGAAAGATAATGAACTCGAGCGAGCTTCAGCTTGGATAAGGTCGGCCATGATGGCTTGAAGGAGGAAGACTGCATGAGAAGAAAACCGGTAATAGTCTTGACTATTCTGGCAGTAATCATCGCAGGAGTCTATTTCGGGATGAAGTCATACATAAAGACTATTGAGACAAATCTAAACCAAATAACGAAGACATCAATGTCTGATATAGATATATCAAAAGCAGCAGACGGCATCTATACAGGTAGTTGCCACGCATTTCCGGTAACTGCTGAGGTCAAGGTTACCATAAAGGACCATAAGGTATGCGACATTGAACTGGTAAAGCACGTAAACGGCAGAGGCGCCCCGGCCGAAGCAATAGCGGACAAAGTCGTAGAGTCTCAGACCTTGGCCGTGGATGCGGTCTCCGGCGCCACACACAGTAGCAAAGTCATATTGAAGGCAATAGAAAACGCACTAAACAGCGCTACTGAACAGCGCTAACCGGTAAACCGCCGTCAGCAGTGGAAGAGCCATCGGATCATGCAAATGCCAGCTCTTCAGAAAACTTTGGAGAATCAAGGCGCATGCAGCCACACGCAATCGCAATGATTTGACCAGTTCTGCCCAACTTGCCCTGTGGTTTTTAGTAAGCGTCAAATAGTCAAGTCACCACCCGTAAAGCGACCAGAATTGTTCTTAGAAGCACCTGGGCATCGCTCATGGGCGCCCTTGGGCATACCACTATCACTCATCCAGCAAGCCGCAGGCCGCAGCAGCCCTGATACCACGTCGCGGCACTACGTGCGCGTATTCGACCCCTCGCTTAAAGAGGCCTCCAAAACTTATCACGACCGCCTTCATGGCGATACCCGCAAAGAGTGATTTACCTAGTTTTACCTAAGTGACCGGCTGATTTTTCGACTTACCAAAAACAAAAACGGCGGGAAACCCCGCCCTAACTGCTTAAATATTTGGAGCCGACGACCGGACTTGAACCGGTAACCTGCTGATTACAAATTATATTTCTGGCGTCCACTGTTGTTCATACAGTCCTTCTAACTGCGGTTCTCTGTCCATCTTGTCCTC
>JAAZEW010000133.1 GCA_012512055.1 Bacillota bacterium | reverse complement strand
CTATGCGGACGAGCATTTGAGTGAAACGATCAATACCTCTTTGAAATTCGGTTTTTGGACGCTCCTCAGTAAGAGTACGCGCAAGCCGTCCGAATTGGGTCCTGCTGCCGGTTTCCGCCACTATTGCCGTTGCTGTGCCGCTTACAACGTTTGTGCCGAAGAACACCGCATGATCCATGTCAGGAAGTGAGGCAGCCTTTCGTGCACCTTCATGCAGCCATTTCTCCACAGGCGCTGACTCCCCGGTAAGAGTCGACTGATCAACAAAAAAGTCCTTTGCAGTAAGCACACGGGCATCTGCAGGGACAATGTCTCCTACGCCAAGGAGGATGGAATCACCCGGGACAAGCTCTGTTATGGGCACTTCCACGTATTCGCCGTCACGCATGACAGTGGACGTAACCGCAACCCGCCGGGCAAGCTTCTCGGCAGTCTGTTCAGATGTGTACTCTTGAACGAACTGAAGAATCGAACTGATAAGGACGATCGCTCCGATGATGATTGCTCCCCGGATCTCTCCTGAGAAGAAGGATATGACACCGGATATGATCAGGACCAGAACCAGCGGGTCTGCCAGGAGCTCGAGGAAGGCGACAATAGGCGATACTCCGCGTTTAACTGCAAGTTCGTTTGGCCCGTACTCTTCCAGGCGGGCTTCAACGTCCCAGCCGGTAAGGCCGCGGGAGCTTGTGCGCAAGCAATCCAGGAGCTCAGATAGATTTAGGTTGAGGATCGAACTGCCTTCACAAATTGGCAGGTGTTCATTGGGATCAGATGGTTGTTCGCCGTTATCAGGCGTATTGCCGGGAGCACTATCCGAAGTCCCACCGGGCGTTTCGTCCGGAATTCTGTCGCGAGTGCTGCCACGGAAATCAATGGACATGCCAAAGCTCCTCCTGGACCAGATGTCTGCCTCCATTAGTAGTGCGCTTCTTGCGCTTGGCATATGCCAACCAGTCGATGACGCATTCCTTCACCCGCTGGCTTCGTAGCCTGAGCCACCGCCGTTGACACACTGAATCCCGCTCCGTTAGAATGGAAATGCAACCTAGACTCCGCATAAGATGGAGGAGGTGATCCAGGTGGGCGACTTTGACCTTGATATGCTTAGAGAAGCATGGCAGAAGCGGGCGGAAAGAGAGCAGCATAGGAAAGACCTGCTTCAGAAGGACGCAACGGATAGAGCTAAACAAGCGGCAGCCTTCATCAAGGAGCGCTACGGCGCATCAAAGGTGTACCTTTACGGGTCTCTTGCATGGAGTCGCAACTTCGATACCCACTCGGACATAGACCTCCTCGTTGAGGGATTTACACAGCCGGACAAGTATTGGCAGATGCTATGTGAAGTCTGGAAGATCGTGTCTCCGTTCCCTCCCAGCGTTGTATTGGCTGAAGACGCTTGTCCCAGTCTCTTAGAAAAGGTCCAAAAGCAAGGAGTTGAGTTACTGTGACCCAGGGGGACTTTGAGGTTCTCGAAAGTAGAATCCGTGAGGAGCTTAGTAACATCGGTCGCCTTAGCGAAGAGCTGATGCACGCGGG
>JAAZEW010000132.1 GCA_012512055.1 Bacillota bacterium | reverse complement strand
TCTTCAAGCAGATCCAGATTATTGTTGCTTGAAGCCCCGTCCGTGCCCAGCCCTACTTTCACACCTGCCTTCAGCATGGCAGGAACAGGGGCGATTCCGGAAGCTATTTTCATATTGCTACCCGGGTTATGGGCAACCCCGACCCCTTTTGAGCTGAGTATCTCGATATCCTTTTGGGAAACATGGACACAATGCGCAGCAAGAGTCCTAAACTCAAAAAGGCCGATGCTGTCCATGAGTTCAATGGGAGACATACCGCCATGCCGGGCTCGGGACTCTTCCACTTCGCCTCGTGTTTCAGATAGATGTATGTGCATACCCACCCCAAGTTCCCCTGCGGCTTCCATTACTTTTTCGAGGAAGTCCACAGGGCATGTGTATGGAGCATGAGGGCCTAACATGGTTGTTATCCGGCCGTTTGCCTGCCCGTCCCAGGCCTCGCATAATTCAATGTTCTCTCTAAGAGCCCGGGAGGAATTCGGTGATGCGGCAATAAGCCCCCTGGATAGGCTGGCACGGATGCCTGCGTCCCTTACTGCTCTCGCAGTGTCATCCATAAAGAAATACTGGTCTGCAAATGTAGTGACACCTGCTCGAATCATTTCAATGCATGCAAGCATTGCGCCGTAGTAGACGTCTTCCGGATTCAGGTGAGCCTCAATAGGCCAAATCTTTTCTTGCAGCCATTCCATGAGGACCATATCATCAGCATATCCTCTAAGGAGCGTCATGGCTGCGTGAGTGTGGGCATTCACAAACCCCGGAAGAGCTATCAGACACGATGCGTTTATGTGTTTCAGAGCATTGCGGAATTCAGGAGGAGCAGGTGAAGGGCCTACATACATAATTTTCCCGTCATCTATGGCAATAGCGCCTTCGTCCACCACGATAATTCTCTCATCAGCGCCTACCGAAACAGGAGATATTACTGTCGCGCCCTCAATGAGAATATCCGTTTCCCTTCCATACGCAGCCTGTGTCATTTCGATTCCTCCGATCCTCCGGTCGATCTAGTCAGCCAGCCTGGAAAGTACACTAATAGCCTTCCTGGCTCTTGCCAGCTCCAGAACGGACAGCAAGTACCAGCCTTTTTCCCGGAATGCAAGGCCCAGCAAGAGATGAGTATATTCATTGGACGGGTCTATTGCCCGGGCAGCTTTGAGAACCTCTATTGCCTCATCCATCTTGCCTGCCCTCGATAAGCTGTACGCATAGTAATGGTGGACCCACACGTTCCTAGGATCCAGCTCAGTCAGAGACTCAAAGCAATGGAGGGATTTCTCATATTCGCCGAAAGCGTAATACGCAAAAGCCAGCAAATTGAGACTGACAATGTCATCAGGCGAACGCTTCACTTTCTCATTGTTTTCACGTATTACTTCTTTCCCGAACTCGTCATAGCCGGAAGTCTCAATAACCCGGAACTCACGGGTAGCTTCAGGAATCATACCGAGGTTTGCGTAAGCTACAGCCAACATCAAATGCGTGTTGAGATCCTGCACCGGGTTCTTTTTAGCATCCTCCAGCATGCTTTCCCAATCCACTGATGAGCCGGCATCTTGCGCCTCCGATGCTTCCACACGTGGCATCCCCGTGTGAAACAAAGAGCAAACCAGCACAAGGACAGTTATCCACGTCACGGAGAAAATCGCCATCCATCCCAATATGCCTGAGTAACGTCGGAGTTTCAGATGGATTATGCTCTGCCTTTTTTGGATATGAAGATCAAACATGTCTCAAGCCCCTACCTGTATCAACATGGCAATGCCAATTCCCCGGCAAAGCAGTGCATAGCCTATCGGGACGGCCGGCTTACGGAATATCCGTATTGCCCGAGTTTCTTGCCGATAGCATAATAGTCAGGGCCTACATATGTAAACAGGTTCAGATTAGCCATATTGACCCTTCCTTCAGCGGTAAGGACCCCATCCCGAGCGTGGACCGCCACTACCTCTCCTATGAAGAGCTCGTGGCTGCCCAGGACCACGCTGTGCCTTACCAGGCACTCCATATTGATGGGGCATTCATCAATGTAGTGACACTCTGTCTCGTCTCCTTTTACAGGAGTCAGGCCAAGCTCTCGAAACTTGTCTACGTCCTTACCTGATACATTACCACAATAGTCAGTGGCATGGAGCGTCTCATTGTCAGGAATATTTACGCAAAACGCTCCTGTTTCCTTAATAATGCCATGGGAATACCTCATGAGGTTGATCGCTATTGACACCATAGGCGGTGTCCCGCAAGCCACCCCTGTCCACGCCACTGTAATAATATTGGGACGTCCGTTGCTGTCGGTGCAACTAACAGGAATCGCAGGAATCGGATAAAGGTAGTTCTTCAGTTTAGCTCTGATCTTAGACATTAGGACCATCTCTCCTTATGAAATCGTGTCAGGATGTGCTGCTCGAAGGAATTTAACAAGGGGAATTCCCACAAGCAGCACTGAAGCTGCTTCAGAAATCCCTATGCTGAGCACAAATGCCCAGTAACTCGCCTTTGTCTCCGCCAACAGACTAAGATATGCGCTGACAATAAGGGCGTTAAGCGCTATGGGCCAGAAATATGCAACAGCGCTTTTCCTGAACACCCTTGTAAGTATGGCAGCCAGTAATGTCGTGAGGCTGCCTAATACGATATCCAAAATCCCGTAAGGCCCAATCATATTCGCCAAAAAGCACCCAATGAACAAAGCAGGCACAGCTTCGGGATAGAGTATCGGAAGCACGGTCAATGCCTCTGCCACCCTGAACTGAAACTGGCCGAAACTAATGGGGGCCAGGGCATAGGTCAGTCCGACGTATACTGAAGCGATTACGCCTGCACGCACGATTCTTCTTAAAGTATTGTCTTTTCCTCTGCCGTCTTCTGCTTCCATTGGAGCACACCCTTGCTGATTCAAGATACATGTTTATGTCTGCATGTGTTATGTATTATTCTCCTTTTTCCATGCAAGTCCTTCGTAGGACTTATTCCTGAGCATACCCAGGCAATCTAGGCATAGAAACCTCAAACTATTGACTATCGGCAAGCCTTTGGCACATTAGTGGCAGTATCCACGTTTTTCGAGGCAAAAGAGTCGATAATCGCGTGATACGGCTATAGACAATGCTCTCTCACAAGAGTAGACTCAACTACTGAAAAAGGGGACGCCATAGGAGAGCGTCTTGGAGGTGATCATGGGGCCTGCAAGGCTTCTGCACCAAAGCCGAGCAGGGTGGCAGAAAACCGAGGTCTACCGAAAAGGCGAGTGTTTTCCGGCTATGACAAGAGCCCGAAAAGACTGTCAAATACTATTCTGATCCACATAACCATAATTAGAATGTGAGGGATGACCATGGGATTTGTTGTAGGTCTGGCCTACAATTTGAAAAAAGACTGTCCCAGGTCCGACACGGAAGTTGAAGACGCTGACGCCGAATTCGAAGAGCAATCAACGGTAGACCGTATAGCGAAAGCACTACGGGCCAGGGGACACCGTGTCGTGAAAATACCATATCGCCCCGGACTTCTTTCCAGACTGCAAAGGGTCAATGTGGATATTGTGTTCAATATCGCAGAAGGCTGGGAAGGAAGATGCCGAGAGGCAATTGTGCCTGCAATCCTTGAATCCCTCGGAATTCCATATACAGGCTCAGATCCTCTTACACTTGCAGTCTGTCTCGATAAAGCTGTAACTAAGGCTATTATCTCTTCAAATGGTATCCTGACTCCATGGTGTTCAAAAGTAAACAGCACAAATGAACTTCTGAACCTCAGAGTTGAATCTCTCAAGTACCCGCTTTTTGTGAAACCTGCGTATGAGGGTTCCAGCAAAGGAGTAAGGAGTTCGTCTAAAGTCACAGGTCCTGCCGGCCTTTTTGACATGGTAAACTGGATAACAAGTGTGTATGGACAGCCTGCACTGATAGAGGAGTTCCTGCCGGGACGTGAATTTACCGTCGGGATAGTGGGAAACAAAGACATCACAGCTTTCCCAATAATGGAAGTTCGGCCTGTAGCTGAGACAGAACCGGAATCGTTCGTGTATTGCTATGACACTAAGCACAACAACCTGGAGCAGTTCTTGTGTCCTGCGCCTATCACGGACGAACTGGCCTCCTCTATCCTGGACGTAGCCATAAGATCATATCGAGCCCTTGAATGTCGTGACTTAGCCAGGGTGGACGTAAGGCTCGACGGTGAGGGAGTCCCCAACTTCCTGGAGATCAACCCTTTGCCCGGCCTCTCCGCTGTCAGCCTTTTCCCTGTCGCAGCCATGGCAAGCGGACTCTCGTTTGAGGAGCTTATAGACAGAATCCTGGAAGTGGCAGTAGTAAGGGCAAATGTGGAAGCACGCAAGGCAACCCAGGTTCAGAACCAACAAGTAATCGCGGGACAGCGTCACAAGACAGTGCCCTTCCGCAGGTAGAGATATTGTCAGAGCCCACGGGGCACTAGACTGTCAATGGATAGAACCAATACAGCCATCCGCTGATTGTATAAGGGAGCGTCGAGAATTTGGCCGGCCTGTGCGCCAAATTCTAACGAGGCGCGCCGCAAGCGCGCCGTCCCCGAACACAACACCGGATGGCTGTGCGGTAACTACACGCAGGAAAAACCTGCATGACGCGAGACGGTAAGAACTGATGGAAATCTCCTCACGCCTCCAGAAGGATTCGGTCGTCAGACAGCCTCTCGCCCCTGGCATCATGGAAGCGTTCGAGAAGGTCAGCCACGGTCATTTCTGACCTCTCCGGATCGCTTACATCCAAGGCAATTTCGCCTTCATGCATCATTATCGTCCTTGTTCCTACTGCAAGAGCCAGGCGAAGGTTGTGAGTAACCATGAGGACAGCAAGGTTGCCCCG
>JAAZEW010000131.1 GCA_012512055.1 Bacillota bacterium | reverse complement strand
CTCGTCCTATGAACTCCTTAACGAACTTGGTGGCAGGGTCTTTCAAGAAGTCCTCCGGAGAGCCAGACTGGACTATCTTGCCGCGCCTCATTAACACGATTCGATCTCCCAGCTTAAATGCTTCATCCATGTCGTGTGTAACTAAGACTATCGTTTTCTTCAACCTACCATGCAGCTTCTTCACATCATCCTGCAGGTTCTTTCGGGTAATGGGATCCAGAGCACTAAAAGATTCATCCATAAGAATAACGTCAGTCTCTGCAGCCAGCGCACACAAAATACCTATCCGTTGCTGCTGCCCACCACTTAACTCGCTGGGAAGTCTGTCCATGTATTGGGACGGATCCATTCCCACCATCTCGAGAAGTTCCTTTGTCCGTGCAGCGATGTATTCCTCAGACAGTTCCTTGGATCCCAACACCTGTCCGATATTCCTGCCAATCGTAAGATGAGGAGACAGGCTGATTTGCTGAGTCACATGTCGGATATTCCGCTTCAACCCTGCATCATTGAGTCTCTTGATATCCTTGCCATTAACGTATATGGAACCTCTCGTCGGCTTCTCGATCCCGGTCATCATCTCAAGAATCGTGCTCTTGCCACAGCCACTGGGGCCGATAAGCACCACAAACTCTCCTTGCTTGATATCGAGGTTGATATCATCTACAACCACTACTTTGTCGTCGTAGTTTTTGCTCACGTGTCTAAGCTTTATCATTAATCAATAATTCCCTCCAATTACTGGATTCAGACCATGAGGATACCAGACTCCGGGCATGACTAAACCTTCAAAGACTGCCCAAAATCCCGGAATCATAATAGGGTACTGAAAGTAACCATAAACGAAAGAGAAAACATCTCACTCATCATTCAGCTCACTCAGGGAAAACAAAAGAAGCGTGGAAGCATGAAGGATGGAGGGATAGAAGCCGCTCTTTAGACGGCGGCCTGAGGTGAAAAAGCCCTAGAAACTCTTACACAACCAGGAAACGCTCGTAGTTGTGGTTTCCATCAATGATTCTACCTATGTAACGATCCCCATGGAATGTATTTTACTTGCTCAGTATACCATAGATAGGCAAGTTGTCAAATCTGCTATATCAATCGCTGCTCCTTGAGAAAGTCCTCAGCGATTACGTCAAGTTCTTCACCGTCCACGTCTGTCCTGGCATTCAGTGCCTGGATGAGGTTCTCGAAGTGCCGGAGCCTTCGATTCCTTAAGCAGCGTGAACATGCGCTTTACATTCAAGGCGATTGCCGTCAGAAGAACCTGGAGGCCGACCTTCCTGAGACTCCGGTATCTGGAAACTATTGGGGAAAATCAACGGTCTCCGCATGCATAGAAAATAGGATTATGGCCTGCAGACCAAAATCAGATTAATCTAACCTGTCCGTGTCGTAAGTGATTAGCTCCATGATTTCTTCTGTGATCAACTGCTCCCCGTATGAAAACAACAGTGGTGTTCCACCTGTGTGAAGGAACACTATGACATCGTCTTTTGT
>JAAZEW010000130.1 GCA_012512055.1 Bacillota bacterium | reverse complement strand
TGAGCAAACACTTTCTGGCTGGGTAGTTCAGAAAACAGTATAGTAATCCTCAGAATTCCCTGAACTATAATTACACCGTCAAGCACTAAGGTCTTTGTGATCCTGGCTTGAGCAAAGGACTGGATTACTCTTCCAATACCGGGGAGCGTAGTCGGAACTACCACCTGCACCGTGATTGTGGAATCATCCTGCACTTGACCTACGATCTCCTCCACGAGGAAGTCTTGGGTGATGGGTACAAGTGGAGGCGGAAGAGCTCCTATGCCGGTCACGAGGGGAAGCTCTCGTTCCACCGTAACGACTACTGTAACTTTTACCACTGCCCTTACGCGCAAGGTTCGGGCATTAACAATAGTCGTATCCACAGCCTCGATTTGCACAGCCGCAAACGCAAACATTCCCACTTCTACCCCGGGAAGATCCACAATTACGCTGAAGGTGATGGCTCCGTCCACAGAGAAAACCGGCTGTCCCGGGCTCAAGCCTACATAGAGAGTGCGTGTGGATACAACCCCGTCAACCACTACCTTTCCTCTGAGAACGTTGGCCCGGGTGACAGATCCGGCGGCGCCGGTTCGAATAATGCTGGATGCGCCTGGCTTATCAGGCGGTATGGATATAGTCCCCACGGCAATCGTCTGGGCTTCCCCTTGCAGCACAGCACGTTCCACAGTGACGACTCTGCGCTTGACCACAGGAACCACAGGCACGGTAATGGTAGGCACAATAATCGTTTTCGGGACTTCACTGACTATCGGAAGGACCTGTTCTCTCAGAACCTTCACCCTTACAGTGACTAACACGTTAACTTCAACCGTTCTGGGATCCACAAGACGCGATGTGGCAAAAACACTCGTTACCACTACTTCAGGAGTCATTCCCGGGAAGATCCCAGGCACATTAACACTTCCGAACAGGGATAGGGTCCCTTCGAAGAAGTGAACCGGCTGGGAAGGCGCGGTGGAAACATATGTTATGTCCACTGTCACGTTTCCCTGGATCACGACAGTTCCGGAAACAACTGAAACGTGGCTGATAGTAACCTGGGCCTGAGTATCCAGAATCGAAGCTATGTCAGGCTTCGGAGGCGGCACGGTGAGTTGACCGCCGGCGACAATACTGGCGCTTACATCAGCAACTATTACTTCCACTTTTACCTTCTTGTGATGAACACCGGAGATGGTCAAATCCTCTGACATCTCCCTCCCTCCCTCTCTGGTAACACATCTACCAGAATATGATATGCCGGGGTGGGAGACTACGTCACTTGGAACCATCTACGGGAACTACTTCGGCAGATTGTCGTATTACTTCTTAGTGAAGCAATATCCCAATAGACGCCTGGAAGACTCAAAGCTTAACGCAGCAAAAGGAGGGCCTTTTATGTCAAGAACCGGACACCTGAAGAGATCCAACCTTAAAAGAACATATCCTGCGTTTATCGTCATCCTGGTGGCGGGCCTTCTACTGGCTGCAACCTACCGGATGCCTGGGTGTTCTGCCGCCCGCTCAGAGGACCTCCTGAATAAGCCGGCGCCTCCCTTTGTTGTGACCGACCTTGCCGGAACGCGCATTAGCCTTAATGACCCAGGCAGAGTAACACTGATAGATTTCTGGGCTACCTGGTGCGGCCCGTGCAGGGAGATCGCCCCGGTAATCATCTCGCTTCATGAGACATACTCTGAACAGGGCCTAGTGGTTCTTGGGATTGTAGTAAATGATGCTCAGAAGAATGTCGAGAAATACGTTAAGGACAATGGAATTCCGTATTCTATCATAGCAGCCGCCTCCAAGGACGATACTCCCCTTACTAAAATCATCCAGGATTATGGGGTAAGAGCCATACCTACGCTTGTCCTAATTGATAAGTCTGGCGTAGTAAGGCATGTCTCAATAGGGACAGGTGCTGATAAAGCAAAATTCCAGAAGGAATTAGGCGAGCTTATCGCCGGCCTACTCGGGAAGGAACAGTAAATGAGTGATAACAGGGCCGGTAGACATAGGAAGATATGTGATAGGCCGCGCGAAGGTCGGGGAAGCCTCAAAATGGAACTTCCCATAAGATCCGGGACATACCTCTTGTTAGCGCTGGGCATATGCTTCATAATCATTGGCGCTTTCAGAAGCGAATTTACGACTATCTTGCTCAATGCTTTAATCCTGTGCGCATCATGTATCGGCTTGAGATAACCTGCAAGTTCTAAACGAGAAGGCGGGATTCGAAGATCAAAGATTCGAGAGTTCGTGGTACGACAAGCAAGCCGGCAACTGACAAGCATAAATCGGCTCTCGATCGTAGGCAGGCCGTCAATAATAAATCGGCTCTTAGCAAGAAACCGGCTGTAGATAAGCGAACAATGGTTCAGCTTGCATCGCTTGCATTTGCCAACTCTTATGTCTTATCACTTCTAAAGTCTTGCCCTGCGCCCATACTCAATTGCCACGCATGCCCGCTCGCGGTCATGGCTTGCCCTATCGGGTCGCTCCAGCATTTCATCGGACAGAGGAGGTTCCCCTTTGCCCTGGTGGGATTCTTCACAGTCATAGGAGCGCTTGTTGGACGTATGGCCTGTGGGTGGGCATGCCCCTTCGGGTTCTTGCAGGATGTCCTCTTCAAAATCAGACTCGGCAGGAAGAAACTACAGGAAAAAGCCGGAATTGGCGCTTGGAAAGCCGCACGGTACCCGATCTTCGTAGGACTCGTTCTGATTGGGGCGTTTGCAACGGGGGAACCACTGTTTTGCAAGCTGTGTCCGGCAGGCGGCCTCGAAGCCGGGTTGCCCCTGGTGGCCATTGATCCGTCGATCAGGGCTATGGCAGGACCCTTGTTCATCGTGAAAATGGCCATAGTATTGGTTTTCATAGTCACCGCAATTCTCATCAAAAGGCCTTTTTGCAGATTCATCTGTCCCCTCGGAACTATATATTCGCCCTTCAACAAGGTGAGCCACGTACAGCTTCAAGTAGACAAAGAACTCTGCAACCGGTGCGGAGCTTGCAGAGCAGCTTGCCCCGTGAATATTGACCCGTATCTCGATGCAAACTCCAAGGACTGCATAAGATGCCTGGAATGCACTTCTTGTCCTGCTATTAGGGTAAAGTACGGCGCTTCGGCAGAATAAAGCGACCCCGCATTCTCAGCAGACAGGGTCGCTTATTCCACAAGATGAAGGCAGCCTACTGATAGCTTTACGGATCCCGAAATCCCTGAGGGACTATCACGTCGATGACTACATACTTCTGGACTGTCTTCGTTACCTTCACAAATACCTCGATAATAGCGTCAACCAGGAGATCCCTTGTGCCTATCTCAGGAGGAGGAGTCACGCCTACCGGCAAGAACTGGACAGTGACGAATTCCACCCTTGGACGCACCAGAAGATTCATGCCGGGATAAGCCCCGGGCAGATCCACAAATGTGGTAAACGGTATTTCAACATGGGCATGATGAACAGGTTGATCCGGTTCAGCCGCAACGTAGATTATCTGGAGGACCAAGGTGCCTTCTAGGATGACCTTGCCATCGAGTATGTCAGACCGTGTTATGTCCACACTTGAACTGAATATTTGAAGTATCTTTTGCGCAGGAGGTTTTTCCTGAGGTATTTCCACCTCCCTGCGGATGTTGATTTGCTGGGATTTCTCATTTACCACATCCTCTATGGCTACAAGCTGTCTTACGGCATTAATCGGAATTCTGTCTGACCTTACGTCTGTCACTACACGGAGTTGCTGAATTTCAGTGACCTTCACAAAGATGCTCAAGATCAAATCCTGCATAACCGTGGTGGGATTCACAATAGACACCTGTACAAAC